>JAFWWA010000039.1 GCA_017523755.1 Christensenellaceae bacterium | reverse complement strand
GTATGGCAGTCTTACCCTCATGCGTGACCTCGTATGTGGTTTCTGTTCGTCAGGCCAGAGGTTTGCCCGTGGTTAGTTTGTTCCCACATCCGGCTTCCTTCAGATTCCACCTCGCGATGGACACCCTTGCCTTCGGCTATATCCTTCCCACTACCGGGCGGATTCGGGACTTTCACCCATTAGAAACGTGCGCCGCCAGGCGCACCATAAAAATGCCCGCGCCTCATCAGGCTCGGGCATTTCCTTTTGCTTATCCGCCGGATCATTTTACTGGTATTTCACCTGAAGCGTTCCGAAATTCACGTCTCCCCTTATTATGACCCTCTGATCCGCGTCGGGATCCGCATTCCCTATCACCGCAAACGATGCGAATGAGGTATCCGATGATTTGACGAGATTCACATTCCTCGGAAGGAGTATCGTGAGACTTCCGAAATTCTGGCTCACATCAACAAGGCAGTTTTCCGCAAATGTCTTGACATTGGTAAAGTCTACCGTATATTCGCCGAAGTTGGTATCGATATTACCGCCTTTGAGCGTCTCGCTCTCATATGTGATGACTCCCGATCCGAAGCTCATATCAGCTTCGAGACGGTCATCTTCCTGTGAAACGTCCATCACGGGAGCCTTTACATGCTTTCCGTTATGATCTCTGTAAACGCGCTTTCCCCTTATCTCATGATATATAGTGATCACAAGGAGCACTACTGCAAATATGAGGAGTATGACGTACCAAGGGATACCTATAAGGCTTATGCCGTACGGGAGAAGCGTGCGGCGCACGAATTCATATCCGCCGAATGCCATTATCGCGATACCCGCTGCAGTACTGCTGCCTAAAGTTATAAGACCTGCGGTGAATACCAGGAGCGGCCATACATAGTTCCAGGCTTTAAGAGTGATCCCGCCTTCCACGAAATCAGGGAACAGAGGTGTCATCCTTCTTAATATGAACAGGAGACACACAAGGATCATTCCTATGCAGAATGCTATCGTGGACCATTTTCCAGATCCCTTATTCCACTCCCAGTAGAAGCCGTCCCTGTTTCCTTTTGCCTGATCATCGTCTTTGCGCTCATCCTTATCGAGCACTATGACGTGCGGCTCTACAGGCTTTACACCCAGAAGCTCATCTACCGTCACACCGAACAGATCGGCAAGGAGCGGGAGAAGGGTTATATCGGGACAGCTTATGTCATTTTCCCATTTGGATACCGCCTGGGCGGACACGCCTACCTTTTCGGCAAGCTGTTCCTGTGTATATCCTTTTGCCTTTCTTAACTGGGCAATGCGTTTTCCTAATGTCTCTTTGTTTTCCATGATCGTTTCCTCCGTCTTTCGATGGCTAAATCATAACAGCGTGAAAAAACGTTTACTATACACTATCGGTTGAATCCGGCATTTTTCCTCTACCCTTCTGGTTGAGTCGGAGCTTTTCTCTCTGTACATCCGGTTGAATCGCTTTAAAAAGCAGTAAAACGGCGGTTGAATTCGCTAAAAAAAGCCATAAATCGGGCTGTTTCTGCCTTTTTATATATGATAATAAAAAAAACGGCATTTATAAAGCATATAAACGCCGTCTTATAAAGTTATTTTGCATTTGACTTAAAAGATCATATTATGAGATGCACAAGAAGATTGATAAGACCACAGCCCAGCATTATAAGTATGGGGTTGGTCTTCTTCTTCCTCATTATAAGATACGATATGATCATGAGCGGAAGCGCTATGAGATCGATATTGCCTATACTCACCGAACCACCGCCGAACAGAGCGTCGATGAATATCCTTAAGAACGTGGAAGCGATAAGAGCTATGGACATGCACTTTAGCGTCGCCATGATGCTTTCCATTATTGAGAGCTTCTTATACTTTCTGTATATTAGCACGAGTATGAGAGAAATTATCATAGCCGGAAGGATACAGCCTATCGTTGCGCAGATCGCTCCCGGAATACCTTTCAGTTTCATGCCGACGAATGTGGCGCTGTTTATAAGGATAGGGCCCGGTGTCAGCTCGTCAAGAGTCAGGAGATTCCCGAATTCCTGATAAGTCATCCATCCGTTAACAAATACGACTTCCTTTTCAACGATAGGTATTGCAGCATATGCGCCGCCGAAGGCAAGGACGCCTATCTTCATGAAGGCAAAAAGTATATCAAGGAGACTCATTGTTTCACCGACCTCCTTTTGATGATAAGCGATTTTACGACTGCTGTGATTATAAGGGTTATCACAAGATAGAATATGGAATAATCCAGCAGCCTTATATACAGGAATGAAAGGATCATTATTATCACGGAATAGGCCGCGCTCTTTTTGGTAACATTCACGAACAGCCCGATGATGACGTCGAGTAGCATGGCGCAGACTCCGAACTGCATCCCTCTCATGAATATCTCTACATATTTGTTTCCGATAATGACATTATAGAAATATGTCACGATTATCATCACAAGGAGCGGGGGAAGAGCGACTCCGAAGACAGTGGCAAGAGCTCCGAGTATGCCCTCGCTCTGATAGCCCGTTATCATCGAGATATTTACCGCGACAGGCCCCGGCGTACTCTGCGCAAGAGCTATGTAATCCGTCATCTCCTCTTCAGTGAACCATTTGTATTTCTTAACGAAGTCATTCCTAATAACACTGATGATCGCGTAACCCGAATTGGCAGTGATGCTTATAAGGAATGTCGTTTTAAAAAGCAGAAAGAGTTTTTTGAGCTTTTCCAACTTCAGTCCCTCCGTTTTTAAAAGTTTGCACTTCCATATAGAATGATAAAGTCTTTGATGATACCCGTCAAGCTGAAAAGGAGCTCCCTTAACTGACAGGGAGCCCCTTTATATAATAACCTTTTATAAGATCCTGAATGCTTGATTTATGCGTTTTCAACTATAGCCTCGATAGAAGCCTCGATACCCTTTACTATGTCTTCCTTTGAGAGAGACGGGGTGTTCTTCTTATCAAGGACCTGCTCATGCAGGAACGGTACATGCATGAAACCGCCCTTCATTCCGGGGAATTCCTTACTGATATAATAAAGAACGCCGTACATCAGGTGGTTGCAAACGAATGTGCCTGCCGTGTAGGAAAGGCTTGCAGGGATACCTGCCTTCAGCATCTTGTCGACCATCGCCTTTACGGGGAGCAGCGTGAAGAATGCGTCAGGGCCGTCCTCGAATATCTTGGTATCGAAAGGCTGCTGCCCTTCATTGTCCTTGATCCTTGCATCATTGAGGTTGATGGCCACTCTTTCGGGAGTCATGCCGATCCTTCCGCCTGCCTGGCCGATACAGAGGGTCACATCGGGCTTTTCCTTCTTCATGGCAGCATATACTGTTTCGATGGATTTGCCGAATACCGTAGGTACTATGCACTTTACTATCTCGGCCCCTGCAATACAGTCCTTTACTGCCTCGACTGCCTGCTGTGCGGGATTCACCGGTTCTCCGCCGAACGGATCAAAAGCTGTTAGTAAGATTTTCATGTAAATGCCTCCACTTTTAAAATACCGCGTCCGGTTAAGATCCGGACGCGGCAGTTATTATCCGGTCACAGGTACTTTTCTTAAGCGAAGAAGTACATGATGATGATGTGGATAACGAGCAGGCAAAGTGCAACAGGCACCTGGCTCTTGATGATCGCGTATTTGTTCTTGACCTCAAGCAGAGCAGCAGGCATGATGTTGAAGTTTGCAGCCATAGGTGTGCAGAGCGTTCCGCAGTATCCTGCAGTAAGTCCAAGAGCACCGACGATTACCGGGTTTGCTCCCTGAGCGATCAGGAAAGGAATACCGATACCGACTGTGATGACCGAGAATGCAGCGAAGCCGTTGCCCATGATGATCGTGAACAGTGCCATTGCAACGCAGTATACGATGCAGGCGATGAGCTTTGAGCCCTCGGGGATTATTGCGGATACTCCCTTAGCTATGACGTCGCCTACTCCGGCAGCCGTGAACAGAGCGCCGAGAGCGGAGAGCAGCTGGGGAAGGATACCTGTGACACCGACGTTGTCCATAAGTCTGGTTCCGTCAACAACAGCGTATTTGACATTTGCTTTTGTCATCAGGAGCACGCAGAGGAGTCCTAAAAGACCGCCGATGCATATCGAGTTGTTAGCTGTGAGCCAGTTTAATGCGGGCACTTTTGCTCCGAGCCAGGTGAGTATGACTGAACCGATAGCGATGACGAGTGCGGGGATGAAGATCTTATATCCGAACTTGTCAGCTCCTGCCCTGACCTGCTCATGAGTGGGAACGTCGCTCTTGCTCTGCACGACGCCCTTGATACCGGTAAGTACTGCAAGAGCTATGATGCATACGCCGACGATCCACTTCGGGATCCAGTAACCGCAGATGAACGTGAAGCCGAGGATGAACCAGAAAGCGACTGTCGTAGCCTTCTTCTGAGCTCCCTCATCCTTTAATGCCTTTATACCGACCAGTATGAAAACTATGCCGATAAGCGCGGAGAAAACTTCCTGTAAAATCTGTGCAAATGTCATTTCGCGTCACCTCCTGCCATCTTGCTGAGTTTGCCGTCGATCATGATGGAGCGGACGAATCCGATTATCACGGAAATGACTGCGATCGGGATAGACCATGCAGCTATCTGGGCTGCAGTGACCTCAAATCCCTGCTCAACAAGCGTCGAAACGATAAGAAGGGTTCCTGATGCGCCCATGAAGCAGTTCTGAGCGAAGAAGTTACCATAGTTCTCTGCACCTGCAGCGGCACCTCTTATAACGTCAGTCTCTTCTTCTGTGAGCTCACCGTATTTTGAGCTTGCTGCACCTTCAGCCATAGGAACGACTATAGGACGTACGAACTGAGGATGTCCGCCGAGACGGAGCGAGAAAGCTGCCGATAAAGTACGGACTGCCTGATATACGAATATAACGCGTCCTGTCGTAGCATTCTTGATGCTTCTGATGAAATCGACTGCTTTTTCCTTAAGTCCGTATCTCTCGCAGATACCGATACAAGGCAGGGTCAGAACGAACAATGTTGCTGTCCTCTGGCTTATGAAGGATGTTCCCAGAGTCTCCAGGATCTCCATCGGGGTCATACCTGCTACGAGTCCGGTGGCAAGGCCAGCAAGAACTACAGTTGCGATAGTATCAAATTTCAGAGCGAAACCAATGATAACTATCACGACACCGATAAGTTTGATGATTTCCATACCATTCTCCTTACTCTATTTTTTTATAACGGATCAATTATCCATTACATTCTTTAATTCTTCCCAGTTTTTGATGCACCTGGGATCTACAGTAAAACCGGTCTCAAGGACATGGGATATGCTCTGCTCTGTCCTCTTCCTGTTCTGCCCGGTCATTTCCATAAGCTCCTCTATCGTCCATGTGCTCTTCTGCATCAGCTTCTTCGTGTATTTCCTGAGCTCCCTTAATAGTTCCGAGAATATCACGAAAAGCAGTGTCAGCGGGAAAGCTATGAGGACCCTTAAAAGCGTGAACTGAAACACGATCTTGCCGTTCTGCCAGAAAAGTATAAGGAAGATCGCCCCTGTCACTATCGCAAGCATCAGCGAATAGAAAACTATGTCCGTAGCTCCTCCCCTGTACCTGACTATCTTTATAGGTTCATCGAAATTGTAAATCGGTAATACCTGTTTCTTTTTACTCATAAAAATCCAACCGGTCAAAAGCTCAAATATTTATTTTTTATGCTTTAATTAGAGAATATTGTAGTATATTTTCATACCAATAGCAATAGAAATATGAATATTTTGTAAAGATTATAAGGTTTCCAACGTGTAAAAATACCGTTTTCATGTCCCGTACAGCTTTATGACAGGGATTTTAGTGTTTTACAAGCGCCCAAAATGGATATACAATTAAATCAACATAACTTACAGGAGTAATATGATGCTGCTTGATACCGGGATTTCCATCATAATGAACAGATGGCTGGAAGCAGGCCAGGACGAGCTGGTCCTTTTCATAACAGATGAACATCATGAACGTGAGGCTGCGGCGGTGGAGAAATGGGCAAGATCCTCAGACAGTGTCGTGAGGGTCATCGTGCTCAACAGCTCTGATGTACAGGAAGGCTCTGTCATAGAAGAGATGGAGGAGCTTTTAAAAAGGGCAAACGTCATTATAGGCGCTACCGATAATTCCTTCATAACCTCTCCTTCCGTAGAAAAAGCCACTAAGGCAGGTGCCAGATTCCTTTCGATCCCTCTTTCATGCAATGACGGTTCTTCTCTGCTTGAGAACGATTTCATAGCCATGGATACCAGATGGGCATACAGGATAGGAAAACGCATGCAGCCTGTTGTTAAGAACGCTTCTTTTATAAGAGTCACTACCGAAAAAGGCACCGATCTGCTCTTCGACAAAAGGGAAAGAAAGTGCGGTCTTTATAACGGTATGGCAACAAGACCGGGGCAGACCACTTCGGCAAGCTTTGAGATATTTGTGCCCGTAGTCGAGACCGGGACTGAGGGAAAGCTCATTTTAGACGGCTCTCTTGGCTATATAGGGACCGTAAGCGAACCAGTGGAGATAGTTTTCCATGAAGGAAAGCTCGAGATCATATCGGACAATCACGACTCTTTAAGGCTCAGGGATTATATAGGATCCTTTGAAGACCCAAAGATGTGGATGACAGGCGAATTCGGCATAGGACTCAATGCACTGTCAAAATGCAGGGGCGTTTCCTATATTGAGGACGAATCCACATACGGGACCTTCCATATCGGCATGGGAAGGAACATAAGCCTCGGAGGAGCGCAGATGGCAAAAGGACATTTCGACATCGTGACCCACAGCCCCACCATATACGCTGACGATACGCTCATCATGAAAGACGGACAGTGCGTCCTCTGAACCGGTATATGAATAAAGGGCCTGTGAAATAATGAGAAATCATTATTCGCAGGTCCCTTTTCTATGTTCAAGCAACTGTTAACAGCAGACTTCCGTCGTCAAGGGCGCATAATCCCCCTTACCCCATAGATTCCTCTTTTCAAGACTCTATACGG
>JAFWWA010000038.1 GCA_017523755.1 Christensenellaceae bacterium | reverse complement strand
GCAAATATCGTTGTGTACATGGTATAGTGTTCATAGCGATTGATATTTCCTTTCAGATTTGTTTTTTTGGGTTATTAACATTCTAAAAGATTCAATCGCTTTTTTATACCCCTTTGGTCTCTCATCAATTGTAATGCTACAATACATGGACCCGGAACCTTTTTATTCTTATTGACAACATGGCTATCTAGCCATATAATAGAAAAGGTCGATATGACTTGTGCCTGTAGCTCAGCTGGATAGAGTGCTTGGCTACGAACCAATAGGTCGGGGGTTCGAATCCCTCCAGGCACGCCAAAACATCCGTCTTATTAAGGCGGATGTTTTTTATTTAATATAAAAAAGCGGCTGATATCCAGCCGCTTGATCAGTTACTTTAAAACGACATTCACTATCCTGCTCGGAACTACGATGAATTTTATGATCGTCTTCCCGTCAAGGTACTCGCTGAAATTAGTTCTGACATACTCCTCAATGTCCTCTTTAGTAGCATCCTTCGAGACTTTGAAGCGTTCTTTCAGTCTGCCGTTGATCTGGAACGGTATCTCCACTTCATCAAGCACAAGCTTCGATTCATCCACTTCCGGCCATTTCTGATTGAATATGCTGTAATCCTCCCCTATCCTTTCCCAAAGTTCTTCGGCAAAATGAGGAGTAAATGGAGACAGCAGGAGCAGCAGTGTTTTTACTGCTGACATCGCTTCATCCCTGTCATACTTTCCGCTCTCCGTATACTTGTACAGATTGTTCGTAAGCTCCATTATACGAGCAACAGCAGTATTGAACTGGAACACAGCTATATCCTTAGTCACATTCTTTACTGCATAGTTGACAGAATAATCAAGTTTTGCGATATCGTTCTTGTCATGGAAATGCTCTTTATGGTCCTTGTAGATTCTGTCGACCAGTCTCTCTACTCTGTCAATGTATTTAGCGACTGACTTGATACCTCCGTCGCTCCAGGGGCCGCCTTCCACATATGAGAAACCGAATGCAAGATACAGCCTGAAAGCATCAGAGCCGTATTCGCTGATATAAGTATCGGGCGATACTACATTGCCTCTCGATTTCGACATTTTTTCACCGTCAGGTCCAAGAATCGTGCCCTGATGTACAAGCGAAGTGAACGGCTCATCGAAATCAAGATAGCCCATATCGTAGAAAGCCTTAGTAAAGAATCTTGCATAAAGCAGATGCATACATGCATGCTCTGCGCCACCAATATATTTATCTACAGGAAGCAGCTTGTTTATGATCTTGGGATCCCAGGCCATCTTATCGTCCTTGTTGTCAGGATAACGCAGGAAATACCAGGACGAACACATGAACGTATCCATGGTATCGGGATCTCTCTTTGCATCATGACCGCAGACAGGGCACTTCACATTCATAAAGCCTTCATGTTTAGCAAGAGGCGAAGTCCCGTCCGGTGTGAAATCGACGTCATAAGGAAGAAGTACAGGCAGCTGATCTTCAGGTACCGGTACAACTCCGCAGTGCGGACAGTGGATCATAGGAATAGGCGCACCCCAGTATCTCTGTCTGGAAATAAGCCAGTCTCTGAGTCTGTAATTGACCTTGAAGGAAGCATCACCTGTTTTTGCGAGTTTCTCTGTCACGGCTTTCTTGGCTTCCTCGACCGTAAGCCCGTCAAACTCTCCGCTGTTGCATATGACACCGCTGTAGTCACAGAAAGGAAGCGTGTCATCTATCCCGTCTTTTCCCTTGACTACACGTTTTATAGGCAGCCCGTATTTTTTTGCATGCTCAAAGTCTCTTTCATCATGTGCGGGAACTGCCATGACAGCTCCGGTCCCGTAACTGGCAAGGACATAATCGGAGATCCAGATGGGTACTTCCTCTCCGTTCAGAGGATTGATAGCATAAGCTCCCGTGAAGGTACCGGTCTTTTCACGTGTAACGGAAAGCCTGTCTATCTCGCTGGCCTTGGACGCGAAAAGCTTATAATCCTCAACTGCCTGCCTGTATTCGTCTGTCGTTATCTCATCGACAAGAGGATGCTCCGGAGCAAATACAACATAGGAAACGCCGTTAAGAGTGTCGGCTCTTGTTGTGAATACCGAAAATTCACCGCCGCCTTTTATCTTGAACTTTATCTCGCTGCCTGTTGATCTTCCGATCCAGTTCTTCTGCATCGTTTTGGTCTTTTCAGGCCAGTCTATCCTGTCAAGACCTTCAAGCAGTCTGTCGGCATAATCAGTGATCTTGAAGAACCACTGTGTCAGGTTCTTTCTTACGACTTCTGTCCCGCATCTTTCACATCTGCCGTCTACGACCTGTTCATTAGCGAGGACCGTCTGGCAGTTCGGACACCAGTTGACAGGCGCATTCTGTCTGTATGCAAGGCCCTTCTTATAAAGCTGGAGGAAGCACCACTGTGTCCATTTATAGTAATCGGGCATGCAGGTCTTTATCTCATAATCCCAGTCAAAGGAAGCTCCCATCTCCTTTAACTGTCTCTCCATCGTCTCTATATTGGACAATGTTGAATCCTGCGGATGTATCCCTGTCTTTATGGCATAGTTTTCTGCGGGAAGGCCGAACGCGTCGAATCCCATCGGATGGAATACGTTATATCCCTGCATCCTTCTGAAACGTGCATATGAATCAGAAAGGGAATAATTGTACCAGTGTCCGATATGGAGCTTTGCTCCCGAAGGATATGAGAACATCTCAAGAACATAATGCTTCGGCTTGTCACTGTTCTTATCGAACTTATAGAGCTCGGTGTCAGCCCATTTCTTCTGCCATTTCTTTTCGATTTCTGGTAAATTCAACTCTTTCAACTCCTAGATCATATTTTAATAAAAAACTTCGCCCCACTAAGAGGCGAAGTATATCTCCGCGGTACCACTCTTATTTTACAGATATACTGTAAAACTCAGATATGCAGCAAAGCTGCAATTTCCCTGTAACGTGGGACAGACGTCTGTGCCTTATCAGCACAGCGATTCGGGGGTGAGATATCAGGCAGCCGCATCCGGATCACACCGCTCCCGGATTCTCTTGAGCACGCTGTAAGTCTGATAATTCCCCTTCACTATCTTTTCCTTAGAAAAAATAACACATTAGACAGTACAAGTCAAGGCTAACAGCTTTTAACTGTATAACTAAACAGTCATTATGAATATTGAACAGGATATCCTTTTATGATATATTTTACTTTGTATGAATATGAACAGGAGCAGTTTAATATTCTCTTAAGAAGGATAAATAATGCTGAACAGACCTGTCTCTCCGGCGGAGATACTTCTCCCCTCAGAAAAGATAGATATATATAAATGGGCAGTCGTAGCCTGCGATCAGTTCATCACTGACAGCAGCTACTGGGAGAATGCTAAGAGTATCGCAGAAGGTTCACCCAGCTGCCTTAATATGATACTCCCCGAGATCTATCTTGATGAAGCTGACACCCGTATAGATAAAGCCAACATGACCATGGAGGAATATCTTGAAAGCGGAGTGTTCAGAAATCTCGGAAACGGCGCAGTCCTGACAGAAAGGACTATAGCAGGTGTAAGACGCAGAGGCCTCGTGATATGTCTCGACCTCGAATCATACGATACGGACCATACAAAAAAACCCCTTATAAGGGCAACTGAAAAGACGATACTCTCAAGGATACCCCCGAGAGTCAGGATAAGGAAAAATGCTCCGGTCGAATTCCCGCATATCATCGTCTTGATGAATGATAAGGGCGACTCGATAATGCAGGATATAGAAAAGAACAAAAGTTCCTATGAAAAGGTGTATTCATCCGAGCTCATGCTCGGCGGCGGATATGCAGAAGGCTGGTTCATTAAGGACAGCGCTTTTCTAGAAGAGATCATCAGCCGTATAAACGGCCTTCCGAAAACTGATGATATGCTTCTTCTCGTCGGAGACGGAAACCACTCTCTTGCGACAGCGAAAGCAGTCTGGGACAGTATTAAAGATACGCTTCCTGAAGAAGAGAGACAGACTCATCCTGCAAGATTTGCTCTGACCGAACTTATCAACATCTATGATGAAGGTCTTGTCTTTAAGCCTATACACAGATGCGTATTCGGAAGCAAACACAGTTTGCTTGACAGCTTTATAAACGAGCTTGCAGTTTCAGATAAAGATTCGTATATAAAAGAAAATGCTTCAAATGATCCGAAATGCTCCTTATCCGTTAAACACAGAGGGCGGAATTATGATATATTCCTCAGTGACACAGATTCGGTAAATGCATTCATACTGATAGACAGCATTCTTGAAAAACTGTCCGCGGATTATGACTATATCGAGTATATCCACGGAGACGAAGAGCTGCACAAACAGTCTGATAAAGACGGATGCACCGGTTTTATGATGCCGGTACTCGATAAATCGTCTTTTTTCAATACAATAGCGAAATATGGTGTTCTGCCCAAGAAGACTTTTTCTCTGGGTGAGGCTGAGGAAAAGCGCTACTATATAGAAGGCAGAAAGATAATACTTTAAGGGGTCCAGGATAAATAAAGGTGATATTATGTCTATCATAGTTACAAAATTCGGCGGTTCATCACTTGCCAGCGGCAGCCAGATGGAAAAAGTTAAGAACATACTTATGTCTGACAGAAACAGGCATTATGTCGTCCCTTCCGCACCCGGAAAAAGATTCGACGGTGACTCAAAGGTGACCGATCTTCTATTAAAGCTGAATCAGGATATCGAATTCGGCGGCGATTATATGTCCGTTTTCGAAGAGATAACCGAAAGATTCGTATCTATAAAGGAAGAACTGGGTCTTGATATAGATATAGAAGCCAGACTCAAGGATTTCCTTAATGAACTTCTAAACGGCGCAGGGGCCGAATACTCGGCTAGCCGCGGCGAGTATTTCAACGGTCTTCTGCTCGCATCATATCTCGGATGGGATTTCATCGACGCAAAGGATGTCATAAAGTTCGACAAACGCGGCAAGTATTCTGAAGAAGTTTCGCTTCCGCTTCTCAGGAAGGAACTTAAAAAGCATGAATATGCCGTTATCCCCGGATTCTACGGAAGTCTGCCTGACGGCAGGATCCATACCTTCCCAAGAGGTGGTTCCGATATTTCAGGCGCAATAGTCGCAGCTGGATGCAGTGCCGATCTCTATGAAAACTGGACTGACGTTTCAGGATTCCTTATGGCTGATCCCAGGATCGTCAAAAACCCGAAATCCATTGACTTCGTAACTTACAGGGAATTAAGAGAGCTTTCCTATATGGGCGCCCAGGTGCTGCATGAAGACTCCATCTTCCCCGTTTATAATGCCGCTATTCCGATCAATGTAAGGAACACTAACGATCCGTCCGCAAAATGGACTATGATCGTCCCCATGATCGAACATGAAGAAGACAGAAAAGGCATAACGGGCATAGCCGGCAAAAAGAATTTCACTATCATCTCTATTGAGAAAAACGGCATGAACTCTGAGCTCGGCTTCGGGCGTAAAGTCCTTTCATGCATCGAGAAATACGGTGTATCATTTGAGCATATGCCTTCCGGTATAGACACACTCTGTGTAGTTCTCCAAGATTCAAGTATAGAAGATACTCTTCACGATCTTGTAGATGATATCCACAGGATCTGCAAGCCGGACAGCATCGAGGTTTTCAGTAATATCGCCCTTATAGCTACTGTCGGACGAGGGATGATACGTCAGATAGGAACTGCCGCCACTATCTTCGGAGCACTTGCAGAAGCCAAGATTAATATCAGGATGATCGATCAGGGTTCAAGTGAGATGAATATAATCGTCGGTGTAGGAAACAATGATTTCGACCGGGCGATCAGATCTATCTATGAAGCCTTCATCAGGCAGATGGATGAATGATATAAGCTGATTCTATTCATGCTTTTTCATATATTTCAGCGGCTTTCACCATGGATATCTGAAAGAAGAGGAAATGAAAAGGATTATAGGTATTGATATAGGCCGGACTAAATGTACAGTCGTTTACGGATATTATAATGAGGGAATGGTTAAAGTTCTGAACAAGCTCGTTTTCCTCACTGAAGCTGACTATGATACGCTCAAGCAAGCCATGGAGCGCTTTGATGAACTGCTTGATATGTATGATTTCGAAGCTATCGGTATAGGCTGCAGAGGCCCCGTAGATATGCATAACGGTATACTCCTTGATCCGCCGAATATGCCAGAATGGAAAGGCTTAAGGATAAAAGAACACTTCACAAACAGATATAACGTTCCCTGTTTTCTTAACACGAACTCAGAGATCAGCGCTCTGGCAGAATTATACGAATACAACCGTAAAGGCAGGGATTTTAACAGCATTGTATTTCTGTCTCTTATCCCTGAAGTTTCTGCAGGCATCGTCAAGGATAAAAAGCTCTTTAATGCAGAGTTTCCCGGGAATATTCCCTTATTATGTGGTACATCGGATATAAACGCTCTTATATGTGATATAAGAAGATCCCCTGACAGTATCCCTGAAGAGTCAGAACTCAGAGTTTATATTGAAGAGCCAGAAGGCATCACACTGGACACTGTTTTAAGATTAGCTGAAAAAGGTGACCGCTACGCTGTCACGATAGCTGAAAAGATCGGTTACATGATAGCAGATGCTCTTACTTTGCTTGATGAAAGATTTTCACCTGACGCCATCGTGCTTGATGACTTTTATGACAGATACAGAATGCTTCTAGAACAGTTCATAAAAAAGAGGCTTTCAGCCTCAGATAAAAGTTCCGGTACAGTTTTCCTTCCGCCAGTTTCAAGGGAGAACATTATAGATACCGGCGTCCTCATCAATGCACTTCCACAGGTACACTGATATATGATAAAAAAGCTTACGGAATCTTTGGCCGTAAGCTTTTTTATCAGATCAAATCCATCCATTCAGGTCTCAGATACAGTTTTATCGGCATAAGTTCACCGTCTATACCGAAACCTCCGGCATCACATAACTCTTTCAGTGCAGAAGTATATCTGACAGGGATACCTGTCAAATTTGAAACCGTTTTTACGACTTCCCTGCTCTGCTCTATCACCTGCGCATCTGTTTCCCTTGAAAGATTGGTATTGTTTATTAAGCCTGTGATCTTTAGCCTGCTCGCATCCTCGATATCACCAAGCAGGTCCACGATGTCTTTCGGGGTCTCCTGCATCGGTCTTCTGGTATTAAGTACCATGAAGAAATCGAGATCGTCAATGTTCTCCTTGAACTTTTCCTCAAGGAAACCAAGAACTGTAGCTCCGTCGGGATCACCTCCGCTGTCAAAAATCACGACATCACAGTCAGACGTGAATGCGGAATAAATCTTCGGGCTGAGAGAGGGAGTATCCGAAAGCGTGTTTGCAAAGCCTGGAGAGACGACCTCTATACCCTTTGAATGAAGCATTGAGATCTGTGAGCTGGATTTGAAATAGGGATTTATAAGATCCATATCCACAAGCATTACTTTCTTTCCCGAATCAGCCGCATTTACAGCAAAATTCAGGACCATCTCTGTCTTTCCGCTTCCGAAATTCCCTGCAAATATATTAAATCTCTTCATCAGGGGATCACCACTTCGACAGAAGTCTTATCAAGTTTTATGTTCGAAGGATCGATACCTTCAATATTCTGGACCTGGATGTTTATAGAGTAAGTCCCACTCGAATAGCCGGCAACATCGGCAAAGAGGTAGATATCACTGTTCATCATCCTGTTAAGAACCGAGTAGGGGCCTGTGATGACGACATCCGTGTAATGCGGATCGATCGAGCAATCTTCGTTCGCGGACCTCAGATTGATCTTGACATCCCTGAATGTCTTGGTGATTTTTCTCTCTTCAGTATTAACCGTGATCTGGACAGTCCTGGGCTCGACAAACACGACTCCGTCCAGCTCCTTAACAAGGGCATTAGTTCTAATCACTCCCTCTGCGTTCTTGACATTGATCTCCTCAAGGGAAAGAACATCGATCGTATCAAGAAGTTCCTCAGAGCCTGCTATAAGGATATCGTACGGGTCGATCTTAAGGCCTGTAACTACATGGTTATCCGGGAGATTGATAAAAACAGCTCCTGATATATTATCATCTATCGGGACTCTCTTACACCTCATTACTTTGATGGAAGCAGCTACCGAGGGAGCCCCGCCGATGATGAGGTTTCCGTAATCGATCTTATTTCCAGAATAGTTAAGGAAAGAAGCGGAATAGCTCTTTGTTATGCTTTCCTTCAGTCCGACTATACTGATATCACATCTGGCTTCAGTTATGCGGTCAACCACAGACTGAGCGCCAATAATTCTGACAGTATTGGATGAAAAAGCAGGAGGAGCAACATAGTATCCGTCAGGAGCAGATCCTTTATATTCATAAGTGACGGGAACTTCCTTATCGACTATCTCCTCGGCTGTCAATGTTATCGTAGACGGAGATACGCTTTTTACAAGGCCGTATTTCGTATCGATATTGACATTTACTGTATTCTCCCCTACTGACTTTACCGTCGTCAGATCTATAGTAGCGGTAACATTGCTGTTGTTTATATATTTATGTTCGCTCTGTTCTGCCTCTATAACGACATCGATATCTATAAGGTCATCAAGACCGTCGGTGATCATGAGATGCTTTGATTCAAGCTCAGCCGAACCAATCACATTTAACGAAAGATTGTTTACTTCACATCTTCTTGTAGGATTGGATTCAACAAGAATATAGCTCCATATAATGAAAGCAAAAAGCAGTGCCAGCATCTTCTGCCAGAAATTATTTTTTATTATCTCATAGACTCTTGTAAAAAACTTTTTCATATCAGAATCCCAGCTTTCTGCGTACCGACTCGATTAAAGAAGGCTTTTCTTCATTCTTGACGTCGAAGATCTTCTTTAGAACGTCATTGAGTTTATTGACGTCAAGATATCTCATTAAGACTCCGTCCTGAGTCATGGATATCGAACCGGTCTCCTCTGAAACTACTATCGTTACAGCATCAGATACCTCGGAAACTCCGAGAGCTGCCCTGTGTCTGGTCCCAAGCTCTGTGCTTACCGATTTATTGTCTGAAAGAGGGAGAAAACACCCTGCAGCAACGATCCTGTTATCACCTATTACCATTGCTCCATCATGCAGCGGCGCATTCACGAAGAATATATTCTCTATCAGCTCTGAAGATATCTCAGCATCGACCCTCGTGCCTGTCTCTATTATTTCACCAAGTCCGACCTGATTCTCAAAAACTATCAGAGCTCCTACTTTTTTTCTTGCCATATTAAGGATAGACTGCTGCACCATCTCGGCCAGAACAGCCCCTTCCGACTCATTTTCGCCTTTAAGATCTATTTTAGTCCCTCTACCTATCCTTTCCAGAGCTCTTCTAAGTTCAGGCTGGAAAAGGATAACTATTATCGCTGCCCCTGCAGTTATAAGATAGTTGAGCAGCCATGACATTGCGGAGAGCCCTAAGGTCTTGCAGATCCATGCAGTAACGATGATGACACCAACGCCTTTTAATACCTGACTTGCCCTGGTCCCTTTAACAAGCACGAAAATGCCGTAGATCAGTACCGAAACTAGCAGTATATCGATAATATCCAGGATACCGAACTCCTGTATGCTGTTTTTAATTACTGAAAAGAAATCTCCCACGTTCTGAGCCTCATTGCCTGCTTAAAATCCGAATATTATGCTTCATAAATAATTATATCATCACATATGGAAGAATTTATATACACAATATTAATTTTTTAAGACGATAACGCTACCTTCGGCAAAACGTTAAAGCAACTATATCTCAACAGCACAGGCTTATATAATTGCAACTTTGCCCAATTAATAATATACTTATATTGTACGGCTTTAGAGTCGGCGCATATTTGATTAGGATGATGAATATGACGGTCACACTATCTGATTTCTTTTACGAACTAACAAGCAATCTGCCCTTTGCGATATGCACGGTCATAATGATCTCAGTCATTTTCGTAAATGGTTCAACGGATGCCGCTAATTCCATTGCGACATGCGTCGGTACACGTTCACTTACACCGAAGCTTGCCATCATTATGGCTGCTGCCTTCAATTTCCTCGGCGCATTCATCATGACAAGGATAAACAACAGCGTTGCGTTCACTATATATAACATGGTCGATTTCGGCGGGGATCCGCAGCAGTCGCTCATCGCTCTTCTTGCAGGTCTTGCCGCTATCGTCATCTGGGCAGTCGGCGCATGGCTTTTCGGGCTTAATACCAGTGAGAGCCACGCGCTTATAGCCGGGGTTTCAGGAGCAGCCATAGCCCTTCAGGGAGGATTCGGAGGTATCAACGGAAGCGAATGGGTAAAAGTCATTTACGGGCTTATACTTTCTACGGTCCTGGGATTCTTCTCAGGATGGATCATAACAAAGGTTGTAACATTCATATTCTCATCCGTTGACAGAAGAAAAACACTTTCTTTCTTCAAAAACGCACAGATCGGCGGAGCTGCAGGCATGGCATTCATGCACGGTGCACAGGACGGCCAGAAATTCATGGGTGTCTTCATGTTAGGTATGTTCCTGTCCAAAGGATACTCAAAAGTCAATGACTTTTCCATTCCCGTCTGGCTTATGATAATGTGCTCGCTCTTTATGGGACTCGGAACATCAATAGGTGGTTATAAGATCATAAAGACCGTCGGGATGAGCATGGTCAAGCTTGACAAATACGAGGGCTTCTGCGCTGACTTTGCATCAGCTCTGAGCCTCTTATTGACTTCAGTGCTCGGCATACCTGTTTCGACTTCACATATGAAGACCACTGCCATAATGGGAGTAGGTGCTTCAAAGAGGCTTTCCGCTATCAACTGGAATGTTGTTAAGGAAATGGTCACCGCTTGGCTTCTGACTTTCCCGGGATGCGGACTTATCGGTTACATTACTGCCAAATTATTTATGGCGATATTATAAATATCAGGAGATTTACCTATGGCAAAAGGAAACAGATACGATTATTTCAGCACCATGGAGGAGATGAGCTCGATATCATTCCAGTCTTCCCTTATCCTGCAGAAGATCGCTAAGGAATTTGATTTCGCAAAGATACAGGAGTATATGAGCGAGATCCATGAGCTTGAACATAAGGAAGACAATATCAAGCATGAACTCACAGAGCACCTTATGAAGGAATTTCTTCCTCCTATCGAGCGAGAGGACATAAGAGAGCTTTCCGCAAGACTTGATGACGTTACGGATGGCCTTGATGAGCTTCTTCACCAGTTTTACATAATGGATATCGAGCACATGACCGATGACTGCATCGAATTCATAGATCTGCTTGTAAAATGTTGCAGGCATATGGACCTGGCAATAAAAGAGCTGAGAAATTTCAGAAAGTCCGATACTTTAAAGGCCCACATAATTCAGGTCAACAACGTTGAGAGCATTGGTGATACTCTGTATACAAACATACTCCACAAGATGTATACGACTCCCGATTTGTCAGCCGTAGACCTTATCAAATGGAACAAGATATTCGAGATAGCTGAGAACATATGTGACGCATGCGAGAATGTAGCGGAATGTATAGAAACGATCATCATGAAAAATATATGATCAATGAAAAGCAAAAGCTCTGTTCCTGAAAAGGGACAGAGCTTTTTTTTATACGATATGATCTTAAGAGATCAGACTCTTTCGATATATGTATCAGTCCTTGTGTCGATCCTTATCGTTTCACCGTTGTTGATGAAGAGAGGTACCATGACCTTAAGGCCTGTCTCAAGCGTAGCGGGCTTGTTGCCGGCTGTTGCTGTATCTCCCCTGAATCCAGGTTCGGTATCAACGATCTTGAGATTTACGAAGTTCGGGGGCTCAACTGCGAACACAACGCCCTTATATGACATGACTGTAACCATCATCTCTTCCTTGACATACTTTAAAGCGTCCTCGCACTGATCATGGTTTAAAGGAAGCTGCTCATATGTCTCGTTATCCATGAAATAATATATCCCGGAATCTTCATAGAGATACTGCATCTCTTTTCTTTCGATCATAGCTCTCGGGAATTTTTCGGTCGGGTTGAACGATCTTTCAAGAACGTTACCGGCCATGACATTTTTAAGTTTGGTCCTGACAAAAGCAGCACCTTTTCCCGGTTTAACATGCTGGAAGTCGACTATCAGCCAGACCTGTCCATCAATCTCAACTGTTAAGCCTTTTCTAAATTCACCGGCAGAAATCATAAAAATCCTCCTGTTATAAAATAATAAGATCCGTCGGAACAGTGTACAGAGATACCATGCCGTCTTCGGTTATCAGTACGGTATCCTCAATACGAACTCCACCTTTTCCGGGTATATATATGCCCGGTTCCACTGTAACCGCCATATCTTTTTCCATAATATCATCAGAAAAGCGGGAAAGTCTCGGAGATTCATGAATGTCGAGACCGACTCCGTGTCCTAATGAATGGCCGAACAGTCCTTCGTATCCGCTGCTGTAGATATGATCTCTTGCTATCTTGTCAGCATCGAAACCCGATACACCAGGCCTAAGAAAATCCATTGCAAGCCGCTGTGCATTCCTTACAGTATTATACACTCGTTTCATATCAGGTTCAATACCCGATATTGCCAACGTTCTCGTAAAATCGGAACAGTATCCATTAATCTTGCAGCCAAAATCCATCGTCAGAAGATCATACTTTTCAAGCTTTCTTGATGTTACTTTGGCATGAGGCATCGAAGAGTTAGGGCCTCCGGCGATTATTGGCTCAAATGAACCGGTAGCACCGTTTTTATTGAAGAAATAGCACATCTCAGCAAATATATCATTTTCGGATACGCCTTCCTTTATCTTTGGAAGCAGATAATAAAAGCACTCCTCGGTAAGCTTTGCAGCCTTCTTCATACTGATTATCTCGTTTTCGTCCTTGACCGCTCTTAGTTTAATTATGTCGTCATCTATAAACGAATACTCGAAAACGTACTTTCCGTCAAGCTCTGACTTGTCTTTAACGGTCAGATATGAACCTTCTATACCAAGATTCTTTATTTCGTTCTTGACAAAGATATCGTTTAATACCTGGTCCCTGATCTCAGGTCTGATCTCGATTATCTTGTATGAAGGATCTATCTCCTTTTCAGCTTCCTCGGTATATCTTGAGTCTGTTATGAAATACTGACTGTCCTTAGTGATGATAACAACTGAGCTGTCGCCGCGGAAACCGGATGCCCACGAAACGTTTGTCTCTTTTAAAAGATAAACGGCGTCAAGGGATCTGTTTTCAATTATCCTGCGAATCTTGCTTATCCTGTCCATCGACTGTCACTCCTCCCCTTTTCTTAAAAAGTTTATTCTTAATAACGCCCGAAACAAGGGCGATCAGTTGTCTAAATTCCTGAGTCCTTCCGAATATCGCAAAGAAGACTGCATTCGGAACGATCATGCTTATGAGTATCCTGCCTACAAGAGCGAAGAACTTAGGATCCGGGAAAATAAGATCGCAGATAAGACCGGTAACGAAGCCCGCCGCAAGCGTGCATGCAAGATATATGGCGTATTTTATGAAATAATGCCTTGAAGATCTTTTGAAACCGTATTTATGAAGTATGAGAGGCTCGAGCCAGAACAGGAAACCGAAAGTACTGACCGTGGTCCCGAGGAATACACCGTTGAGTCCTATCAGGTTCACAAGAAGTATTGTACACGCAAGGTTTATCACAGCACCTATTATGGCAACGTATTTGCCTTCCTTGAATATACCCATCGTCTCCCTGAACGTAGTATTTACATTTCTCATGCCGGTGATGTAGAAGTTCAGAACGACTATGAAAATAGTAAGCTGCGGAAGCACTCTTTCTGCGCCGATCCATATAGTGATGAATGGCCTGAATAGTGTCCAGAAGCATATAGCGCAGAAACCGAACAGCCAGAAATTCGCGAAATAGATCATATTATATACTTCAAACTTCTTTTCATCTGTCTCGAGCACGTTCAGATTACCTATACTGGCGGTGATCCCCTTAAAGAACTGCAGCAGCAGATTCTTTACCGTAGTCAGAAGGAGCTGATGGTTATCATATATACCCTCAATAAGGATACCAAGCGCTGAAGATATAATGAGGTCATCCGTACCGTTCGTGATTACCGCGCCTATCCTGTAAAAGACGATGGCTCTCATATCCGAATAGATCTTTTTTCTCTCTTCTTTTGAAGGCATCTCATCTGTATCGGCCTTTAAGAAGGGATACATCCTGTCGGCGATCCTCATCGTTATTACGTTCTGGAGCATATTGGTAGCCGTCTGTATGGAAATAGTCACCACATAGTTCCTGGTCAGCCTTATAAGGACTATCTGCACTATATAACAGATGATCGAGGTCACATAAACAACGCTCGTAACGATATAATTCTTCTGATTAGCCGTTATGAGCGTGCCTTTATATGCAAGGAAATATGACGATGCTGTATTGATGACATAGATTGCAAAGATCAGGTAAAGATTTTCGACATGTTCTGTCTCTTTGATGAAGGACTTAAGGAAGAACATGACGACAAAGCCCATGGCAAGTATGACGGTACCGATTATATTGTAAGCCCGCCTGTACAGGTTCATGAGCTTTCTTATATGGATCTCGTCATTCTCCGCGATCGGCCTGTAAAGATTGTATATTATAGCAGTTCCTACACCGAGATCAGCAAGCGAAAAGATCATAAGGATGTTGGTGAAGGAACCAGCGATTCCTGTATACGCATCCCCCAAGGTCCTTACCAGCACGGTACGGTAAATGAAGCTCATGATGAGATTCAGTATCTGGCCGCCAATGCCGAATATGATGTTTCTGATAGAATTAGCTGCTCTTTCCAATTTAGGAGAACTCCTTGTTCTTCATTATGTTAAATTTTATATTTTAATCAGATAAAAATCAATGCCGTAAGCCACTGCTGTCTATACGTTGTAGAAAGGCCAGGTGTCGAACCATCTGAACAGATCAGAATACCATTTGGGGACCATTATACCGTTTGTCATCGGCAGGAAAAGGAGGAACAGAAGTACCGATATCACGATAAGGCAGCGTGTAAAGTTTCTCCCCCATTTATGGTTGTACTCAATATATCTCAGAGAATACAGTATCAGGATTATAAGGAACGGTATTGTCGCGAAATAATGGTATATGAACACTTCCCTCTTTATGATGGCCCAGGGAAGGAACTGTGAAGCCCCCATAAGACATATATAGCCGATCCATCTGACATCAGCCTTCTTATCCTTCTTTATTCCAAGAAGGATCATTAGAGCGGCTAACCCGTACCATAACACTGCAGGATTGCCGAAGCAGGATATCGTGTATGTGAAGCTGCTGTCGGCTAAATGATCCGCCATGAAGAAGAATACCGGTCTTATGTCGAAAGGCCATGTCCATATCTTCGAGTTGAACGCATGTGTTGCCTCATCGACGGAATTAGAATGATAGTTGAATATGTAGAGCTGGTTTTCGATTATCCCCTTTATTCCGAAATCCTCGGAAGAATTGAAATACGGAATGTATGAAACGCAGTAGATCACGAGCGGTATTATGATGAAAAAGCCAATGCAGAACAGTATCATTACGGTTGTTCGTTTTATAAACAGCTTCCGTATATGGGGATTTCCTGCATTCTCGATCCTTCTTGATTCCCTGTATCTGAGATAAACCGTATAGAAGAAAGCAATCGCAAGGCCGGCACCGGCATAAGCACAGAGCCATTTTGTCGCGCACCCGAGCCCCCATGCGATACCGCACGCGCCAAGCGGCAGCAGTACCTTCTTAAGGTCGTCTTTCAGATAGTTCGTATTCAGATATTCATACATAAAATAGCTCATAAGGAGTATGAAGAAAATACTGTAGCTGTCGATCGTAGATATCCTTGTAAGCGAATAATGCATGAAGCCCGAAGCCATGAGAACGGTTCCGGTAAGGGCCCATTTCGTCCTCCTGAATATCCTCTTTATGAAGATATACATTAGAGGCAGCATGAATACACCGAACAGGGCTCCCATGAATCTCCATCCGAAGGGATTCATGCCGAACATCCTTATTCCGAGAGTTATAATGCTCTTCCCGAGCGGCGGATGTGTTATCTCGTAAGGATAGATGTTCTCAAGATATTCGTAAGCAGTGCGGGCATGATATATCTCATCAAAATACATCTCATATCTCGGATCTGTCACATAAAGAGCCTCATCCTGCTCATCTATGATATAGCCCGCATCGGTAAGATTTCCTTCCTCATCGGCAAGATAAGCGCTCACAGCCTTTATCACGTGATCCTGTTCCTCGTACGGCCATGCAACGATCTCCCTTAATTCAAGATCCCCGTGAGAAACATACAGCTTTATGAACCTGACAGGCTCATATACGTCGATGAACCTCCACGTGAACATCTTTCCGTAATCATGGTTGACGATACCCGTTTCGCGAAGACTGGTATACTCAATCCCGTCAACGCTTCCGTAGACGAGGAAATCGCCTTCCGAGTAACCGGCATAATATCCCAGTTCCTTAATATAACCTTCGTTCTCAAACTCGATTATATATGACTGCCCTTCGCTTATCGGAGCCGTTCTCTCCGGGATATCAAGGGAACCAAGTCGGAAGTAGGCAAAGAATGCATAGACGCAGGTGATTAGGGCGATCAGTATGGCGTCCTTCCTGGTTATGCGCTTCTCTTCTCCTGCTACTTCTGAAGAGTCCAGAATCTCAGAGGCTTCAGGCTCAGAAACAGCATTTATGAGAAGAGTTCGGTCTTTTACTCGCTTCTTACCGATATGATCTATCGTGATGAAAAGCATGAATATGAACGCTGTAAGATATATCAGCGAAAACGGCTTTACTATCTCTTCCGGGATCCATGTGCCTCTGTATATAAGGACGTAATAAACGTTGATGAACGAAACGGACTGGAGCAGAGCCGATACCGAAACGAATTTTCTTGAATCATATCTCACTGCCGCCATCAGGAACAGGACCACGGAAGGCAGCACATATCTTTCATGCATCCCGTGCCCAAGCATGAATATCCCTAAGTATATGAAAGCTGAACCGAGCCAGAGACCTTTTCTGTCCTTCTCCTTTAAAACCAGATAAACCGAGAATATGACGACAAGAATTATAAAGATCGTACCTGTTGTCCTGTAATCAACAATGAGGAACTGAGTATCATCGGGAACCCAGATACCGCCGTAAAGCGCTATCAGGTTGAAAGCATTGATGCTTCCGTACGGATATTCGCCAACGGTGCTCATTATCTTTTCAGCTACATAGAATATCCCCTGCTCTCCCTTGAACGGAAGCGAAAGGGCAAGGAAAACGATCACGACCGCGAAGGCGCTCGTCAAAAGGTCAAGTATGCCCTTTTTTCTCGTTTCCTTGTTTACGATATCCCTTATATACAGGGCTATTATAACGGGGGCAATAAGGCCCGCCTGGGGTTTGATGAGAAAAGTGAAAGTATAGAGGGCTGCAGCACATGTCTTCCTTCCTCTGTCGAAAAGATCAAGAGAAAGGATTATAAAAAGTATAAGGACGGAATCGATCTGTCCCCATACAGCGCTGTCTAAAAGCATTACCGGGGAAAACAGCACGAACAATGAAAGAACAGTACCGGTCTCGCGGTTGAAATACTTATCGCATTTTTTAATAAGGAACCATGCGATCCCAAGGTCTGCGAGTATGGGAGGGAGCTTGACCAGGAGCTCGAATACGACAGAATAATAATCGAGAGCAAATATGTTCCTTATCACTCCTATCACATACAGCACATACATATATGACGGCGGATAATCCGCAAATATGCCTGATGTATAGAAGCCGTCTCCGTATTCTACCGTATCAACCGCCCATGCCTTGAAGCAGTTGAAGTCGCTGACATGCGGCTGCTGGGTCACTGCAAAGTATATTCTTATTAGGAATGCACAGGCAAAGACGATCACGGTAAAAACTCTGTTCTTAAGGATCCCTCCAAGTTTCTCTGACAGTCTTCCGTTAAACATGGAAAGCAGGAACAGTGTCACGAGCGAGCATGAAAGAGCTATTCCCAGATGATTATAAGTGATATCGACCGTCTCTTCCTTTTCAGTCTCATAATCGGAAAAATCGTAATCATCATAGTTTTCAGATTCACCGAGCGATCCTATAAGAGTATAGACTACATCGTCAGCAGGTATCTCATCCATCACCTCGATCAGAAGGTTCTTAAAATATCCGCTGCCAGTGCAGAAATAGTCTTCTGCTCCGAGACCGATCCTGAAAACATATTTCTGATAGCTGTCAACATTGGTCCTGACATAAAAATGATCCTCATAGTAATCACCGTCGGAAGAGATGAGCATATCAGAGCATGCGATCTGATCCATAAATGAAGCCTGAGCCCCGCCTCCGGAATCATCCATATCCTCAAGCATTACGCTGTAGGAGATCCTGTAGCAGGTCTGCGGCTGAAGTTCAACGGTCTGATACAGATAGGCGCAGCTGTTATATGTTTCAAGAAGAAAACCTTCCGATGTCTGGGATATGTATACCTTATCATAATCCGAAGCGTAAAAATTCCATTCATCCGGATATTCGCCCTGCCACTGTGAAAAGTCAGGATTGTCAAATACACCTTCCCCGGCCGATGCCTTAACAGGTATAAGGCAGAAAACAAGGACCGATATTATGACCGATATCAGAAAAAAGGTCTTCGTCTTTTTCATAGAAACCTCTTAAAAACCGGCCGGCTGTTTTTACAGCAGGTCGGAATGATTCTTG
Source organism: Christensenellaceae bacterium (assembly GCA_017523755.1). Taxonomy (GTDB): domain Bacteria; phylum Bacillota; class Clostridia; order Christensenellales; family Christensenellaceae; genus SIG371. Next base: position 110,800 of record JAFWWA010000038.1, on the reverse strand, counting down.
GTAAGAAAGCTTATCCTGTGGAGCGGTGTCACTCCGTATTTCCTTATCGCTTCAAAATGATCCTTTGTACCGTATCCCTTATGCTTTGCGAATCCGTACTCCGGATACATCCTGTCGTATTCCCTTACAAGGCGGTCCCTGTAAACTTTAGCAAGTATCGATGCTGCCGCTATCGAATAGACCTTCGCATCCCCCTTAATGATGGAGCGGTTCGGTATCTTGCCGTAGACCCATTTGACTTCATCATTGTATATAAGGTCAGGGAGCGTACTGAGATTGTCAGCAGCCATCGTGAATGCTTCCCTTACGGCATCCCCTATGCCTATCTCGTCTATCCTTTTTCCCGAAACTTCGCCTATCCCGTAGCAGATACATTTTTCCTTTATTATCTCATAAAGATATTCGCGTTTCTTTTCGGTGAGCTGCTTTGAATCATTGATCCCCTCTATACGCGCACTGTTGTCCATTATGACCGCGGCGGCTACAACAGGGCCCATGAGCGGACCTCTGCCGGCTTCATCCATGCCTGCGAATACTATGCCCGTCCGTCTGCTCTCTTCCTCAACGGAAAAAAATCCGTTTATCTCGAATCCGAGAAAATCAGCAATCCTTTTGTCAGTCATCATGAGGCTCCTCCAAACTGAATCTTCCTATCTTTCCGTTCCTGAATTCCTCGAGAAGCATGCTCTCGGCTCTTTCATAGTCGAATTCTCCGCCGCGTATTATCATCCCTCTTGAAGAACAGATGTCTTCAAGTATCTCCACATTCGTTTCCTTAAGGGACGAAAGCCTGTATCTCTCCATGAGAAGCCCGGGATGATCCTTTTTAAGAAGATCGATTATATACAGGGCCAGGTCGTCTTCAGGGAGTATCTGCTCGTTTATGCTTCCCAGAAGAGCGATGTTTATCCCGGTCTGCCTGTTCGTGATCTTAGGCCATAAAAGTCCCGGCGAATCCATAAGCTCAAGGTAATCTCCGATCCTGATCCACCTCAGATCTCTCGTCACACCGGGTCTGTTAGCCACAGTAACCTTTTTTGAGCCGTACAGCGTATTTATGATAGCCGATTTTCCTACGTTCGGTATGCCGCAGACAAGAGCCCTTACGGTATAGGACATCCCTCTTGAAACATATCTCTCACGTATACCCTCAGCCACTTTACCGATACAGTCCATAAGCTTTTTCCTGTCAGGCTGCTTTGCCGAATATGAAACGGCAGTGATACCCTTATTCTTAAAGTATTCTATGAACCTGGCGGTAACGGCCGGATCAGCCATGTCAGCTTTGTTAAGTACCATGATAAGCTTCTTGCCCTGAAACATCGGGGAAAAGTCGGGATTTACCGAACTTAGCGGAGCCCTCGCGTCTATCACCTCAAGAACGATATCTATCATATTAAGGTGTTTAGAGAGGTCCCTCTTAGCCTTTGTCATATGGCCCGGATACCAGTTGATATTCATTTTATTTGAAGAAGAGTCATATGCCATGGATATTTCCTTTCCGACCTGACAGGTAAAAATACGGTCCTTATGATATTATATCAAACGCATCATATAACTACAAAACCAATAATTTGTTAAAAAAAGTCCCGGCTCAATGCCGGGACACCTTATCTTACTTTATTACGTTTGCGTTTTATACCATCCTGTATTCGCTGAAGCCCGTGTTCAGTTCATACCCGAGCCCTGTTATGCCCTCAGGCATCTCGACATAGCCGTCCTTGATCCCCGGCACTCCGAAGAACAGGGGATTCTCGATCCTGTTCATCAGGGTCTCAGCGAACGGGGAAACAAGCGAGCTTATCGAGAAATGGAAAACAGGCATGCCGTGACTGTGCGGTACGAGCATCACGTTATGAGCCTTGCAGTAGGCGGCGATCTTTTTTATCTCTGACAGTCCGCCGCAGTACATTATGTCGCACTGCAGTATATCCACACATCCGTTCTCTACGAGCTCCCTGGCGCCCCATCTGGTAAATTCGTGCTCACCTGTCGTAAGGAGTATACCCATCGAATTCAATATGTATTTCAGCCTTTTGAATCCGTCATAATCGGTCGATACCAGAGGCTCCTCTATCCATCTTATGTTATAGTCTTTAAGCATCCTGGCCATTTTCACGGTATACTCAAAATCCCATCCCATCCAGCAGTCGAGCATGATCTCAGTATTTTCGCCCATTACTCTTACTACCCTCTCAACGGCTTCAAGATTCTTTTTCATTCCCTCTCTTCCGTGTACGGGCCCGCACGGGATAGGTATCTTGTTGGCTTTATATCCCAGCTTCTTGTACATCTCAAGATCGGGACCTGTCGCATATACCTTGATCTTATCCCTCACCTTACCTCCTAAGAGCTGGTAAACGGGAAGGCCAAGCTTCTTTCCCTTTATATCCCACAGTGCGATATCTATGGCAGAGAGCGCGTGTATCGGAAGCCCTTTTCTTCCTATCGCGACCGTTGCCTTATAATTGAGGTCCCAGATCTTCTCTATCTCGTCTGCGTCGCAGTCGTCAAGAAGGAAAGGCCTCATAGCGTCAGACATTATCTCGGCTGCTCCCCTGTAAAGACCCGTGCCGGTGGCTCCGTATCCGTAAAGCCCGTCTTCCGTAGTGATCTTCACGACCGTAGCGCCCGCGGACAGCATACGCTGCTCCTTTGAGTCGAATTCAGGATATTTGGAAATGGGTCTGGCTGTGTAGACGCTCTTCCATTTATCACTGGTCTTCTGCTTCTGCGGCATGAATTTATATATCTCAACATCCGTTATCCTTGACATGATGCATGCTCCTTTCAGAATTCAAGCCTTATCCCGTACTCTTCGTTCAGTTCATAACCGAACCCGGGAGCATCGGAAAGAGTTATCGTTCCGTCTATCACAGGAGGTTCGCCTTTAAACAGGCGTCCCCTGAGGTCGCCTATAAGGAGAGTCTCCGCAAATGGCGACTGGAGGCTCGATATGGAAAGATGGAATGTGGGAAGACTGTGCGCATGCGGTATGACCATTACGTTCCTGGCCTTTGCATACGCTATTATCTTTCTCATCTCCGATATACCGCCCGTATAGCCTACATCGCACTGCAGAATGTCCACGCACTGCATGTCGAGGAATTTCTTTACGCCCCATCTTGTATATTCGTGTTCACCTCCGGTAAGAAGGATACCGTTCTCATTGCAGATATCATGACACCTTCTGTAACCGTCATAGTCATCGGCTATGACAGGCTCCTCTATCCACCTTACGTTGTATCCTTTTACCAGCTTGAGCATCTTTGCACAGTATTCAGGGTCCCAGGCCATCCAGCAGTCGAACATTATCTCCGTATCGTCGCCCATGATCTTCTTCACGTTCTCGACACGCTTCATATTCTCCTTCATCCCCCATTTGCCCTGATGAGGCCCGTAAGGGATAGGTATCTTGTTGGCTTTATATCCGAGATCCCTGTAGCGTTCAAGGTCGCTGCCGGTCGCATAGCATTTGATCTTGTCCCTGACCTTACCGCCTAAGAGCTGATACACCGGAAGCCCTGTGGTCTTTCCGAAAAGGTCCCAGAGCGCTATGTCAACAGCGGATATGGCAAGCATCACTATGCCCATCCTTCCGTATGCCATGCTCGAACAGTACATGACATCCCACAGCTTTTCTATCTCGTTTGCTTCTGCTCCTATAAGCAGAGGCTTGAAGAATTCTTCGACTATCGAGGCGCAGCTCCTGTAAAGTCCGGAAAAGCCGTAACCGTAGTTACCGTTCTCGTCGGTGATCTTTACCACCGTAGCGCCTGCCGTGATCTTGATGAAATCCCCGAGCTTCCATTTCGGATAGAAAATGTCGGTAGGTCTCGATACGAAAACGCCGTCAAAAGAAGTATCGTCTTTCGCCGCGTCCGGTGAAGCAATCTTCAGCACTTCAACATCAACGATCTTTGGCATGATTATCCCCTCTCTTCTGTTGTACTGCCTGATATATTTTATTACCTGATACATATACGATAGCATCAGCAAAATACGGTGTCAATGACATGGAACAGCTTATCTCCTGATACACTCCCGGATCTTCATTTATTGACACAGGCATTTAAAATAAGTTAATCTGTTCTTACAGGAAAAGCGATCTTAATAAGGAGGCATTTATGCAGACACGGAAATACGGAAAAACCGGTATAACCACATCTCTTTTCGGTATGGGATGCATGCGTCTTCCCACGATAAAGGGAGAAGCTGGTCTTGAAGAGATCGATAAGGAAAAAGCGATCGAGATGGTGCAGTATGCCGCTACTCATGGCGTTACATACTTCGACACGGCATACGGATATCACAATCAGAAAAGCGAAAGCCTGGTCGGCGAGGCGCTCGACGGCGGTCTGAGAGAAAAGGTCACCATAGCCACGAAGCAGCCTTTTTCTGTCATGAAGACCAAGGAAAATATGAGGCGGAACCTTGAGAACACTCTTAAGAAGCTCAGGACGGACTATATAGACGTTTATCTTTTCCACAATATCCAGCCTCAGACATGGGAGGATATAAAGGCGTTCGGAGCGATCGAGGAGTTCGAAAAATTCAGACAGGAGGGCCTTATAAGGAACATAGCTTTCTCCTATCACGGTGACGCTGTCACTTTTAAGAAGGTCGTCGACTATTACGACTGGAGCATGAGCCAGATCCAGCAGAACATACTCGACACGGACCAGCAGGCCACGAGCGAAGGCATAAGATACGCCGGGAAAAAGGGCCTGGCAGTAGTCATCATGGAGCCTTTAAGAGGCGGCGGTCTCGCACTTCCCCCAAAGGAAGTAAGGGAGATATACGAAAACTATAATGAAAAGCGTACGGCAGTCGAATGGGCGTTCAGGCATCTCTATGATTTTCCCGAAGTCAGCGTCATCCTCTCCGGAGTATCGACGCTCGAACAGCTTAAGGACAATATAAGGATATTCTCTGAACCCGACGTACAGCCCGGCTGCCTGACGGACGAGGACAGGAAGATGCTCGAGCTCGTAAAGAAAACATATGAGGCAAGGGCCGGCATCAACTGTACCGGATGCGAATACTGCCAGCCGTGCCCCAACGGAGTCGAGATACCCAGGATCTTCAGCTCATACAATATGGGCATGATGTATGACAATATGGAATTCGGAAGGAACCGCTACAATTTCTCAAAGAGGAACGGCACGGACGCCTCGAACTGTGTGGAATGCGGTCTCTGTGAATCCAAGTGCCCGCAGGGACTCAATATAATCGAACTTCTTAAAAAAGTTCATGCCGAACTCAACTGAAAAGAACCTCCGCCGGTAAGGCAGCTAAGAATAACCGGTTCTGAAACAAGCCCGGAAATGATCATTATGGTCTTCCGGGCTTTCATTTTTATATAATCGATACGGATCATTAAAAACGCCATTACGATCAAGCAATTATATATGTTTTCCCGTTTCAAAAACACTGTCAAATCACTCTTCGGCAGGCCGTTTCAGATATATTTTTGCAATTTTTGATTTTTCATATTGCATTTTAGAATTCTATATATTATTATATAAAAGCTGACCAGAATACTGTCTTTGACGGAGGTTTAAATGAAGATATCCAAAAGAGCATCAGCAGTCGCCCCATCAGCAACTCTGAAAATAGATGCAGCATATAAGCAGATGAAAGCATCCGGCATAGATGTCGTCGGATTCGGAGCAGGGGAACCTGATTTCGATACGCCGGAATACATCAAGGCCGCAGCCAATGAGGCCATCTCTTCCGGATTCACCAAGTACACGCCTGCATCGGGCACTGAAGATATCAAAAAAGCCGTTATCATGAGGATCAAGGACAGATACGGCATCGAATACAATGTTAACCAGGCCGTCATTTCGAACGGTGCAAAGCATTCACTGTACAATTCATTCGCCGCGATACTGGATCCGGGCGATGAGGTCATCGTCATCAGCCCCTACTGGGTGACTTATCCCGAGCTCATAAGGATGTGCGGAGGTGTTCCCATATTCGTCAAGGCTTACGAAGAAAACTCTTTCGTTCCTCTCGTATCTGATATCAGGGCAAAGATAACTGACAGGACAAGGGCAATAGTGGTCAACAATCCCTCGAATCCCTGCGGAGCAACTTATGACAGGGATACGCTTATCGGTATAGCGGATCTTGCAAAGGAATTCGACCTTTATGTCATTGCCGACGAGATCTATGATGAGCTCGTTTTCACCGAATCATATACTTCATTCCCTACTATAAGCGAGGATGCAAAGGAACGTACGATACTTGTCAACGGTCTCAGCAAGAGCTATGCGATGACCGGCTGGAGGATCGGTTATACGCTTTCATCGCCTGAGATAGCTAAAGCGATGGGTTCTCTGCAGAGCCATATGACATCCAACCCCTGCTCTATCGCCCAGTATGCCGGCACCGTAGCGCTTACGGGACCGCAGGAGGACCTCAAGCAGATGATCGGAGTTTTCAAAAAGAGACGCAGCCTCATATGCAGCCTTATAAACGATATCCCCCTGATCTCATGCAAGGAACCTACGGGTACATTCTATGTATTCCCGAACATATCAGGCATCATAGGGAAAAGCTATAAGGGCAAAAAAATAGGGTCATCGATCGAATTTGCTGATATGCTGCTCACGAACGAGCTTGTTGCAGTCGTTCCGGGTTCAGCTTTCGGAAGCGATGATCATATGCGACTTTCATACGCAACATCGGAAGAAAACATAATTAAGGGTTTGGCAAGGATCAAGAATTTCTGCGCCGAACTTGTATGATATTAGGATAAGGAGGTAACCTTCTTTGAACAGAAGATATGCCAGGACCAACCTATTGCAGGAAAATGACTACAGCTATTCTCTCCAGGATGTAAAGGAACCTGTATTGTTCAGGGAAATGTTCAATTATGACGAAGTACCGAAGATCATGTTCAATCACAGGACTGTTCCTATGTATTTCCCTGATGAGATATGGATAACCGATACGACGTTCAGGGACGGTCAGCAGTCGCGCGCTCCTTTTACTTCAAAGCAGATCGTAGATCTTTACAAGCTTATGCATAAGCTCGGAGGTCCTAAAGGGATAGTCAGACAGACCGAGTTCTTCGTATATACGGAAAAAGACCGCAACGCGCTTCGCGAATGCCAGGATCTGGGATATAAATTTCCCGAGATAACGACCTGGATAAGGGCAAATAAGAAAGACTTTGAGCTGGTAAAGAGCCTTGGCATAGAAGAGACCGGTATCCTTGTATCATGCTCTGATTATCATATCTTCACAAAGATGGGCCTTACGCGGAAGCAGGCGCTTGATAAATATCTCGGCATAGTAAAGGATGCGATAGATATAGGGATCAAGCCAAGATGCCACTTTGAGGATATCACCCGCGCTGACTTCTACGGTTTCGTCGTTCCTTTCGCCAACGAGCTCGACAAGATAAGGAAAGAAGCAAACATACCTATCAAGATCAGGATGTGCGACACTCTGGGCTACGGAGTTTCATATCCCGGTGCATCGCTTCCAAGAAGCGTTCAGGGCATAGTGTACGGTCTAAGATTCTATTCGGGATTTCCGTCGACCCTGCTTGAATGGCACGGGCACAACGACTTCTACAAGGTCGTAACAAACGCTGCAACAGCATGGCTTTACGGTGCTTCAAGCGTCAACTGCTCGCTTTTAGGTATAGGCGAAAGGACCGGTAACTGTCCTCTTGAGGCAATGGCCATAGAATACTGCTCACTTAAGGGTACTGATGACGGCATGGACCTCCACGCCATTACCGAGATAGCCGAGTATTTCGAAAGAGAGATCGGCTACGAGATCATGGACAGGACTCCGTTCGTAGGCAGGAACTTCAACTCTACAAGAGCCGGAATACACGCCGACGGTCTTATAAAGAACGAGGAGATCTACAATATCTTCAATACCGAAAAGATACTCGGAAGACCGGTCAACGTAATGGTCGGCGAAGTCTCCGGTTCTGCCGGCATAGCGCACTGGATGAACACTCACTTCGGTCTCAAGGACGACGAGAAGATCGACAAGCATGACGGGCTCGTTCTTAAGATCAAGGATGAGATCGACAAGGAATATGCCAACGGAAGGACAACGAGCTTCGGCGACATGGAGCTCGAACAGATAATAAGGGAATTGGATCCCGAAAGGTTCTTCGCTCTTACGCACATCATCCCCGGAGAATGATCTTCAGAGCCATAAAAGATGGGACCGCATTTCTGCGGTCCCTTTTATGTTAACGGGGTTAAGAATAAAAACGCCCCGTAAGGAAAAGCCGTTGATCTCAGTCTATCTTAAGCCTGAACACGATTGGAAGATCCGATTTAAAGGAAGTTCTGATATGAAGAGCTTCCTCATCCCTTGTCCACACAGGTTTTTCATCCGAACCAAGAACGCTTATATCCTTTATTATCCCCTTGAAATTCGCCTTTTTCTTCGCGTCCCTGTCTCCGAGAGCTGTCACCGAATACTCTCCTTTTTCGTCAGGTCTTAATGCAAAGACATAAAGGCAGTCCTTCGAAGTCATGAACCTGAAATCCGAAGATGTAAAGTTCTTTTTTATATCATCTGCGAACTGTCCTTCCGTGATCCTTGTAGGTCCTTCGCCGAATATCCTCCATGTCCTGGCTCCGTAAACAGCCTCCCCGTTCACCTTGAGCCACCTTCCTATCGCCAGCAGTATCTCCCTGTCCTCATCAGGTATCGTACCGTCGGATCTGGGTCCTACATTTAGGAGCATGTTGCCGTTCTTGCTTATGATATCTATGAAATCGCAGATGATCTCGTAAGGTGTCCTGTATCTGTTGTTTTCAGTATATCCCCACGAATTGAGCGCCACAGCACCGCAGCCCTGCCAGTAGTAATGCTTGAGATCTGCAAACTGGCCTCTTTCCACATCCGGAACGGCAGTACCGAAAAGGAAAGCATCGTGCTTATAGTTTATGACGACATCCCTTCCCCACTCATGTGCGCGGTTATAGTAATATGCGGCTATCTTCTTAAGATGCTCCTTGGCGCTGCTGTGATGTATCCACCAGTCAAAATACAGTATCTGCGGTCTGTAGTTGTCTATGAGCTCGCATGTACGTATCATCCAGTCGTCAAGAAATTCCTTTGTCGGAGCAGGTTTACTGAATATATCATGATGATCAGCCTCAGTCATTGCGGGCCAGTAAAGGTCTCCTTTTTGCATCGGCTCACATACATCGCTGTCGAAATCTCTTCCGTTCCCCATATAGAACCAGTGCTCTATCCTGTGTGAGGAACAGCCTGTTTCAAGCCCCTTTTTTCTGCATTGAGCCGTGAGTTCGCCAAGCACGTCCCTCTTCGGTCCCATCTCATACGCATTCCAGTGAGATATATCGCTTTTGTACATCTGGAAGCCGTCATGGTGTTCAGCTACCGGGACTACGTATCTTGCTCCGGCGTCGCAGAACAGCTGAGCCCAGTCTTCCGGATCGAAATCCTCTCCCCTGAACATCGGTATGAAATCCTTATAGCCGAATGTTTTGTGAGGCCCGTATGTCTTTATATGATGCTCATATTCATCCGAGCCTTTCACATACATATTGTGGGGATACCATTCATTCCCGTATGCGGGAACACTGTATACTCCCCAGTGTATGAAAATGCCGAGCTTAAGATCCATAAACCACTCAGGAGTCCTGTATTTTGACAGCGAAGCCCAGTCGGCGCTGTACGGTCCACGGTCTATTACTTCGTCTATTTTCTTAATATATCGTTCGGTATCCATTCAGTTTTCCTTTCTGTACCTTACGCACGTCCCTCTTGCACCTATCCAGTAATCCACGGAGGGATCCTTGATCTCAAGATAATCGGCAAAATCCATGGGGTCCGCGGTGTTTCCGGGGAACATATCAAAATGTCCCGGGACCGCAAGCATGGGTTTAATATGGCATATAAGGCATACAGCCTCCTGGAAGGTCATATTCCCTATACAGTTTGAACGAAGTCTTTTTCCGTCCCTTCCGTTTATGGGAACGAACGCTATATCGATGGGACTCCTGTTTTTAAGCTTGGTCTCAAGGCCTTCATATACTACGCAGTCGCCCGAATGGTATATCCTGACTCCGTTCATATCTATGATATAACCCGTATATGGATATTCACCGGTCTTTTCATCATAGTCAAGATCCTCATGTGCAGAGGCGATCCCTTCGATCCTTATCCCATCCGCTTCAAATGATGAAGTGCCTTCATTTATTCCGATGAATCTGTCTTCAGGTATAGAAAGGTCGGCCGACAGATCTGAAATGAATCTCGAGGGCACAACGAACTTTGTATCGGGACAAACGGGAGCTATCTTCCTCCAGGATTCCCTGTCGATATGATCGTCATGGTCATGCGTACCGAAAATATAATCGATGCCCGAAAGTTCTTCGGGCTTTATCATGACAGGCTGAAGCCTAGAAGGCACATCATTTAGAAAGCCGTCGATCATGACAGTCTTCCCACCTGCTTTTACTATATATCCTGACTGTCCAAGCCACCAGAATAAGGCTTCCCCGTATTCCGTTCTGCTGTTTTTTATCTCTTCAATGAGCTTTTTTCCGAATTTCATCCGGTCCTCCTATCACGCCTTAAGTCTGTCTTCGTTTACCATTCGGCTACGCTTCCGTCCCTGTGTCTCCACACGGGATTCTTCCATTCGGGATCCGGAGCCGAAGTATCTTCAGCATATTTTTCAGCGGCGATCCTGAACAGCTCATTCTCTTCATGGACAAGCCCTTCATTCACGTCAACTCCTATGCCCGGAAGTCTTGGGAGCGAGACTCTTCCGTCCCTGAACTCGAAGTCTTCCCGGTTCGTTACATAGTCAAGCACGCTCTTGCCGACATTATAATGTATGCCAATGCTCTGCTCCTGTATTACCGCGTTATAGCAGGTCGCGTCTATGTTGAGGCAGCTTGCGAGAGCTATCGGCCCTAACGGACAATGCGGAGCCAGAGCCACGTCATATGCTTCAGCCATAGAAGCAATCTTCTTGACCTCGGTAAGTCCTCCGGCATGGCTCAGATCCGGCTGTATTATGTCGACTCCGCCTGCATTAAGGAGCCTTTTGAAATCGTATTTGGTATAGAGCCTCTCGCCTGTAGCTATTGGAATATTGCATGCTCTTGCTATCTCTTTGAACTCTTCCATGTTTTCACAGAGGACGGGTTCCTCTATGAACATAAGGTCAAACTCCTCGAGCTTCTTTGCCAGCACCTTCGCCATGGACTTATGTACGCGTCCGTGGAAATCGACGGCTATGCCGAAATACTTCCCGCATTCTTCCCTTACGGAAGCAACCCTTTCAAGGACCTTGTCAAGCTTTTCATATGTATCGAGCATCTGGAGCTCTTCAGTAGCGTTCATCTTAACCGCGCTGAAGCCTCTGTTCTTACAGTCGAGCGCGGCTTTTCCTACATCCTGCGGTCTGTCCCCGCCGACCCAGCTGTATACGGGCATATCGTCCCTCAGTCTTCCTCCCATAAGCTCATATGCCGGCACGCCGAATACTTTTCCCTTAATATCCCAAAGTGCCTGGTCTATACCGGCGATCGCGCTCATGAGGACGCCGCCGCCCCTGTAGAATCCGGCCCTGTAAAGAACAGACTGGAAATCCTCTATCCTTGAAGGATCCTTCCCTATAAGATAGGGTTTCATCTCTTCTATGCAGGCAAGTACCGCGGTCCTGTGACCTTCAAGGACCGATTCGCCCCATCCAGTGAGACCGGAATCTGTCCTTATCTCCACGAACCCCCATCTCGGTCTTACATGATACGTGAGTACTTCTGTGATCTTCATATTATCCCCTTTCCTACAGAGACGAGATACCCCTGATGCTGTTAACGAGCTTCTCCGCGTGCTTTTCACATCTAATCCAGTCGCGGTCTTTTACGTATGCTTTCGGGAAAAGGTCTCCTCCAAGCCCTACGCCCAGACAGCCGGCATCTATAAAAGCCCTGGCGTTGTCTATATTCACTCCGCCGATCGCGATATACTCGGTCCCGTCAAATGGTCCTTTAAGGCTCTTTACATATTTCATCGGCAGATTGCAGGCAGGGAAAAGTTTCATCGTGTCAAAACCGTACATAAGACAGTTAACTACGTCAGAGGGAGTCATGACTCCCGGTATAAGAGGTATGGAATTGAATCTGCAGTACCCGAGCACTGGATCCGGAGTTGCAGGAGTAAGCAGGAACTGTGCTCCCGCGTCTACAGCCTTTTTACACAGATCGACAGATATCGCGGTGCCTGCTCCTATAAGACAGTCTTTATATGTGTCCCTTAGGATCCTGATCTCCTCCAATGCGTCTTTGCTGTTGAGAGCGACCTCGAAGAATCTTATCCCGCCGTTCCTTGCTGCGCCTGCATAATCCGTCAGTATATCAATTGGAACGTTCCTCATTATCGCCAGAACAGGATTTTCCGAAACAATTTCACGTATATTCAAAACAATCACCCTCCTGTCATCTATCTGAAAACAGTTTTATCATTGTTAAGGATCTTTTCAAGCATTTCCTTATCCGGGTAACCTTCTATGTCCCCATTTGTCTCTGTCGCCAGAGCTCCGCAGATGGCACCGATCCTGCCCGATTCATAGACGCTCTTTCCTGAAATGATCCCTGTAAGGAAACCTGCATCGAAGCCGTCTCCGGCTCCTACGGGATCAACGGGATCGCACGGGTACGGATCGACAGCGAAAAAGTGTTTTCCATCGGATACGAAAGCACCCCGTTCACCGCATTTTATCGCACAGTACTCCACCCTGCTGTTATCAAAAACGGCCTCAAAAGCTTTCCCAGGTTCAGAAGTACCAAACAGTGCTTCGCACTCATCTTCGCCCATCATGAGGATATCGGAATCCATTGCAAGAGATCTTATGTATCCTGTATAATCAGTGCCTTTCCACAGCTTTCTCCTTATATTCGGATCGAAGCTGATCCTTATCCCGAGAGATTTAGCCAGTTTATACGCCTTATTAACAGCTTCCCTGCATGAAGCACTGAGTACCGGTGTGATACCTGTCATATGTACTATAGTGACACCGGAAAATAACTCTTCCGTGATATCTCCCTCTGCAAGGCAGCTCGCCGCACTTTCGTCCCTGTAGTAAAACACCTGGGTCTCACCTCTTGAGAGCTGTTTTACCATAAGACCTGTCCTGTGCTCGGGTTCGATCACGACCTTAGAACAGTCAACTCCCTCAGCTCGGATATTGTTCAGGATGAAACGGCCGAGCTCATCATCCCCAAGCCTGCTCATCCATACCGAAGAGACCCCGAGCTTTGCAAGGCCTACAGCAACGTTGCTCTCAGCTCCTGCAGATCTCAGATCATACTTCGAAACATAGCGGAGGGGTCCTGTCGTTTCAGGTGAAAAAGCAGCCATCGTCTCCCCGAAAGTCAGTATGCTTCCCATAATGTTATCCCTTTTCATAATTATCGAACTTCAGAAATAATATATCAAAACGGGAATTCAGTGTAAAGGAAAGTATTCACTGACAGCTATTGAGCGGCTGTTTTGTTCTTTTCAGCAGTTGAATTGCTGACTTTTCTCTGATAAACTTCTCATATCATTTTAGTGCTAAAGGTATACCATGACACTTGAGGAAAAACTTAGGCTCTCATTCTACAGACCGGTCGGTACTCTTGACAAGCAGAAAAGGATAATACTGGTACAGCATACCGAAAACAGAAAGATATATGTCATGAAAAGCCTTGATATCTATGACGCTTCGGTATATATGAAACTTAAGGGTCTTGATATAAAAGACATTCCCAAGATATATGAAGCGGTCGAGGATAACGGCAGCCTTACAGTCATAGAGGAATATATAAACGGGGACTCCCTTAAAGATGTACTCAGCAGATGCGGGACACTTTCTGAAAAGGAAGCCCTTGGTATATTCAGGCAGCTTCTCGATATCCTTTCCCGTCTGCATTCCCTCGAGCCCTCAGTCATACACAGGGATATCAAGCCTTCAAACGTCATCCTGTGCACAGACGGGAGCATCAGGCTCATTGATTTCAACGCCGCCAAATTTGCCGACATGTCAAAGGACAGGGATACCGTGCTTATAGGTACCCACGGATATGCGGCTCCCGAACAGTACGGTTTCGCGCCTTCAGGGATACAGACCGATATCTATGCCGCAGGGAAGCTGCTAAGCACCATGGCAGCTGGAGAAAACGGCAAAATACATGACCGCAAACTTGAAGAGATAATAAACAAATGCACAGCGCTTGACCCGAAGGACAGATATAAGAACACAGAAGCTGTCATAAAAGCACTGAACAGGTCAGATGAAAAAAGGACCGACTGGTTAAGATTCATGCCACCGGGTCTCAGGAACGATTCCCCGGTATTGTGGATCTTCAGTATAATACTGTATGCACTCCTGTTTGATCTCTGCCTTACACTTGACCTGCCTTATCCCGCGTCAGGCATAGTGCTTTATGCCAACAGGATAATCTTTCTTCTCATGTTCCTTACGCTGATATTCTTCTTCGGGAATTATCTTAACGTTTTTGACGCTCTAAAGATATCGAAGATCAGGAATATCGTGTTAAGGATATTCGCAATACTGTTTATAGGAGCGGTCATCCTGGTGCTGTTTATGCTGATACTGAAATATATCGAACTCAGATTCTGACAGGAGAAAACAATATGAGCAACGAGAAAACTACCGGCACACTTACCGACATACTAAAAAACACCTCCGGGGACAAGATAGACGAATATCTTGAGGAAAACGCCGAAAGCCTTATAAACGGAGCCAAACCCTTTGCGGAATACATGCGCAGGACCATAAAAGGCAAAGGCCTGCTTAAACAGACGGTATTCCTTAACGCCGATATTTCCGAAGGATACGGATACAAGCTCCTGTCCGAGGAAAAGCGGACAAGAAAAAGGGATGTCATATTAAGGTTATGCATAGGAGCGGGATTCGGCCTTAAAGAGACCCAGAAAGCTCTTGAACTATATAAAATGCCTTCTCTTTATCCAAAAGACAGACGGGATGCAGTTATCATGATAGCGGTCAATACAGGTATACACGAGATATCAAAAGTCAATGATCTGCTTGATCAGTACGGAATGGAAAAGCTCGAGCAGGCAAGCATGATAGACTGATAAGCGGCGTTGCCACCGTAGCGGTGGCAACTTTCTTTTTTATGCTTTGATATAATTTTCCAAAAAAAGGAGTCGTATCAATGAGGAAAATAATATCAATTGCACTGGTCGTGATCATGATGCTGTCGGTCGTGTCCTGCGGAAGCTCATCTGAAACAAACACAGGGACGGTCACTGTGGAATCAGCTGAAAAAGAAGAACTGAAGGAACCTGAAAACAAACCCGAACAGACAGACGAAAAGGATGATGATGCTTCTGACTTCTGGGCTGATCTTGTGTCGGATCCCGACAAGAAAGAAGGAGTAGCGGACGTATCTATAGAAGAAGCTGTCCTGCTTGAAGAATCAGGGGTCAGGATCACAGCCAAATCATTCGAACAGGATTCGTTATTCGGACCTTCCGTAAAGCTCCTTATAGAGAATGATTCGGATAAAAATCTTTCCGTACAGACCAGGTCTTCATCAGTCAACGGATATATGGTAGACATTATCTTCTCGTCAGATGTCGCATCCGGGAAAAAGAGCAACGAAGAGATGACTTTCATGGACAGCACTCTTGAGCTCTGCGGGATCGAAACTATAGCCGATATCGAGTTCTCGTTCCATATTTATGATTCGGATACCTGGGATACATACCTTGACTCAGAGCCGGTCATCATCAAGACATCCGCTTTTGAAGGATACCAGTATTCGTATGATGATTCGGGTACTCCGGCATATGAAGATGAGGGGCTGATAATAAATGTGAAAGACCTTAAGGAGGACGAGATACTGGGACCCGAGCTTATAGTCTATATTGAGAACAAGAGCACTAAAAATCTCGTCATCCAGGCCGATAATGTTTCCGTAAACGGCTTTATGGTCTCTCCGATATTCTCATGCAGTGTTGCACCGGGAAAGCATGCGATAGATGCCGTTACATTTATGGAATCGGATCTTGAAGACAACGATATAGAAAAGATCTCTGAAGTCGAGCTTTCATTCCATGTTTACAACGACGATAAATGGTCTGAATCATTCAACACAGACCCGATAAAACTCACATTCTGATAATATTTCCCTATAAAACTAAAAGCACCCGGTCCGTATTCCCTTAATGGTCCGGGTGCTTTTATATCTGTAATTATACTCTGTTTATCGTGATCAGGGATATTCCGTGAACAGGAAGTCTGAACTTGTCAGAGTAAGTCCCGTCATCGATCTCACAGATCTTCGGCTCGCTTAACAGCTCTAGTCCGGACCTTGCCTCAACAGCCCTCTTCTGACCTTCGTTCGGCCAGTCAGGGCTCCCCTGTCTTTTCCACTCGGCATATGCGTTTGAATGCTCGCTGTCTATCCTTAAATGCTCTATCCTGACTTTGCCGTTTATCGGAAGCCCTTTTACCTCAAGACCTATATCATATTCTTCCTTTACATCCCAATCATCATGATGACAGTATATGAGTATCTGGCAGGAATCCTCGTCACCGCAGGTCGCCCATCCGTCGATCTCAGGTCCTTCCTCATATCCGTTAAGGTCCTTATATTTAAGCGGATCCTGATCCTTAGAACTTGTGAAAGATACCTTTCTGTATCCGAGCTTTGAAAGGAATCTGAACAGATTGAATACGGGCTTTACTACCCCCTGGGTGCTGAACGACCTTGTTCCTTCGAAGAATCTTTCGCCCTCAAACATGAATGCCCAGGCAAGAGGACGTATATCCATTTTCTGGGTTTCCGCAAGATCATAAACATTCTTGTATGCCGACATCACATATGAAGCGTAATACTCTGTATTCCTGAAATTAAGATTGAAGTTGTCATATCTTCCGCCGGCAGCCCATCCGTCTGGATCCGCTTCTGAAAGCACGCATTCAAGTCCGTCATATCCGAATTCCTTTATGATATCGCTCTGTACCTTTACATTTGCAAGGAAAGCCTTTACTGAAGGTATCTGCTTCTGAGCAAGTGCATCCTGCCTGTAACCGCCGCCCTTGGTATGGAAGGTCGTGAAATCGATCCTCGTCCCCTTTTTCCCGCTGTAATAGTTTGTCCCATTTTTTATATGGTCGAGAAAGCTTCTTAAGAATCTGCTCGCATTTCCATCGGGGTCATATGTGCCTGTAGTTGCAGGACCGCCAAATCTTGCTTCAGGCATGGCGGCATGTACTGCTGCTTCAGTATAGTCATACAGCTTCTGGAATTCCTCAGGCGTACCGTGCCAGTAGAAGATATCAGGCTCATTCCACATCTCGAAATACCACTTGCTCACTTCGTCAGTGCCGTACCTCTCTTTAAGATGAGCTATAAGGCCGTATATGAGACCGTACCATTTGTCATAATCCTTAGGCGGCTGGCACCAGCCTCTTACCTGATACTCGTTGGTCGAGCTGTAATTGGCGTTATATCCCCTTCCGTCTTCGGATTCTCTCGGGTCAGCGAGATCCTTAGGCATGAATCCCAGTTCGAAGAAAGGCCTGCAGTTGTGCGAAAGGAGGATGTCCATCATAAGGTCTATGGTCTCATAGTCATAGATTGGCTCTCCATTCTCATCCTCAATATATATGTTCGTCGAACCCCATTTATAGAAGCCGTGTCTAATCCCCGAACAGAGCATGTGATGGGCTCTTACATAGTATGGCTTTTCCATTTTCCCGAATCTGTCTATCAGCTTTATTCCGCCGGGGGAATGGGTGTAATTACATTCATCAAACCCTATGTAATTCCACGTATGCTCGAGTTTTCCCTCCCACTTTGAAGCATCAACATTTATCTTTACTTTTTCATTCATGACCGGTCCTCCCTTTGATTCTGTCAAGCTCTGAATCTGTGTTTAATTCTTTTGTGTTCATATACTTTAAATATACCAACGGTAAGGTGCAACAGGCAAGAAAAACAGCGTATCAATAAGATACGCTATTCATATACAGTATTATATTATTTTTGTCCTAAGCATCTGCTTTTTCAGCCAGCTTTGCAAATTTCCTCGAAACATTCTTTACAGATTCGAACGATTCCTCGGTAGGCATATCGTTTATTCCGGCCTCCATATAATTACGGAGCACACCGGTAAGTACGAAAGGCCTTATGAATGTTGAATGCAGGAAGCTCCAGATTATCACTGCAAGCAGGATCGATGAGCCTATCATGAGCATCTGGGGATCCTTAAGAAGATCAGGGAACTCCTCTGCGCTCTCAGCATTTTCAGCAAGCCATACTGCCATCGTCTGGAAGAATTCCATGAAATTGGAAAGGATAAGGGCAAATATCAGGAAGAATACGCCACCAATCACGACGAATGAGAGAAGTCCGATCCCGAATATCCTTCCGACATTCTTAAGAAGTGCCTTTCCGTGTTTGAAGAAAAGCACAGCGCCTTCGCATGATGCCTTAAAAGCACCTTTATCCTTACTGTAAAACACCCATCCGAGACAGCAGTCACACAGATAGGATATCAGTGTCGCGACAGCAGAGCTCACGATCGAGCCGACAGTCTTTCCGGTCTCTCCTCCCAGTCTTTCCCCGGCCTTTGTGAGAAGTCTTCCAAGCTCATTGAATACTCCTTTTATGGCTCCGGTTACCGCAAAATAAGCAGCAACGGTAATGAAGCGTTCCTTAACGACATTCTTTCCTGCAGCGATCACATCATCGGGAAGTTCACCTTCTGTAACGCCCTTGGTCATCATGGCTATCTGTCCGGCCTTAAGTTTGAAGGAAACGAATCTCGAAATGATCACGGCTGCAATGATAGCGGCAAAAAGACCGATAAGAAGACCGATCATTCCGTTTCCGTTGACTTTCTCAAGGATAAAATACCCTGCAGCTATAAGACACGCGAACAGGATCAGAGTAAGAAAGTCAATGAGAACTCTTCTTAACGAGAAGCCCAAAGTTTTTTTGTAGATTTGAAAATTAGTCATATAAAAACTCCGTTTATAATGATATTTTGATATTCATAATTTAATTGCTTGATTTTTCTTTTGTCAATCAGATTTGGGTAATTACTGCTGTAAATAATAAAAATCCGCAGAACATTGTCTGCGGATCGATGGCGGAGAAGGCGGGATTTGAACCCGCGTGCCGGTTTCCCCGACAACACGATTTCCAGTCGTGCTCGTTATGACCACTTCGATACTTCTCCATAAAGAATTCGAAAGCTCTTAAACAGCTTAATCATTATATCAACGGGATATATAAAAGTCAAATTCTTTTTTGTGTGCCATAACCAAATAAAGGAAAATCCGGTGATATCACTTTAAAGAATTGTGTATATGACTGCTTATAATGTCCTATAGTCCTCTCATCAGGTTTCATTGCCGGCAATCATCAAGATACTTTAAACATCCATCCTTAAACGTTAACGACACATTTTGAATCATTATGATCTTCTTCATCATCCTTCTCCCCATTGTCATGATGTGTCCAAACAAAAAAGATAGACACATCATATGTATTTTAGTACAAATGATGTGTCTAATTGTTTCAATAAGAGATCAGTTGCTAAAACTGCCTAAAACCCTTATTTATTGAGAGCCTGTTCAACAGCAACTGCCACTGCAACGCTTGCGCCGACCATCGGGTTGTTACCCATTCCGATAAGTCCCATCATCTCAACGTGAGCCGGTACGGAGGAAGAGCCTGCGAACTGTGCGTCACTGTGCATCCTTCCCATTGTATCAGTCATACCGTAGGAGGAAGGACCTGCAGCCATGTTGTCGGGATGGAGCGTTCTTCCGGTGCCGCCGCCCGATGCAACTGAGAAGTATTTCCTGCCGTTCTCTACGCACCACTTCTTATAAGTTCCCGCAACGGGATGCTGGAACCTTGTCGGGTTGGTCGAGTTACCGGTTATCGAAACATCTACGCCTTCAAGACGCATGATAGCAACGCCTTCCTGTACGTCGTCAGCGCCGTAGCATCTCACCTGAGCCCTGTCACCGTCTGAGTACTTTGTCTCTTTGACGATATGGACCTCACCGGTCGAGAAATCAAACTCGGTCTGAACATGTGTGAATCCGTTGATCCTGGAGATGATATGCGCGGCATCCTTTCCGAGACCATTCAGTATGACTCTTAACGGCTTGCTGCGGACTTTGTTTGCGGTCCTTGCAATACCGATAGCGCCTTCAGCTGCCGCAAAGGACTCATGACCTGCTAGGAATGCGAAGCACTCGGTCTCCTCAGAAAGAAGCATTGAAGCAAGATTTCCGTGACCGAGACCCACCTGACGGAGCTCAGCTACCGAACCGGGAACACAGAAAGCCTGAAGTCCTATGCCTAACGCAGCTGCTGCGTCTGAAGCTTTGCTGCAACCCTTCTTAAGAGCGATCGCAGCGCCAAGCGTATATGCCCATACAGCGTTCTCAAAAGCAATGGGCTGGATGGAACGGACTATCTCGCCGACGTCGATCCCGAATTTAAGTGTATAATCCCTGACATCCTCAAAAGACTCAAAGCCATACTCCTTGAGGCATTTGCTGAGTTTGTCTATACGTCTCTCATATCCTTCAAATGTAATCATTGCAATTCTCCTTACTGTTTGCGGGGGTCGATATATCTTACGGCTTCAGCATAACGTCCGTATGTTCCGACGTTCTTGTCAAAAGCTTCCTGAGCATTCATTCCGCCCTTTATAGCGTCCATCATCTTGCCGAGATTTACGAACTTGTATCCTATGATCTCATCTTCCTTGTCAAGAGCAAGCTCGGGCACATAGCCTTCAGCCATCTCAAGATAGCGTACGCCTTTTGCCTTTGTTCCGTACATCGTTCCGGTCTGTGAACGGAGACCTTTGCCGAGGTCATCAAGACCTGAACCTACGGGAAGTCCGTTCTCGGAGAAAGCCGTCTGGCTCCTTCCGTAAACGATCTGCAGGAACAGCTCTCTCATAGCGGTGTTGATAGCATCGCATACAAGGTCTGTGTTAAGAGCTTCAAGGATCGTCTTTCCTGTAAGTATCTCAGCTGCCATAGCTGCCGAGTGGGTCATTCCGGAGCATCCGATAGTCTCAACGAGAGCTTCCTCGATTATGCCTTCCTTGATATTGAGCGTGAGCTTGCAGCCGCCCTGCTGGGGAGCGCACCAGCCGATACCATGTGTGAGACCGGAGATATCCTTTATCTCTTTGGCAAGCACCCATTTACCCTCTTCGGGTATCGGTGCAGGTCCGTTATGAGGTCCTCTTTTTACACATGTCATCTTTTCAACTTCAGTTGTATACTGCATATGAGTTTCCTCCTCCATATGTAAATGTGATTCATATTTGTCCTGTTAAACAGTCATTTACCTGAAAATTATATCATTTACGGAATTGTTTTTGAAGTACCAAAACGAGCGTCTTTCCAAATATTGATCCGGTCTTCGAATCTACAGTAATGAACAGTACTTCGCTTTAAATTTCTAACACGTTAATGTATACTTTTTATATCGACAAAACACATTAACAGAGGATCAGACGATGGAATTAAAACGACTTGGTAAAACCGGTTTCATGATATCCCCCATAATCTATGGCGGGATCGTATCCATGCATGACGGGCAGGATGCCTCGGACAGATATGTTGACTGGGCGCTTGAGCGCGGGATCAACTACTATGACGTTGCGCCTGTGTATGACGATGCCCAGGAAAAGCTCGGCAACTCTCTCGTAGGCAAAAGGAACGGCATCTATCTTGCATGCAAGACAACAGGAAGGACCTATGAAGCGGGTGAAAAGGATATGACCGAGTCTTTCAGGCTGCTCCATACAGACTATTTCGACAATTACCAGCTCCACGCTGTCTCAACCGTTGAAGAGATCGATACTGCCTTCGGTCCCAAAGGGCTCATGGAATACCTTGTAAAGGCGAAAAAGGAAGGCAAGATAAGGAATATAGGGATTACCGGTCATAACGAAGACGCAATAATATATGCTCTTTCGCTTTATGATTTCGACACAGTCATGTATCCGATGAACTGGAATATCAGTATGGGAAAGCATCATGAAGGAGACCGTCTTGGAAAACTGAGCAAGGAAAAGTGCTTCGGGCTTCTCGGGATGAAGACTCTTATTGAAAGAGCCTGGAAAACAACCGATGAACGCTATTCATCAAGATTCCCAAAATCATGGTGCAAGCCCATTGATACGGCCGCAGAACCTTCATTTGGTATAGCTGCCATGAGATATTCATACAGGATGGGGAGCGACGTTCTCGTAACGCCCGGAAACTTTGAGAGCTTCTCTTTTGCCATCGATCATCTTGAAGACGCTGTAAGCCCGTTTACAGATGCTGATCAGGCCCTGCTCAATGAAAAGATAAATGTATTCGGTGACAAGCCGTTCCTTCTTCCCGATGGAACGATGGTCTACGAATACGAAAAATAATACATCATCTATAGGAGGAGAGTCATGAGGATTCAGGAATCGCCCTTATTCATCGATCCGATATATGCCGGTACAGCGGATCCTACTATCATATGGAACCATATCGAAAATGAATGGTGGATAGTTTACACTCAGAGGATGGCAAGTATCCCCGGCCCCGCAGTCACGGGCGTGCACGGGAGCGAGCTCGGCGTGGCTTCGTCAAAGGACGGCTCCGACTGGGTATACAGAGGGACTCTCGAAGGCCTTCATTTCGAACACGGACACAATACCTTCTGGGCTC
Source organism: Christensenellaceae bacterium (assembly GCA_017523755.1). Lineage (GTDB taxonomy): Bacteria > Bacillota > Clostridia > Christensenellales > Christensenellaceae > SIG371. The sequence continues at coordinate 88,044 of JAFWWA010000038.1, read as the reverse complement.
CAGAGATCATTTTCAGGAACGGCGTTTATCATATGTACGTCTCATACGTAAGAGGGATGCCCACCAACTGGAACCATCCAAGAGAGATAATCCACTATACAAGCCTGAATCTGTGGGAGTGGAAATTCGAGTCGATACTTCCCCTTTCTTCGCATAAGGTCATAGATGCCTGTGTTGCCGAGATCAGACCCGGATACTTCAGGATGTGGTATAAGGATGAAGCTGACAATTCCTACTCGCATTACTCTGACAGTACCGATCTTTACAACTGGTTCGGCGGAGAAAGAGCAATAGCCGACGAATCACATGAGGGTCCAAACGTATTCTTCTTCGAAGGTAAATGGTGGTATATCGGTGACTACTGGAAGGGCCTAAAGTGTTTCAGCAGTTCCGACTGTCTTAACTGGAAGGAAGAAGGGATCATACTCAAGGATCCAGGGTCAAAGCCATACGACAACAATCTAGGAAATCACGCTGACGTGCTCATAGCCGGAAAGGAAGCTTATATCTTCTACTTCTCATCATTAAAGAGACCTGAAGGATACAGGCCCGGTATGACAGTCGATCCGGAATACAAAAAACTGGCTGTACAGGTGAGAAGGCTTACAGCAGACGATTCAGGCATGCACTGCGACAGGGATGAAGATTTCGACTTTGTTCTTCCCGACGGTCCTTCGATCCTTCCCGAATTCAGGTAACAGGACAGAAAGTCATATGTATGAGCTCATGGCGGCAGCCGGCTTCCTTTTCGCAGCCGTACTGTCGTATATACTGTTAAGAAAAAACGGGATATCTCTTTTTTCTCTTTATATGAATCTGCTTTTCGGTGCCGTGCTCCTTTTTATAGGAGCGCGGTTATTCGGTATAGTCTCATATTCGATCTACCAGCTTTCCATAAGTGAACCCATAGGTATCAGTACCCTTAATAATTCGGGCATTGTATTCTACGGAGGACTCATCGGTCTCATCATAGGATTCTGCTTCAGGAACACCTGTGATATATCAAAAGACGTGCTGGCCGTTGCGATACCGCTTTTCCATTCGTTCGCAAGGATAGGATGTTATTTTGCCGGCTGCTGCTACGGTATAAGAAGCAGGACTATGGGCCTGCCCTACCCCGTCCATATGCCCGACTCGCACAGGATACCTGTCCAGCTTATCGAATCAGCAGCGAATCTTGTTATCTTTGCGGTACTTCTGATCCTGTTTCTGAAAAACAAAAGAGGCCTCATGCCTCTGTACCTTTCGTTGTATTCAGTCGTACGCTTTGCCGATGAATTCATAAGAGGAGATGCAGTAAGAGGCGTCATAATTGGGGTCTCCTTCAGTCAGATCGTCAGTGTTATGCTTCTTGCTGTATCAGCATATATGATACAAAAGGGAAGGCCGTATTCACCAGGGTACCTGGATCTGCCTGTAAGAAAAACATAAATCTGCAAGTTATAATTCACATAAAGACACAGGCGATACTTGCCTTCTGGCATGTATCGTTTTTTACTGCACTGCTGTATGTTCTGAAAAATCAGTTATGATATTGCTTTATTTTTTACTGCATTACTGTCCTAAGTGTTTATATAAAACCATTTGTATTTCAGTTAAACCGGGTGTAAAATAAAAAGCGAAATAAATACAGGGGAGCTTGTGTTTCAGGCTGAGAGGAAGGAAAGACCTTCGACCCTTATACCTGATGCGGATAATGCCGCCGTAGGAAGTCATAAAGATCGATTTTTACGGGGACGTTGAACGGATCGTCCCCGTTTTTATTTTGCATAAGAAAATACAGGAGAGCCTGTTATTACAGGCTGAGAGGAAGATCATATCTTCGGCCTTTATACCTGATGTGGATAATACCGGCACAGGAAACACTTTCGCTTCCTTACAAGGGTATACCGCAAAAGGTGTCATCCTGTTTTTCTTGATCTTTTGAGAAAGGAGAAACGCGATCCACAAATGTGGCGGACTGAGGGGGAGCGCCCTGAGTCTTGTATGTCAGCGATGGGAAGCCGTGTTCCGGCGTGAGAGGATGCCATCAAGCATCGACCGAACTTCCTAACAGTGATCCATGTGATTACTGTATCTTACTTGGAAGCGCTGCTGATGCTCGACGTTTCCTGATCTGATCAAAGGAGAAATATAACATGAAAAAAGTCAATACCAAAAAATTAGCACTTACCGGCCTGTTCATTGCAATTGCCGTCGTAGGCAGCCTGTTTTCTTTCCCGGTTTTAGGCAGCAAATGCTCACCCGTACAGCATATGGTAAATATACTCTGCGCTGTACTTCTTGGACCCGGCTACGGACTTGGAGCTGCATTTGGAGCCGCGCTTATCCGCAACCTCCTTGGGCTTGGAAGTCTGATGGCTTTCCCGGGCAGCATGTTCGGAGCTTTACTGTGCGGTATCGTATACGCCAAGACGAGAAACATCCCAGGGACCTTGCTCGGTGAAGTATTCGGTACAGCAGTCCTCGGAGGACTTTGTGCGTACCCTGTCGCTATTTTTTTCATGGGTCAAAGCACAGCCAATCTTGCATTCTATGCATATATCATCCCGTTCCTGATCTCTACCGCCGCCGGTGCGATCATTTCTGCAGTCATAATCTACAGTCTGAAGAATTCCGGTATCCTAAGCAGCATCCAGGACTCTCTTGATCGATAAGGTGACTCATATGCTTCAGGAAATGCTTGAAAATGTTAGGAAAAAACGTCCTCTGATCCACAGCATCACTAACTATGTGACGGCAAATGACTGCGCAAATATACTTATCGCCTGCGGCGCATCCCCCATCATGGCTGATGAAAGTGAAGAAGTTTCGGAGATCACTGCCATATGTGACGGTCTGAATATAAATATCGGTACTCCAAACAGCCGCACTGTCAGATCAATGATGATCGCAGGAAAAGCGGCTAATAAGCTTGATCACCCTGTTGTGCTTGACCCGGTAGGTGCCGGGGCCTCAGCATTCAGGAAAGATACTGCTTTCAGGCTTCTTGAAGAATTGAAGTTCTCAGTCATCAGAGGAAATATCTCAGAAATAAAAACACTTGCATCAGGACGAGGCAGTACAGGCGGTGTGGATGCCGATGCCAAAGACATTATCAGGGAAGATGATCTTGATGACGTGATACTGTTTGCCAAAGCTTTTGCAAAGAAAACGGGATCAGTCATCGCCATCACCGGTGCCGTCGATATTGTAGCTGACGCTGAAAAAGCCTACCTGATAAGAAACGGACATCCTATGATGTCTTCCATCACTGGCACAGGATGTCAGCTTTCCGCCATGACCGCAGCTTTTGTGAGCGCAAACCCTGATAAGCCGTTAGAAGCTGCGGCCTGTGCGGTCTCACTTATGGGATATGCCGGTGAAGTGGCACACGAAAGGCTTTCTGAAATGGACGGAAACTCGACATACAGGAATTACATCATTGATGCAGTATACAATATGACCGCAGAAATGCTTGGGAAAGGTGCGAAATATGAAGTGCGATAGGAGTTCGATGCTGCTCTACGCTGTGACCGACAGAGCGTGGACCGGTAAACAAAGTTTATATGAACAGGTCGAGTGTGCCTTAAAAGGCGGTGTTACCTGTGTCCAGCTTCGTGAAAAAGATCTTAATGATGAGGATTTTCTTAAAGAAGCGATCGAGATATCTGCCCTCTGCAAGCAGTACGGTGTCCCGTTTTTCATCAACGATAATGTAGAGATCGCCATCAGGTGTCATGCTGACGGTGTTCACGTAGGCCAGGATGATATGGATGCCGGACAGGTACGTAAGAGAGTCGGAGACGATATGATGATAGGCGTTTCCGTACACTCTGTAGAGGAAGCTCTTAAAGCAGTAAAGGACGGTGCGGACTGTCTCGGTGCAGGAGCCGTGTTCTCAACTTCTACAAAAACAGATACCAATATCCTTAAAAAAGAAACACTTCGTGATATCTGTAACACGGTGGATATTCCCGTTGTTGCTATCGGCGGTATCGGAAAGTCGAACATATCAAAGCTTGCCGGCACAGGGATCGACGGCGTTGCCATGGTAAGCGCCATTTTCGCGTCCAATGACATAGAAAACGAGTGCCGCCTGCTTCGGAGCCTTTCTCTTGAAATGGTGAATTCATGAAGATCAGATGTGCGATCTTTGACTTTGACGGCACGCTTTTCGATTCAATGTCCGTCTGGGACAGCGTTGGTGAGGTCTATCTTCGATCACTTGGTATTGAGCCCAGGCCGTCACTCAGGGAAGATATCAGAGCAATGAGCCTTTATCAGTCTGCCTGCTATTTCAGACGGGAATATAAGCTTTCTCTTTCTTCTGAAGAGATCATAAAAGGCATTGATAAGATAATTGAACATTTTTATTTCCATGATGTACTGCCAAAAAGCGGCGTCTTAGGTTTCCTTCATCATATAAAAACGGCAAAGATCCCGATGTGTATCGCTACAGCGACAGACCGGTATCAGATAGAAGCCGCGCTCAGAAGATGCGGTATGGAACAGTATTTTGAAAAGATCTTTACATGCAGTGAAACAGGACACGGTAAGGATGAGCCTTACATATTCCGTACCGCAATGGAACATTTTGGCGCAGACCGCAGCACTACCCTGATATTTGAAGATGCGTTCCATGCCATAAGAACTGCTAAGGCAGACGGCTTTAAAGTAGTTGCCGTATTCGATAAAAGTGAAAAACATCAGAAAGAGATACATGATCTGGCAGATTTCTGTCTGACGGATTTTGATCATACAGATGGATTCTGGAAGTTTGCTTCGGCACTGTAAGCAAACAGCTTCAAGCGGCAGACCGGGGGCACCACCTTATGCCGCTATATAAAACGATGCTGAAAAACGAAAGGAGCAAAAATGAAAAAGAAAACAGCATTGACCATTGCAGGCAGCGACTGCAGCGGAGGCGCCGGTATTCAGGCCGATCTGAAAACGATGACCATGAACGGTGTATACGCCATGAGCGCAATAACAGCACTTACGGCACAGAACACGACCGGCGTCAAAGCGATACAGGAATCAACACCTGATTTCCTTAGACAGCAGATTGATGCGGTATTCGAGGACATTTATCCCGATGCCGTAAAGATCGGCATGGTTGCGTCCAACCAGCTGATCCACGTTATATCTGACCGGCTGAATTTCTATAATGCAAAAAACATCGTGGTAGACCCAGTGATGGTGGCAACATCAGGCTCTGCGCTGATGAAGAACGATGCGGTCCAGACTCTTATCGATGAGCTGATCCCGATCTCCACACTTATCACGCCCAATATACCGGAAGGAGAAGTCCTCTCCGGGCTCACCATAAACAGCAGGGAGGATATGATCACAGCAGCCAGACTGATCGGAGAGAGATATAACTGCTCTGTTCTGCTGAAAGGCGGGCACAGTATAAATGACGCAAACGATCTTCTTTTCTCAAACGGGGAGCTTATCTGGTTTGAGGGAAAACGCATCGACAATCCTAATACCCATGGAACAGGCTGCACACTTTCAAGCGCCATTACATCAAATCTTGCGAAAGGCTTTACTCTGACTGAATCCGTCCAGAGAGCAAAGGACTATATCTCCGGTGCTTTGGCGGCGATGCTCGATCTCGGAAAAGGTTCAGGTCCCATGGATCATGCATTTGACCTCAGGGGAGAGTTCAGCAAGGAAAAAGCTTTATGAATAATGCTATCGGTATCATTTTTGCAGTGCTTTATTACACTGTTACGTTTTACTTTGTCAGAGATCTGAAAATACGGACAAGGGATCTTGCTTTCTGCGGCATCGTGATAGCAATGACGCTTATTTTGCAGTCCATCCGTTTCCCTCTTCCTACGGGCGCGACGATATCCCTTTGTTCACCCGTCCCTCTTCTGCTTCTGGCTGTGCTGATCGATTACAGGCTCAGCTTTATCACAGGTTGGATCTGCGGTGTTTTAGCCATGCTGATAATTCCGGGATGGCAGCTGGTCCATTGGGGGCAGTTCTTCTTAGAGCACATGATCTGTTTCTCATGTCTCGGATATGCAGGTATCTTCGGAACAGATAAAAGATATAAGATCATCGGCGGCATGATACTAGCTTCAGTACTGAAAATAGCCGGTCATCTTATAAGCGGCGTCCTTTTCTTCTCTCAGAACGCCTGGGACGGATGGGGAGCCTGGGGTTACAGTCTTGCCTATAACCTGTCGCAGAATGTCCCGCTATGCATCTTATCAGCGGTCATCGTTCTGATGCTCCCTTTGAAAAGCATGCGGTCAGCGCTAAACATGAGTAGTAAATAGGAGGTATTATGGCAACTATCAACAGACTGCTTTCTGCTTCAGATGACATCTGGAAGCAATATAACGAACATCCTTTCGTCCTTGGCATCCAGAACGGAGATCTCGACAGGAATAAATTCCGTTATTATATTATTCAGGATTATCTTTATCTTGAGGAGTATGCCAAGGCATTTGCAGTAGGTGTAGCTAAAGCTAAAAGCCTTGAAACCGCAAACCTCTTCTCAAAATATATCTATGTTATGAACGGAGAACTGAATGTTCACAGCGGTTATATTGCACGCTTAGGGATCAGTCAGGATGAGATCACATCCACACCAAGATCCCTTGATAATCTGTCCTATACATCCTATATGCTTCGGGTAGCGTATGAGGAAGGAGAAGCCGAGATACTGGCAGTGATCCTTTCCTGTGCCTACAGTTACGAGATCATAGCGAAGAACATCGTAAGAAACAATCCCGGGTCCGTCAATGACGGGTTTTACGGAGACTGGATAAAGGGATATGCTTCCGATGCCTATGCAGCAGATAATGTTATCCTTATCGATACTCTCAATCGTCTGACCGAAAACTATACTGAAAGTCAGATCCGTCACCTCATTGATATTTTTGTGGCCTGTTCACGTTATGAGCTGGCGTTCTGGGAGATGTCATGGAAGGTAAGAAAATGAAGAAACGCTGTGTCATTGTTGGTGGTGCGGACATAAACGATTACGATTACATCCGCAATAAACTTCATGATGATGATTATGTGATATACTGCGACAGCGGTCTTAAACATCTGAATGAGCTCGGGGTACAGCCTGATCTTATCGTCGGTGATTTTGATTCCCATGAGAATCCCGGTCTTGATTCTGAAACCATAGTCCTTCCCCGGGAAAAAGATGATACTGATACAGTATTCGGAGTAAAAGAAGGGGTAAGAAGAGGATTTGATGACTTTCTGCTGATCGGTGTCATAGGAGCAAGGCTGGACCATACACTGGGTAATGTATCTATCCTTCTCTACCTAGATTCCCTTAAAAAGAAAGGATGTATCATCGACGACTATTCCGAGATCGAGATCATCTCTGACAAGACTGCTTATATCACAGACGACTGTACATTCTTTTCGCTGTTAAATATCACAGGCTGTGCCAGGGGAATAACTGTTACAGGGGCAAAATATCCGCTTTACGATGCCGAGATCAGCTGTGAATACCAGTACGGTATAAGCAACGAGGTGATTCCGGGTAAAACTGCAGCTGTATCGGTAAAAGAGGGTAAGCTGCTTTTGGTTAGGATCAGAAAGCAAGGAGCATAAAAACATACTCTTCAACTGCAATATGTTTTTCCATCCGGTATGACCTGATAATCTCCGATTTTCAGGATAATAAAAACGGCATGATCCAATTCATGCCGTTTCATTTATCTGCTGTTCTTTTAAAACCGCGCTGTGGATGTTTTATTTTCTGAATATCTTTCCTTTTTTCTGCGGTACTGACATGCCCGCAAATTCAGCAAGAAGCTCTTTCTGCCTGTCCGTCAGCTTTTTGGGAACTACGACGTTCACCTTTACATAAAGATCGCCGTTCCTGTTCTGCCTCAGATACTTGATGCCCTTATCCCTCAGTCTGAAGGTCGTGCCAGTCTGTGTCCCAGCCGGAAGATCGTATTTTACGTCACCCGTAAGTGTTGGTACAGTTATCGAGTCTCCAAGAGCTGCCTGAGCGAAACTGATGTCTATATCCATATACAGGTCCTGGCCTTCCCTTCTCCATGTCCTTGAAGGCCTTACCCTTATCCTGATATATACATCGCCGTTCTCCCCGCCTTTCCTCCCGGCATGACCCTGACCGGAGACGGTCATTATCTGTCCGTCATCGATCCCGGCAGGAATATTAAGACTTATAGTCCTTAACTGGGAAGTAGTTCCAGTCCCGTGACAGTGTTCGCAGGGGCTCTCAACTATCGTACCTTCTCCTCCGCAGGTCGGGCACGTTGTTATAGTGAACATACCGAAACCAGTCTGTGACCTTTTCTGACCCGTTCCGTTGCAGGTGGGACAGGTCTTGGTCGAAGTGCCAGGCTTTGCTCCCGTTCCGTGGCAGTGAACGCAGGTCTCTCTCCTGCTGATCTTGACTTCCTTCTTAACGCCTTCAGCAGCTTCCCTGAACTCGATCCTGAGCTCTGTCTCTATGTCGGCTCCTCTTTCGGGGCCGTTCCTTCTCTGACGGGAGGATCCTCCTCCCATTCCTCCGAAGAACGACTCGAATATATCTCCGAACCCGCCGAAGCCACCGAATCCGGACGAGTACGAACTGTAATCGCCCTGAGGTGCCGAACCGTCGAACGCAGCAGATCCATAGGTATCATACTGCTGACGCTTAGTCTCATCGCCGAGGACCTGATAAGCCTCGTTGACTTCCTTGAATTTCTCGGCAGCGCTTGGATCATCCTTGTTCATATCCGGATGATACTTCTTAGCCAGCTGGCGGAACGCTTTCTTTATGTCATCGGCAGACGCATCCTTGCTCACTCCAAGGATCTCATAATAATCTTTGCTTGCCAAATCCCAATCCTCTCATGCACCAAAACTGCGGCACTTTTAAGGCACCGCAGTTCATGGCACTTAAACGTTTTTATTCTTTGCTATCAGTTGTTTTTGTCATCATCCATGACTTCATAATCAGCGTCTACGACATCATCGTTCCTGCCGTTGTTATGAGCACTGGTGTTCTGACCGGGATCCTGATAACCTGCTCCCTGTCCCGGATCCTGACCGGGGTTAGCATTGCTGTATACCTTACCGAAAACTTCGTATGAAGCATTCTGCAGATCATCATATGCTCTCTTGATAGCGTCGGTATCATTGCCCTCAAGAGCCTTCTTGACAGCTTCGCCTTTCTCCTCGATCTTTCTCTTGTCCTCTGCGGATACCTTGTCACCAAGATCCTTGAGCGTCTTTTCGGTCTGGTATACGAGAGAGTCAGCGTTATTCCTCGTCTCGATCTCTTCCTTCTTCCTCTTGTCTTCCTCAGCGAATCTCTCAGCTTCCTTAACAGCCTTATCGATATCCTCCTCGGACAGATTGGTGGATGCGGTGATCGTGATATTCTGCTCGTTGCCGGTACCAAGATCCTTAGCGGAAACATGTACTATTCCGTTAGCGTCGATATCGAATGTGACCTGTATCTGAGGTACTCCTCTGGGAGCAGCGGGTATACCTGTAAGATTGAATCTTCCCAGGGTCTTGTTGGACGCTGCCATCTGACGCTCGCCCTGGAGCACGTGGATCTCAACGCTCGTCTGTCCGTCAGCTGCAGTTGAGAATATCTGGCTCTTGCTTACAGGGATCGTGGTGTTCCTGTCGATGATCTTGGTGCATACGCCGCCAAGAGTCTCGATACCGAGGGAAAGAGGTGTCACGTCGAGAAGAACGACGTCCTTGACTTCTCCGCCGATAACGCCTGCCTGTATAGCTGCTCCAAGAGCAACGCATTCATCGGGGTTGATTCCCTTGAAAGGCTCTTTTCCGATAAGTCTCTTGACAAGATCCTGAACTGCAGGGATCCTGGAAGAACCGCCTACGAGGATGACCTTATCGACTTCCGAAGCATTCATGCCGGCATCCTTTAAAGCCTGGAGCGTCGGCCCCTCGGTCTTCTTTACGAGATCTTCGGTAAGAGAATCGAACTTTGCCCTTGTAAGGGTCATATCGAGGTGTTTCGGTCCTGATGCATCCATTGTGATGAACGGAAGGTTTATATTCGTCTGCATAACGCCGGAAAGGTCGATCTTTGCCTTCTCGGCAGCATCACGCAGTCTCTGTACCGCAGAGCTGTCGTTTGAAAGGTCCACACCTTCGGTCCTCTTGAATTCAGCTATCATCCAGTCAACGATCTTCTGGTCGAAGTCATCGCCGCCGAGCCTGTTGTTGCCTGCGGTTGCAAGAACTTCTATTACGCCGTCGCCGATCTCGAGCAGGGATACGTCGAACGTGCCGCCACCAAGGTCATAAACCAGAATCTTCTGGGACTGTTCCTTATCGAGCCCGTAAGAAAGCGCTGCTGCTGTAGGCTCGTTGATTATCCTTAAAACATCAAGTCCTGCTATCTTGCCGGCATCTTTCGTAGCCTGCCTCTGTGCGTCCGTGAAGTAAGCGGGGCATGTGATAACAGCCTGCGTCACAGTCTCTCCAAGATATGCTTCAGCATCGGTCTTCAGCTTCTGGAGGATCATTGCCGATATCTCCTGAGGGCTGTAGCTCTTTCCATCTATCGTTACTCTTCTGTCACTGCCCATATCTCTCTTGATAGAGCTAATCGTCCTGTCATGGTTCGTGACCATCTGTCTTTTTGCTACCTGACCGACGAGCCTTTCGCCGTTCTTGGTAAATGCGACTACGGAAGCTGTGGTCCTTGCGCCTTCGGCGTTGGGAATCACGACCGGCTCTCCGCCTTCCATGACTGCAACACATGAGTTTGTTGTTCCAAGGTCAATACCTATAATCTTTGCCATATTATATTCCTCCTATTACTCAGCTACGATTACCATACTGTGTCTTACTACTTTATCTCCGATCTTGTATCCCTTTAAGAGCACCTTCTTTACGGTACCATGCTCTTCGCCTTCCCCTGCGGGCTGCTGCATCACAGCATTGTGCAGGTTGGGATCGAAAGGCTTTCCAAGGGCATCTATCTCGTTAACGCCCAGATCGGTGAGCGCCTTTTCAAACTGTTTCTGTATCAGTTCTATGCCTGCCCTTATAGCTTCATCATCTTTTGCAGCATCAAGAGCTCTTTCAAAGTTGTCTCCGACGGGAAGGATCTTTTCCACTGCGTCCGTCTTTCCGTCGGTATATGAGGTCTGCCTGATGCCTTCGTTCCTCTTCCTGTTGTTCTCGAAATCGGCTCTAGCTCTCAGATACAGATCCTTGTATTTTTCAAGCTCCTCTGTCACCTTCTCAAGTTCTTCACTGAGATCAGGCGTCTCATCAGCCTTTTTTTCTTCATCCTGTCCTTCGGCTGTTGTTTCGGGAGTTTCCTCCTTCACCTGCTCTTCTGCCGCTGTTTCATTTTCGATCCTGTTCTCAAGATTTTCTTTTTCTGATTTTCTGGATCTTGCCATCATCTGCTCCTAAATCTTTATTTTAAATACAGACCGTCATCATCATCGATCATATAGTTCAGTATACTTGAGATGTTGCTCCCGACGTACGAAAGGATACTCATTATCTTGCCGTAGTTCATCCTTGTGGGCCCTATGACACCGAATGATCCTATCTTACTGTTGCCGAACTTATATGTCGCCATGACGACGCTCATATCCTTAAGCTGGTCTATGTCATTCTCAGCGCCTATCTTTATGGAGAACTCCATATCGGTCGCCTTCGACATCATATTGTAAATATTGTCCTTCTTTTCAAGAAGCTTCAGGAAATCCCTTGCCTTATCTATATTCCTGTATTCGGGATGATTGAAAATGTTCTCTGTCCCGCCGAATATGATGTTCCTTTCCTGGACTTCCGAATCGCTCTTCGAGACTGTATCTATGACAGTATCGAGCAGCCTTCTGTTCTCTCCCTTCTCTAGACTGAAGGAGTTCCTGATCTCGTTCACAGCCTCCTGCATCGTTTTGTCCTCGACGCATTTTGAAAGCGACTGGGAGAGAGCTTCGAGATATTCAGGAGTGATATCCTGAGGTATCTGGACTGTCATATTCCTTATGACTCCGGTATCCATAACGAATACTATTAGAGCCGTCGTATCTGCGATCTTTACGAGTTGGACCCTTTTGAGCTTCAGCTGTGAGGTCTGGGGACCTATCACTACGCTTGTCAGTTTTGTAGTCTCCGAAAGCGCCTGTGCAGTTACACCTATCAGCTGCTCGATCTCCTGCATCTTTACATCGAAATACTTTCTTATCGAATTCCTCTCATTCTCATCAAGATCGATCGTATGCATGAGCATGTTCACGTAAAGACGGTAAGCCTTATCTGAAGGTATCCTTCCGGCCGAGGTGTGGGGCTGTACGAGGAAACCATCGTCCTCAAGATCGGCCATCTCGTTCCTTATGGTAGCGGACGAGACGTTCATGTCATTTCTTTTTGAGATGGTCCTGGAGCCGATCGGCAGACCGGTCAGAATATATTCGTCAATAACCGCCTGAAGTATAGCCAGTTTTCTCGGTGTAAGCACTGTGATCAGACTCCTTTCCTGAATTATTAGCACTCATCACATACGAGTGCTAACATCTGTAATTAAGATAACACCATACAGCATATGAGTCAATAGTTTTGATGATTTTTTTATGTCCTAACTGTAAACAAATAAAGAAGGTCCCAGGGCCTGATTTCCGAACATTACGCACGATCTTCATAGATTATATTCGTATATCTACATAAAATCACTTTCATTTATCCGGTAAATATATCGTTTTCAGTTGATTTTGACCGTACCTTATGTTAAATTTTTTAAAGGACGCTCTGCCGTCCCTGAAGGTATGCTCCCATACAGTAAGGACATACCCATATATTTTACGGATCAATATTTTAAAGGAATAAAGATATGAAAGAATTTGAACTCAAGTACGGATGCAACCCCAATCAGAAACCTGCCCGCATATTCATGTCGAACGGCGGCGATCTCCCTATAGAGATCCTTTCCGGACGTCCGGGCTATATCAACTTCCTTGACGCTTTCAACAGCTGGCAGCTCGTAAAGGAGATAAAGGATATCCTGGGCGAGACCTGCGCCACTTCCTTCAAACATGTGAGCCCTACCTCTGCTGCAATCGGAAGGATACTTCCCGATACTCTTAAGAAAGCCTGCTTCGTCGACGATATCAAGGGACTTGATGACTCTCCCCTCGCCTGCGCTTACGCAAGGGCAAGAGGAACAGACAGGATGTCCTCCTTCGGAGACTGGATCGCCCTTTCAGACGAATGTGACGCAACGACAGCAAGGCTCATAAGGCGCGAGGTATCCGACGGCGTCATAGCTCCGTCCTATTCGGACGAGGCTCTTGAGATACTCAAGAAGAAAAAGAACGGAAATTATAATATAGTAAAAATAGACCCCTCCTATGTACCTGATCCCGTTGAGAGAAAGCAGGTCTTCGGTGTGACCTTCGAACAGGGCCGCAACAATTTCAGAATCGACAGGGATCTCCTTGCCAATATCGTAACGAAGAACAAAGAACTTCCCGAGACCGCGGTAAAAGACCTCATCATCTCTCTCATAATACTTAAATACACCCAGTCGAACTCGGTATGCTATGTAGCGGACGGCCAGGGAATAGGTGTAGGCGCAGGACAGCAGTCAAGGATACACTGCACGAGGCTGGCGGGCGGAAAGGCCGATTTCTGGCACTTAAGACAGTCAGAGCAGGTGCTTTCACTTCCCTTCATCGAAAAGCTCGGCCGCGCTGAGAGAGACAACGCGATCGACGTTTATCTCGGAGATTTCCCGGAAGACGTGCTTGATGACGGCCAGTGGCAGAAATTCTTCACCAGGAAGCCTGAAGCCTTCACCAAATCCGAGCAGAGGAAATACCTCAGCACCATTACCGGCGTAGCGCTCGGAAGTGACGCGTTCTTCCCCTTCGGAGACAACATAGAGCGCGCAAGAAGGAGCGGCGTGACATAAGTGGCGGAACCCGGCGGTTCCATAAGGGACGACGACGTCATAGAGACCTGCGACAGATACGGAATGGTCATGGCCTTTACCGGCATGAGGCTCTTCCACCATTAAGATACGGACCCATAGCCCTGCATGTTACGATGCGGGGCTTTTTTTGTTGCAAAAGCATGAACATTTCAACTTTTATGCATTTTGGTGGGCTTTTATGTTTATACACGGCGACAAATTTGCTATAATATATAAATCAAAAACAGGTCCGGAGGATCGATATGCAGGAAAGAAGAAGAGCCTCGGCAAGGTCTTCCAAATCAAACAGAAAAGGAATAAGGGTACAGCCCAGATTCTTCATATTCGCAGGTATACTTCTTGGCATAATCGCAGCAGTCATCGTCCTTATTGCCACCGCGCAGCATACGGTGCCGGTCGAAGAGGGAACGATCGGCTTCAGTATGTCCGGGACCGGTATAGTTATAAGGAAAGAGACGCTTTACCAGACAGAGAATTACGGTAAATCCGTTTTCATAGCCAAGGAAGGCCAGCATGTATCGTCAGGCGCAGTCATCGCAGACGTATACACATGGGACTACAGCGACAGCATAGTCTCACAGTTAAAGAACCTCGAGAATAAGATAATGGATTATCAGCTCACAAGCCTTGAATCGCAGGGCATCCCCGAGGAACTTACCACATACAACAAGAAGATACAGCAGATGTCCAATCAGATATCCAGGCTTCTTGACGGAAGAGCCGACGGCGACCTGTTCTCGGCAGAGACCGAATTAAGGCATCTGATGTCGGAACGTTCAGATCTTCTCTACGAATCCGTACAGGAAGACGACACGCTAAACGGATATATAGAGCAGGAAGCATTTCTTACCGCAAGGATCGACGAGTGGAGAAAGACCATAACCGCTGCGGGCGACGGCCTTATAAGCTTCTATTTCGACGGCTGCGAGACGCTCCTCACTCCCGACAACATGAAGAAGCTCACCGCCCAGCAGCTCACTGACATAGTAAACGGAAAGATCTACTACACGATACCCGATACCAATGCGGCACGCCCGCTTTACAGGCTCGTAAACGAGCATGAGTGGTACATCTGCATGATCTCAGATACGGTCATACCGGAATTTGAGAACAACAACATATTCAATGTCTATATCGACGGCGACAGGGATATAAGGTACCACGCGACAGTCGACGGATACACTGAATCCGGGAAAAAATACATCTATTACCTTGAATTTGCCGACAGCTTGAAGGAACTTCTCCTCCAGCGCTCAGTCATCATGGATATTGAATTCGATTATTCAGGCCTCAAGGTCTCAAGAAAATCGATATTCAGATCGAAGGATGAGAACGGAGTCTATATCAGGAACGCGGAGGGAAAGAAACAGTTTGTCCCGGTAAACATACTGATCGACAGGGACGGATACTGTATTGTGGAAGCCAAGGATGGTGTTTCCTTAGGAAAGTCGAGCATAATATATGAAAGATAGATTCTCTGAGATAAGTGACAATATAAAGCGCATAAGAGATGAGATAACCGATACGGCAAACAGCTGCGGCAGGGATCCTTCGGGCATAGAGCTCATAGCGGTTTCAAAGACGATGCCCTCCTCCGACATAGAGCTGGCATTAAGGGCCGGACAGATATCGTTCGGAGAGAACAGACCGCAGGAACTTGTCCGTAAAATCGGCGAAATTTCCGAAAAAAATATTCGCTGGAACCTTATCGGACAGTTGCAAAAAAATAAAGTTAAGTATATAATAATGAAGGATATACTTATACATTCTTTGTGCACAGAATCGACCCTTCTCGAGCTTGAAAGGCTCGGCCGTATAAACGATACCGTGACAGACTGTCTCCTCGAAGTAAACACTTCAGGGGAAGCGTCAAAGTCAGGGATCAGCGAAAACGAAATTGAAGAGTTTTTGGGGAAGATAGAAAGCTGCGGGCATGTGAGGCTGCTCGGTATGATGACTATCGCTCCCTATGATACGAAGGACGATGAGGCAAGACCTTATTTCGATAGGCTGAGAAGGATGTCTGAGAGATACCGCTCCTTTTTCAAAACCGACAGACCTGAGCTCTCGATGGGAATGTCCGGAGATTTCAGAGCTGCGATAAAGGAAGGTGCGACGATGGTCCGCATCGGAACGTCGATCTTCGGGAAAAGGCAGTAAAACAGAATAGTTACCGCAAAGCGGTATATATAGTTGTATAGTGAGGATTACAACATTTTTCTAAGATAAAGTAGGGGGATATCATGGGAAAATTCAGAGACGGGTGGAACAAGTTCACCACCTTGATCGGACTTGAACCGATCGAAGATGAAGTTAATTATGTTGATGATACGGAAGAGACCGTAACCGAAGAAGTCATCGAAGAGCCCATCAGGGCTGCTGCTCCTGAGAGACAGAGACCTTCAAGAGTCTACCGTCAGGAAAGGTCCCGCGAAAGGGCCGAGAAGGAAGAAGAACAGCAGTCGGTATTCTCTTCAAGGAAACGTTCATCCGGCAACCTTATCAACATAGCTGACAATTACAGAGATACCAGCAACAGCGGTGTCATGCTCAAGATCTTCCATCCTCAGTCATATGAAGATGCTACGATCATAATCGACAACCTCAGATCCCGCAGGCCCATAATCATCAACATCGATGAGATCGATGTGAAGCTTGCTCAGAGGATTCTCGATTTCGTATCCGGTGCTGTCATGGCTCTTAACGGCAATATCGAAAAAGCAGGACGCAACATCTACGCTGTCACTCCTTCCAATATCTCGATATCGGTCGGAACGAACGATACTGCTGATGACAACATCTACTTAAGAGAAAACTTCAACTGATAACTGACTTTAACAATAACGAAATGATATATGCTCAATTTTTAGAGATAGATTTTGAGCATATATTGTTTTTCATACCCTTTTGGAGGAATCATGGACATCAGTAACTTAACAGGAAAGGAATTCCCAAAGGCAAAGCGCGGCGGTCTTGACGAGTTTTCCGTCCATTCATATCTTAAAGAGATCCAGGGCAGCATAAACAACCTGAACAGTGAGAATCAGGATCTCAGGACCAAAGTGGAAGAATACAAAAAACAGGAAAGCGCGCTTGCAAGATCACTCATCGCAGCCGAAGAGACCGCTCAGAAAACTATTGCCGATGCTCAGGAGGAAGCTTCAAAGATCCTCGAGGATTCAAGACAGGAAGCTTCGAGCATACTTGACAATGCCAACAGGGAAGCCGAAGAGATCAAAAGCAATGCCTTAAATGATGTCGAAGAGACACTGTCGAGACTCAACAGGCTTAAGGCGTTTGAGAACGATTTCAAGGCAAGGATACTCGAGGATATCGAGAACGAAAAGAACAGATTCCAGACTGATTTTTCTTCGGATCAGATGTGGGCCGCTTCAGAAGAAGCACGTGAAGCCGAGAACTATGCAGTTTCCCAGGATACCGTTCCAGAAGCCGAGGAAGTTCCTGATACTGAAGAAACAGAGGATCATGAGGAAGGACATATCGAGCTTAAGTCCATCTATGAGGATCTTCCCCAGACCGAAGATGACTTAAGGAAGCTTATCCAGGAGCTTTAACTGTCTCCACTCCCCTATGCTAGAAACCGTTATAATCATCTTATCTGTTATTATCGATCAGATAACGAAACACATCGCTTCTATCAGGCTTTTAAGTCCTTATGATATCATCCCTGGTGTCATAAGGCTTCATTATGTCAAGAACACCGGCATGGCATTCGGTCTTTTAAAGGATCAGACCGCTTTTCTAGCCGCTGTTTCCGTTATAATGACCGGAGTCATGGTCTACGCTCTTATAAAATACTCAAAAGAATGCGGAAAGCTCTTCTCTGTCTCTCTTTCGATGATAGCCGGAGGAGCTGCCGGAAACGCAATAGACCGTATCATAAGAGGATTCGTTATAGATTTCATCGACCCGGTCTTTGTGGACTTCGCGGTGTTCAATGCCGCAGATTCATTCATTACGATAGGTTCCATCCTTTTCATAATCTATCTGATCTTCTACGACAAAACTATTTTCAGGAACAGCGGGAATGATATTAAAAGCAGCTGATGATGCCGGAAGGATCGACAAATACATATCAGAGAACGTTCCCGAACTTACAAGGTCCAAGGTAAAGGGTCTTATCGAAGACGGAAATGTACTTGTCAACGGAATGATAAAAGACGCATCCTATAAGGTCAGATCCGGTGACATGATAGAGCTGATCCTTCCTGATCAGCCTGAAGAGATAGACCTCGTTCCCCAGGACATACCTATAGATATCATATATCAGGACAGCGATATCGCTGTCATTAACAAGCAGCAGGGGCTCGTCGTACATCCGGCTGCAGGAAATCCCGATCACACGCTTGTAAACGCAATAATGTTCCATATAAAGGATCTCTCCGGCATAAACGGGGAGCTCCGTCCCGGTATCGTCCACAGGATAGACAAGGACACATCGGGGCTTCTTGTCATAGCCAAGAATGACGCGGCTCATCTTTCCCTTCAGGCACAGATACAGGAAAAAACCGCAAAAAGGCATTATATAGCTCTTGTTCACGGAAACATAAAAGAGGATGGCGGGACAGTAGACGCTCCTATCGGAAGACACCCGACAGACAGGAAAAAGATGGCGATAGTAAGAAACGGGCGCGAGGCCGTCACTCTATTCCACGTTCTTAAAAGATTCAGCGGTAAATATACGCTTATAAGATGCACACTCATGACAGGAAGGACACATCAGATAAGGGTCCATATGAAAAGTCTGGGGCACAGCATCGTCGGCGATATGACCTATGGCAGACAGAATGAGCCCTTCCATCTTAAAGGCCAGCTGCTGCATGCCTACAAGCTCGAGCTTGATCATCCCCGTACGGGCAAAAGGATGGTGTTCATCGCTCCCCTTCCTTCCTATTTCGTTGATGTCTTAAAAAAGCTCAACAGCTGAAGGCGGCATCCGCTGTACACAATATAGAGTTTAAAAAAGATCTCTTTTCATTTATAATCAGAGTGTAGTAAATGAAACAGAGGTCTTTTTATCATGAAGAAAACATACAACATCGAAGGCGCTCCTAAAGCGATCGGTCCCTATTCACATGCAGTTTCCGCAGACGGTCTCTTTTTCCTCTCCGGCCAGATCCCTATAGTTCCCGAAACGGGGAATATCGAAGATACCACGATCGAAGGACAGACGGAACAGGTACTTAAGAATATAGGCACTGTGCTTAAAGGTCTCGGACTTGATTATGCCGATGTGGTAAAGACGACTGTATTCCTTACCGACATGAACGACTTTGCAAAAGTCAACGCGGTTTACGGCAAATACTTCACAGCGGATTTCCCGGCTCGTTCGGCAGTTCAGGTAGGTGCTCTTCCCAAAGGCGCACTTGTAGAGATAGAACTCGTTGCACAGAAATGAGGTAAACCATGAGCATTTTCGATACTTTCACACCAAGAGCAGGCTCAGGGAACTCAAAATGGAACATCCCTGAAGGTGCCATCCCGATGCACGTTGCCGATATGGATTTCGATTCTCCGCCCGAAGTATGCAGGGCTGTAGCAGACAGAGCCATGAGCGGAATAATGGGATATCAGGGATTTACCGATGAGTACTATGAAGCTGTTATAAACTGGTTTAACACAAGGCACGGTGTTTCAGGCATCACTAAGGATATGTTCATTGTATCTCCCGGCATAGTTACAGCCCTCACGATGTCGGTCCAGGCCCTTACTGAACCCGACGACGGCG
Source organism: Christensenellaceae bacterium (assembly GCA_017523755.1). Classification (GTDB taxonomy): domain Bacteria; phylum Bacillota; class Clostridia; order Christensenellales; family Christensenellaceae; genus SIG371. The sequence continues at coordinate 68,374 of JAFWWA010000038.1, read as the reverse complement.
TGATAGTACAGTCACCTGTCTATTTCCCGTTCTATTCGGCAGTCGACGGCAACGGCAGAAAAACAGTACACAATGATCTTATAAAAACAGAAAACGGATATAGGATCGATTTTGACGATCTTGAAAAGAAAGCTGCAGATGCAAGCATGCTCCTTCTGTGCAGCCCCCATAATCCTGTTGGAAGGGTCTGGACTGAAGAAGAGCTGAACAGGCTTTTCAAGATATGCAAAAAGAACTCTCTTTATATCGTATCAGACGAGATCCATTGCGACTTCATACTTGAAGGAAAGCATCATTCCATGCTCGAGGTAGCAAAGGGTTATGACAGACTCGTCGTCTGCACCGCACCTTCGAAGACATTCAACATCGCAGGGCTCTCGAATTCGAATATCATCGTGCCTGATAAGGAAACAAGGGATAAGCTGCAGAAGGTATACAGAAGAGATTCCATAGGCGGACACAATCCGTTAAGCATGGCTGCTACGATCGCCGCATATAAATACTGTGCAGGCTGGGTGGATGAGCTCAATCATTATCTGAAAGGTAACAGGGATTATGCTGTTGAAAGGCTCAGCGAACACGGCATAGACGCAATCAGGATCGAAGGGACATATCTCCTCTGGGTGGATCTTTCACGTTATTCCGATCAGCCAGCTGCACTGTTAAAGGAACACGGGCTGATAGTCAACGAAGGCAGCACCTTCGGAGATAACGGCAAAGGCTTCGTCAGGTTCAACCTCGGCTGCCCGAGAGAAGGCCTCAAAAAAGCCCTTGACAGGCTGTTTGAGATACTTGACGGTATTGACTGATCAAGAAACCGCATACAAAAAAAGCGCTTGGAAAAGCGCTTTTTTTACTGTCTGTCAGACCTCAAACGTAAGATACCAGAACAGGACCGCCGATATCATGAAGAACAGTATCATACCTATATTCCAGTACGTGTACCTTCTCCATTTTTTAGAAGGCAGCGACACCTCGGTCTCTGACAGTCTTACAGATTTTGAGTGTATCACCAGGAATACGAGACCCAGCACATAGAACGCGACCTCGATTACCGCAAGGAGCAGCGCATACGCATTTCTAGTAATGTCTGAAGCAAATGAATTCTCTATGAGCAAAGGCAGGAATCCTCCGATAAAATTGAGAAGAGCATGGAGGATGATGGTATATATTACCTTACCCGTCTCGGAATAAACATATCCGAAGACTATCCCTACAAGAAAGGCATAGAAGAACTGATAGAAATTGCCGTGAGCCAGACCAAAGCAGAGCGCTGAAAATATGATCGCCTGCTTCTGTCCGAACATAGCCGTCCTGTTTATTATCGCTTTCCTGTAAAGCAGCTCCTCCATTACAGGGGCCAGCAGAACTGTTATAAGGAAAGAGAGCCTTAAGTCCATATCCTCTAAAGACAGCGCCATGATATCGGATACAGCCCTGCCCGATATCTGTTCTATCGCCCATATGGCTCCCCTGCTTATGAGCGTACCTATAAGCGTCCCCAGAAGAGAGATGCAGAAAAAGGAAAACAGGTTTCCCGCGCCGAGCTTTTTCTTATCAAGCGACGCGGTCTGCATCCCGCTCAGAACAAGATATGCTATAGGCCATGCGATGACATACATCGGGACCACTTCGGCAATAAGCATATAAACGTTTTCACCAAGATGAAGAAATCTGTCATTTATGAATGAAAGGAATAGGCCTGAAAAATTGGATGCTATCTCTAGCAGGCACATCGCTATTCCGATCCTGGAAAATGCCTTTCTGGCGTAACTGTAGTTCTCCATATTTTCCTTCATTAAAACAAACTGCTCCTTTTATGAATTCAGGAGCAGTTAAATATCATTAAGATCAAAAGCAGGCGATATTATTCAGCTACAGTATTGTCTTCTGTAACTACAGTGCTCTTTCCGGTGATCCTTTCCTTGTTCTCTCTTACATATCCGAGGTACTCATTGAAGTAGCTCTCAAGCTCATTGAGAACGTCTGTAGCATAATCCATCGCGCTTGTACGGATCTGCTTGGATTTTGCACGACTCTGCTCGACCATTTTCACAGCCTTGTCATAAGCAGCTTTCGCAACACTGTTTTCAGAAACAAGTATCTCTGCTCTCTCATTCGCACTCTTTATGATAGCATCTGCCTGGGCATTTGCATTTGCGATGATCGTATCTCTTTCCTTCATGATGTTTCTTGAGCTCTCGAACTCATTTTTGGAAGCATTCCTTATATCTTCGATTATCTCAAGTACATAATTTGTGTCGATGACCTTGCTGTCTTTAGAGAGCAGTCTGTTGGGGCTCTCTTCTATCTCCTGCTGAAGCTCATCTATCAGTGCGAATAAATCTACCTTTTCCATTTTACATCCCCCTATTATAGCAACGCTTTACTTCATCAAGTATCTCTCCGGGAACAAATCCACTGATATCCCCGTCAAAATACAATATTTCCCTCACCATGCTGGAACTTATATGACTGTATGCGGGATTAGAATACAGCACCAGCGTCTCAACACCGGAAAGCTTCAGATTTGCTTCCGCTCTGTCCTTTTCCGTCTCAAAATCAGCGGTGTTTCTTACACCTCTTATGATACAGTCACAACGTTCTCTTTTTATTATATCTGATAGCATACCAAAATAAAATGAGATTTTCAAATTTTTTAGGTCTGAACAAGCTTTTTTTAGCATTTCTACCCTGTCTTCAGGTGTAAAAGCACCGGCTTTTGACGGATTGACCATCACGGCAACTAAGAGCTCATCACACAGACCGGACGCACGCTTTATAAGATCTATATGACCTGCTGTAGGCGGATCGAAACTGCCGGGATATATCCCTTTCATTTTATATCTCCTCACTGTTTGTTTTCGTAAGATAAGTTATAAAGATACCGGAATATCTTTTCACGTCGATTATATCAAGTGACGGCGGGAACTGTATCTCCCGGTCATGCTCACATACTATGACGGAAGAATCGGACATATGCTTTACTGCTGCCTCAAAGGCGCTTTCATAAAGGCCTTCCTTATACGGCGGATCGATGAATATGAAATCATATATCTCATCGACACCTTCAAGGATCTTTACCGAATCCCCCTTATAGATAACAGCCCTGTCGCTGAACCCAAGGAAATCGGCATTCTTTTTTACAGTGACGACAGCTTTTTTTGAGATATCGATAAACGTGCATTTTACCGCGCCTCTTGAGAGAGCTTCAAGGCCCATGGCTCCGCTCCCGGCAAACATATCCAGCACATTACTTTCAGGTATGACAAACTGAAGCTTACCGAAAACAGCCTCCCTGACCTTGTCCAGAGTAGGTCTTGTATCCATACCCTCAGGAGCTTCGATCCTCCGCCCCCTTGCAGTGCCTGCTATTATCCTCAATACACTATCCTCAGAATCTCAGTATCCCGCCCGGTCTTACGACGATATCCATGAGTATGTCATGTGGCTCGAGCGGCAGCTCATCTATAAGCTGGAAATCATAGATCGGAGCGAGCTTGCAGGTATTCCTGCCCTCAAGATACTTATCGTAGTAGCCTGCCCCGAATCCAAGTCTGCCTCCCAGAAGATCGCATGCCGTAGAAGGGATAATCGAAAGGTCACAGGTTCCTTCGAATATATTCTTTTCAACCGGCTCCGTAGTTCCGAACGGTCCCTGACAGGTATCCTTTGAATAATCGGCAGCGAACATCTTGTCTCCCACGATGACGGGAACGTAGACCTTTTTATTCTTCTCCAGGCAGTCATTTATGAGAGTGTCAAGAGCGATCTCATTCCTGAAAGCCATATATACGAATACGGTCTCGGCATTTTTGTATTCATCCAGTTCCATTATCATCCTGCAGACATTGTTCGAAACCGAATTTACTGTCCTCTTTTTCATATTCTCCCTTACGGAGAGCATCTTGTTTCTAATCTTTTTCTTGTCATCCATTTAGATATACCCTTGGCATCCTGCCTTTAAACGATGTCAAAATCTCATAACTGATAGTTCCTGCATATCCAGCAAGCTCATCAGCAGACACCACTGTATCTCCCTGAGTCCCCATAAGGACCACTTCATCACCTATCTCCGCTTTTCCCGCGTCAGTTATATCGAGCATGATCTGATCCATGCATACGTTCCCGCAGACCGGTACACGTACTCCGTTCACGATGGCACAGGCCTTGTTCGAATTGGCTCTCATATAGCCGTCCGCGTATCCGATGGGAACTGTAGCTATGATGCTTTCCCTTTCAGCCGTAAAATGCCTCCCATAGCTTATGCTGTCCCCGACACGGACCTTTTTAATATGCGATATGCTGCTGACTACGCTCATTGCCGGTCTTAGATCAGCACCTTTCGCGTCAAATCCGGGGCAGGGAAGATATCCGTACATGGCTATTCCCATCCTCACCATATCGAAATCACTGCAGTCGAGCGAGAATATCGCGGCGCTGTTTGCGGCATGCACTATCGGGCTGAAGCCTCTTGATTTTACTAAAGCAACGTATTTTCTGAACTGTCCAAGCTGTTTTTCGGCATATGTGAGATCCGGCTCATCGGCAGTCGCGAAATGCGTGAACATGCCTTCAAGGATGATATCCCCGTCTATCCTGTCAAGGATACCGTTAAGCTCATCTTCGCTCCTTATGCCTATGCGTCCCATACCGGTATCGCATTTGATGTGTATCTTTGCTTTTTTTCCGGTGGCTTTTACAGCTTTCTTCACGGTCTCGATCTGTTCATCCGTGAATACGCACATGCTTATACCCAGATCGACCGCATCTTTTGTGGCTTCCTCTCCTATAGGAGAAAGTATCAGGATAGGCTTTTTAAGGCCGGCGAGCTCTTCAGCTTCCTCGGGAGTCGCGACTCCGAGCCAGTCCGCGCCGGCTTTTATGGCCGTTTTCGCAGTCTCAAGGGCACCGTGCCCGTAGGCGTCAGCCTTGACGATGGCCATCCTCATTTTCCCCGGAGCAAATCTGCCAAGCTCTTCTATATTATGCCTTACAGCTCCCAAATCGATCTTCTGATAAGTATGTCTAAGCATTTTTATCCCCAAATCTCGCTTTCTTCAAGAGAACTGATCTCTTTATCCTTCAGTATGCAGTCAGCCTTACTGATATCGTCGACTCTCAGGACTATGATATTGTCCTTGCCTGAGATGGTATACATATATTCGATGCTGATGCCGTTTTCTGCGAACAGGCCGAATATCTTCCCGTAATCGCTGTTATCCTTCACTCTGAAAGCTACTACCTTGGCAAGGCTTGCGGTAAATCCGTTAGCCCTGAAGGTCTCAACAGCCTTGTCGGGATCATCCACGATGAGCCTTAAGATCCCGAAATCCGTCGTGTCTGCGATAGAGACACCTTTTGTCTTAAATCCGTGGATACGCATGATCTCAGCAAACTCTTTCAGCATGCCTACCTTGTTCTCAAGAAAAATCGAAAGCTGTCTTACCATATCCATATCCTCCTGTCATAAGTCAGTTGATACCATGTCACATCACACGGATGAGACGGAGCAGACACCGGTCTGCCCTATATGTTCCTGCCAAGCATGAATGCTTTCTTGTTCACATCGACGAAGGCCGGCTTCACGCATTTTTCAATGGCTTTGAGCCATGTATCGACCGGGGTATCCATCGAACCTGACAGAGCGCCGAGCATTACCGTGTTTATCGTCCTCATGTTGCCGGCTTCTCTTGCGAGTGATGCCGCGTCAATGTATTTGATGTTCTTAGTGCCCTGTTCCAGTCTTTCCCTTATATCCTCAGGATATGATCTCGCTCCCGTTATAACGGGCATGGGCATTATCTTCTGCTCATTGACGAATATCATCCCGTCCTTTTTAAGGAACGGAAGCGATCTTAACGCCTCAAGCATCTCGAATGAAAGAAGTATATCGGCCTGTCCGTTGTCTATCACCGGGGAAGCTATGGGACCGTCGCTTATGCGGACATGCGTGACCACACTGCCGCCTCTCTGAGCCATGCCGTGCACTTCGGAAAGCTTTACTTCTTTTCCTTCAGTTATCGCTATATCTCCAAGGAGCACGCTCGCAAGCAGCGTTCCCTGCCCGCCGACACCGGCTATAAGGATATCTGTCTTCATCTCTCCACCTCGCCTATCGCGCCAAAAGGACATACCTTGCTGCAGAGACCGCAGCCCTGGCACATCGACTGATCTATTACGACGCCTTTCTCGGTCCTTGTTATCGCAGGGCAGCCCAGCTTCATGCACATACCGCAGTTCCTGCACTTTTCGGAAGATGCGTATTTATTCTTCCTGGTCCTGTCTATAAGGGCACATGGATGCCTGGAGATTATGACTGAGAGCTCCTCTTTGGCAGTCTCTTCCTTTACCGCTTTTTCCATACCTTCAAGATCGAAGGGATCTACCGTCCTTACGCGTTTGACACCTATAGCCCTTACAAGAGTCTCAAGGTCTACCGCGGGAGCGGGATTCCCTTTTGCATCCTTACCTGTCGCAGGGTTGTCCTGATGCCCTGTCATGCCCGTGGTCGAATTGTCGAGGATCATTACCGTAGCCGTGGAACCGTTGTAAACGAGGTTGAGGAGGCCGGTCATCCCCGAGTGCAGGAATGTCGAGTCGCCTATAACGGCAACGAGCTTTCTCGCGAACTCCTTGCCTCTGGCCTTCTCCATGCCTCCGGCCATTGATATCGATGCTCCCATGCAAAGACAAGTATCGACCGATGAGAGCGGAGCAAGCGCTCCTAAGGTATAGCATCCTATATCTCCCGTTACGGTATATCTGTTTTTGCTAAGGACATAATATACTCCCCTGTGAGGACATCCGGGGCACATGATAGGAGGCCTCTGAGGTATGTCGCCGGAGCCGGTAAATTCAACTTTGCCTGTACCGAACGCCTTCTTTAGAAGATTCGTGCTGTATTCGCCCTGTATGGTGAGGATCTCCTTTCCGACAGCGCCGATACCCATCGCCTTAACGGCATTTTCTATTATCGGCTCGAGCTCCTCGACTATATACAGCTTTTCGACAGAAGAGGCGAATTCACGGATCAGTTTTTCAGGAAGCGGATATACCATGCCGAGCTTTAGAACGCTCGCATCCGGAACAGCTTCCTTCACATACTGGTAAGCAACGCCGGAAGTTATTATGCCGATCTTTCTGTCCGCGTATTCTATCCTGTTGATATCAAAGGACGAGCTGTCCTCTTTTATGGTATTTATCCTCTTTTCAAGGACCTTGTGGGCATTGACTGCCATAGCCGGCATCATGACTCTTTTTGCCATTTCCTTTTTGTATTCGAAAAGCGGCACTTCTTTTCTCGTTCCGGCTTCGACAAGGCCTCTTGAGTGACCGAGCCTGGTATTGGACCTTATGATGACGGGAGTATCATATTTTTCGGAAAGCTCAAACGCGCGTATGACGAAATCCCTGGCTTCAGTGCTGTCCGAAGGCTCGAGCATGGGGATCCCTGCAGCCATGGCATAGTATCTTGAATCCTGTTCATTCTGGCTTGAATAGCATCCGGGATCATCCGCAACTATGACGACGAGCCCGGCATTCACGCCTATGTATGACGAAGTGAAAAGCGGATCGGCTGCTACGTTGAGTCCCACATGCTTCATGCAGCTCATGGATCTCATGCCCGCGACCGACGCGCCGACAGCGGATTCAAGAGCGACTTTCTCGTTGGGAGCCCACTGTACGTCTATCTCATCAAAACCAGCGGCATATTCGCTGATCTCAGTGCTTGGCGTTCCGGGATATGACGATATGAAGCCGACTCCTGCCTCATATGCTCCCTGTGCAAATGCCTCGTTTCCGAGCATTATCTTTTTCATCTTGATCTCCAAAAATCATTTGTTTAATTATACAGGCACACACCTATACATAATAAATTATACAACAAACAGCGCAAAACAGTAAACATTTATGTATCACGTTTACCGAGCTTAAACCATGCCCTTATACGTGTTAAAAGCAGTTTTCAGCCGTATTTCCCTTACTTGACAACATACCGGCCCTGTGGTAATTTTACATTGTTGAAAATCTTGTTTTCAGACATCCGGGATGAACAGTATCCGGTATAAGGCGGCTCAAGAGAGAAAGCGTTCGGTGCAAGCTTTCGCCGCTCCCGGTGAACCCGCTTCCCCGCACATGCTGCACGGGTGTCTGCCGTCAAACACGGTTATCATTTATGTCAAGTGCAGAAAAGCTTCTCAAAGATCCTTTTCTGAAAAAAGGTGGCACCGCGGACGATTCGCCCTTTTATTGTAAAAGGGCTTTTTATTTTTGTTTTGAGAGGTAGATTATGAAGATCGACAGATTAGTCGGAGAAAGATTCAAGGAGCGGCCTTCAGATGCCGTAGTCGACAGCCATGCGCTCATGCTGCGCGGCGGATATATGAAGTATGTCACGAACGGCGTATTCTCACAGTATGCTCCATTAAAAAGGATCTCCAAGAAGATCGAGGACATCATAAGGAAAGAGATGGATGCCATCGACGGGCAGGAAGTCCTGTTCCCGGTAGTCATGCCCGCTTCCCTCTGGGAGGAATCCGGCAGGTACATGAGCGTCGGAAAAGAGCTCATGAGGTTCACTGACAGGAACGGCAGCGGTCTCGTTCTCGGAATGACGCATGAGGAAGCGGCCGTACAGCTGGTACGCGAATACGGGCAGAGCTACACGAAATATCCTTTCATGATCTATCAGATACAGACCAAGTTCCGCGATGAGGCGCGTCCAAGGGCAGGTCTTATCCGTGTACGCGAATTCACGATGAAGGATGCCTATTCATTCCATACATCCCAGGAGGATCTTGAGAAATACTATATGGAGTGCTATAAGGCGTATCAGAAGATATTCGCAAGAGCCGGCGTTCCCGAAGTCATAACCGTAAAGAGCGACTCCGGTATGATGGGCGGCAGCGTGTCTCACGAATACATGCTCCTGACTCCTATCGGAGAGGACAGCATAGCCATCTGTACCGAATGCGACTACAGGGCAAATATGGAAGCAGCCGACAATATAGTCATCAATGAAAGCAAAGGCGAGCTTGAAGAGCTTAAGAAGGTCCATACTCCCGACCAGAAAACGATCGAGGAAGTTAGCGCTTTCCTCGGCAAGTCACAGGAGGATACCTGCAAGGCAGTCGTTTATCAGAAAAACATGACCGACGAATATGTCATCGTATTCCTTAGAGGTGACTTCGAGGTCAATGAGACAAAACTCACCAATCTCTTAGGTGAGGCAGTACATCCGGGCGAAGTCACGCCTGACAGCGGCATAGCAGCCGGTTTCATAGGCCCCATGGGGCTTGACAGCAGCCTTACGGTCATATTCGACAGCTCCCTTAAGGGAGCTGAAAACCTCATCTGCGGGGCAAATGAGGCAGATTACCACTATACCGGATTCAACATCGAGAGGGATCTCGGCAAGGTCGAGTACAATGATGTGGCAAAGATAACCGAAGGCGGTATATGTCCTGTCTGCGGGAAAAAGACGATCACCGTAAAAAGAGGCATCGAGGTCGGAAACATCTTCCAGCTGGGCACCAAGTACTCAAAGGCAATGAACATGACCTACTATGACAGCGAAGGCAATGCCCACTACCCCATAATGGGATGCTACGGAATAGGAGTAGGCAGGCTCGCAGCTTCAGTCTGCGAGGCCCGTCATGACGACTACGGTCCTATCTGGCCTATCACGATAGCTCCCTGGGAAGTGCATATCTGCTGCGTGCGTTCCGACGATGAAGAAGCACACGGATTTGCCGACGCTCTCTATAAGGAACTTGAGAACAAAGGTGTGGAAGTGATGTATGACGACAGAAACATCAGAGCCGGCGCCATGTTCTCCGATGCAGACCTTTTAGGCATACCGATAAGGGTCATCGTCAGCCCCAGGAATCTCAAGGACGGTATTGTTGAGATCAACTCCAGGGATAAGACGATACAGATGAAGGTACCTAAGGAGACGGCCCTAAGAGAGATCATAGATCTCATAGCCGAGATGAAAAAAGAGATCAACGACATAGCAGACAGCATCTGACAAAGGCCTTATACGCAGAAGACCCCGTTCCGCATCAGGGACCGGGGCCTTTTTGATCCTAATATCAGCTTGTCATATAAGGGATCTCATGGAGTTTATGACTGCAAGTATGAGTACGCCTACGTCGCCGAACACTGCGATCCACATGCCGGTAACTCCGAGCGCGCTCAGTATAAGTATAACGATCTTGACAGCTATGGCCAGGATGATATTTTCATAGACGATCCTCATCGTCTTTTTAGCTATCTCAATAGCCTTGGGGATCTTAAGCAGGTCGTCATCCATAAGGACTATATCAGCAGCCTCTATAGCGGCATCGCTTCCCATACCTCCCATGGCTATCCCCAGGTCTGCCCTGGCGAGTACAGGAGCGTCATTTATCCCGTCACCGCAGAATGCCGTCCTGTTTCCATCAACAAGAAGCTTCTCAACAGCAGTGACCTTGTCTTCGGGAAGGAGCTCGGCTTCATACGAGTCTATGCCTATGGCGCCTGCGGTCTTCTCAGCTATGTCTTTCCTGTCACCGGTCAAAAGTACTGTCTTCCTTATGCCCTTATCCTTAAGCTCTGCAACAGCTTTCTCTGCCTCATCCTTGATCTCATCGTTCACTATTATATGTCCGAGATACGAACTGCCTTTTGATACATGGACTGCCGTCCCTGACAGATGGCAAGGCTTCCAGTCAGCACCTATGCTGTCCATAAGCGAAGGATTGCCTACGTAATACTCTTCGCCGTCTATCTCAGCCTTAAGCCCTTTGCCCGGGATCTCGGTCACGTGACCGACCCGTTCCTTATGGATATGCCCTTTATGCGCCTTTAATACCGACAGCGCTACAGGATGGTTCGAATATGATTCCGCAAGAGCCGTGATATCAAGAAGTTCAGCTTCGGAAAGAGCGTCCGAGTGTACGGCATCGACCGCGAAGCTTCCTTTCGTCAGGGTGCCTGTCTTGTCAAACACCACCGTATCGATCTTTGACAGCATCTCCATATATCCGGAACCCTTTACAAGTATTCCGTTCCTCGATGCTTTTCCCACTCCTCCGAAGAATGAGAGCGGTACCGAGACGACGAGCGCGCACGGACAGGACACTACCAGGAATGAGAGCGCTCTTCTTACCCATACACCGATCTCCCCGTTAAAGAAGATCACGGGGATCAGGACAAGGAGCAACGCGCCTCCGACCACTATCGGTGTATATACCGAAGCGAATCTCGTTACGAAATCGTCTATCCTTGCCTTTTTGTCAAGCGAGCTGCCTACGAGCTCGGCTATCCTTGAAGCTGTTGACTCGTCATACGGCTTCTCAGTCCTTATCTTTATTACTCCTGAGATGTTGACCGATCCGCTGACAGCCCTGTCGCTGACGCGTTTTACCGCGGGAAGGCTCTCGCCGGTAAGGGATGAGGTATCGACCTCTGTCTCGCCTTCTGTTATCAGGCCGTCTATCGGGATCTTTTCCCCTGGCCTTACTACTATCGTCTCACCGATCTCCACCTCATAAGGGTTTACGGTCATCTCTGTGCCGTCGCGTATGACATTGACCGTGTCCGAGGTAAGGTCCATCAGCTCGCTAATGGATCTTCTGCTCTTTCCTACCGCTATGCTCTGGAAAAGCTCACCGATCTGATAGAATATCATGACAGCGCAGGCCTCTGTCCTCTCATTTATGGCAAAAGCACCTATCGTCGCTACGGTCATCAGGAACTTTTCGTTTAGGAGCTGACCGTTTATGATATCCTTCACTGCCGATATGATAACGTCGTATCCGGCTATGAGATAAGAGACGATAAGCAGGATGAGCTTTATTATGTCTTTCTTTATGATGGCCGAGCATACAGCAAGAGCTACAGCCGATATTATCCTTATAAGGGTCTTTTTCTGTTTTGCGTTCATGCCTGTCAGCCTATAACGCAGTCGGGCTCGACACGTTTTGCAGCAGCTCTGATGTCCTTCATGATCCTGTCCTGATCGCCGTCAGTAAGGTCAAGCGTTATCCTCTGTGTGATGAAATTGACTCTTACGCTGTTGACTCCGTCAATCTTCGCTACAGCTTCCTCGACCTTTCTCGCGCAGTTTGCGCAGTCCACTTCGATCTTCAGATTCTTTTTCATCTCGTTTCTCCTTATCTGGTTTTTCTTTCTTCTATAAGATGGTCAAAACCCTGGGCTATGATGGTATGTACATGCTCGTCGGAAAGGAAATAGAATATCGTTTTGCCTTCCCTTCTGTTGCCGACCAGATTCGCATTCTTGAGTATCTTAAGCTGATGCGAGATCGCAGACTGAGTCATCCCCAGAAGCTCAGCGATGGCGCATACACACATTTCAGATTCAAAAAGAGCAAAAAGTATCTTAGCCCTCGTAGTATCCCCGAAAAGCTTGAAAAGGTCAGCAAGATCGGAAATGAGCTCATCCGTAGGAAGCTCGTCCCTGACGGTCTTAAGTATAGTATCGTGGTCGTGGTTCATCGTATCCGTTCCTCACATATATCTGAGTGCTTGTTCATGTGAACAATCATTCATATTTATCTTCATTCATATGATAGACTACTCATATGTCTCTGTCAACAGCTTTTTACAAAAAAAGCTCCTCCCGCATAAAACTGCAGGAAGAGCTGTAACTTAATGCTTATTCGCAGAAGCTTTTAATGAGCTCGATCATGAACTCAGTGATCTTCTCCATCTGTGTTGCCGAAGCGAATTCGAAACGGCCGTGACCGTTTGCTCCTCCGGCACAGAGGTTCGGGCACGGAAGTCCCATGAACGAGAGCCTTGACCCGTCTGTACCGCCTCTGACAGGCTCGATCTTGGGCTCGATTCCCATCTTCTTAAATACGCTCACTACCTTCTCCACTATCTCGAACCTGGGGAGGATCTTTTCTTTCATGTTATAGTAGCTGTCTTCGATCTCAGCCGTGCAGGTGCCTTCGCCGTATCTGAAGTTTATAAGGTCGCAGGCCATCCTCATGGTCTCCTTCCTCTTCTCGAATTTCTCCATATCATGGTCTCTAATTATATACTCGAGCTCTGCTTCTTCTATACCGCCCTTTATCGAAGTAAGGTGATAGAAGCCTTCATAGCCTTCCGTATGTGCGGGTATCTCGTTTGCGGGAAGGAGCGCGTTGAACTCTGTCGCTATAAGGGCGGCATTTCTCATCTGGTCCTTTGCGGAGCCGGGATGCACGCTTAGTCCCTTGATCTTCACGACAGCCGAGGCTGCGTTGAATGTCTCATAGTTGAGGCTGCCTATCGGGCCTCCGTCCATGGTATATGCGAAATCAGCTCCGAACCCATCCACGTCGAACTCGTTGGGCCCGTGTCCTACTTCCTCATCGGGCGTGAAACCTATCTTTATCGTTCCGTGCTCTATCTCGGGATGATCTAAAAGATACTCGGCCATCGCCATTATCTCGGCGACTCCGGCCTTGTCGTCCGCGCCCAAAAGCGTCGTCCCGTCGGTGACCACAAGATCCTCTCCCTTATAGTCCTTTAAAAACGGGAACTGGGAGACAGTCATCCATATATCCTTTTCCTCATTTAAGAGGATATCGTTTCCGTCATAATCCTTTACGATCCTTGCCTTGACATCTTTGCCCGATATCTCAGGTATCGTATCCATATGTGCGATGAAACCTACCGTAGGGACCTGCTTCTTTGTAGTAGCTGGTATAGTAGCGTAAACATAGCAGTATTCGCTTAAGATAACGTCCTCTGCTCCCATCTCCCTGAGCTCTTTTGCAAGTTCCCTTGCCAGATCGAACTGTTTCTCCGTGCTCGGGACCTTATCTATGTTCGGAAGCGAGTTGGTATCGTACTTAACATACTTTAAAAACCTGTCTACAGTATTCATAAATATCCTCTCCTTTATGATCAGTTATAAGGCATCAGCCTTCAATATATTCCAGTTCTTCTTTCGTCAGCTCCATATCGAGAGCCTTGACGTTTTCTCTTATCCTTGCCGGGTTAAGGGAACTCACAGCTGCATACACGTCCATGTCCTGATGGAAGAGCCACGCCATTGATACAAGAGCTACGGTGCTGCCCCTGTTCTCCGCGACTTCCCTTATCCTTTTAAGCTTGATATAGTTCTCAGGGCAGTCATAGCCAGTGACAGCTGACTCATCGAGCAGTCTTTTAGCGCTCTCCTCATCAGTCACCCTTCCCGACAGGAAACCGTGGGCAAGGCTCGAGTAAGCTATGAGAGGGAATTTCGTCTCCCTGTACCATTCTCTCTGATACCTGTTCTTTTCACCGGTGATAGTTACCACGCCGCCTGCCCAGGGGTCTCTCACCTGGTCAACGGCGCTTAAATGCGGGCTCGACACGGTGATCTCGGTAAGGCCGTACTTATATGCCGTCTCGTTTGCCTTCTCTATCCTGTCGGAGGTCCAGTTCGAAGCACCTATAGCGCCTATCTTTCCAGCTTCATGCAGTTCCGAAAGAGTCTCCATGACGTCTCTTAGATCGCAGTCAGGATCGTCTCTGTGCATCATGTATATATCTATATATCCTGTCTTAAGGTATCCGGTCGAGACCCTGAAGTCATCAAGTATCTCTTTCCTGTTTACCCTCTTTATCCCGTCCTCAAGAGGATGGGCGCATTTTGTCAGGATGACCAGGTCGTCCCTGTTTCCCCTCTTCTCCATCCAGTCTCCTACCGATTTTTCAGAGAGCCGGTAGATACGCGCTGTGTCAAGGGTATTTATCCCCGCATCTACCACTGCGTCGAGGATCTCGCTCATATCGCCGCCCGAGAAGAAATCCCCTATGGCGCAGCCGTATATGAGTCTTGAGACCTTCTTGTCAACGTTTTTTATATTTCCGTACTTCATATGTGCCGTCTCCTTAAAACGTTTTTCCCTTTTATCTGTAGAACGGAGCATATTTGGCCGCTATGAATATGGCTTCCTTCATGCTCGTCTCACTTGCGATACCTTTTCCCGCTATGTCGAACGCCGTGCCGTGATCGACGGATGTCCTTAAGAACGGCAGTCCGCCTGTTACCGATATGGTCCTTTCAAAATCGAGTGTCTTCGTCGCTATATGACCCTGATCATGGTAAAGCGACAGTACGCTGTTGTATCTTCCCTTAAGCGCCAGATGGAATACGGAGTCCGCGCTCACAGGCCCTTCAACGGCGATGCCCTCATTTTTCAGTTCCTCTACCGCGGGCATTATTTCCCTTACTTCCTCATCTCCGAAAAGGCCATGTTCACCGCTATGGGGATTGAGTCCAGCCACAGCCATGGTCCCTCCTATGATCCCCAGCTTATCGAGCACAGCCTTCGATCTTCTTACCGCGTTTTTTATATTGTCCTTCGTGACGAACCTGCACGCCTCAAAAAGCGGGATATGTCTTGAAAGGAAGAATACCCTTAGCCCGTTCACCTCAAAAAGAGTTACCGGGTCCTTCGAATGAGACAGCCCTTCAAGTATCTCGGTATGCCCTATATACGGCACTCCTCCCGCCTTTAGGGATTCCTTGTTTATGGGAGCAGTCGCTACAGCGTCCGTTTTTCCCTCAAGAGCAAGTTCTGCCGCTTTCTTTATATACAGGAAGGAAGCCTTGCCGCACTCGCCTGATATCTTCCCCACTGGAAGCTCTGACAGGCCCTTAATGCCGCAGTCGATGATGTCAACAGTCCCAGGCTCGTAAAGCCCTTTTCCCGGGTCGCTTACGATGTTTAGCTTAAGGGAAGGCATGCTGTTAAAGCCCATGGCTCTTCTTATCACGTCCATGCTTCCAATGAGCACGGTCCTTGTCCTTTTTACCACTTCGGGATCTGCCGCTGCCCGAAGAGCGATCTCAGGACCGATGCCTGCAGGGTCTCCTATAGTGACTGCGATTATAGGTCTTGACATAAAATGTTCCTTTCATGATTATCTACGACACTATTGATTTTACCACAACACTGCCTCACATTGAACATGACAGTTCCTATATGTACAAAAAGACCGGAGCACATGTAATGCACCGGTCCTGTGTATCCTTATTTCCTTATCTTCAGTCGCTGTCGAGAGCTATAAGTGTGACGGTAGTAGTCCTGTTCGCCTTCTCAGAGGAACGGTAATAAGTCACCTCTACCGTTTCACCGGGTTTTCTTCCTTTAAGTACGCTCTTCAGATCCTGAAGCGTCTTGGTCTCTTTTCCGTCGATCGAGATTATAACATCTCCGGCTTCAAGGTCTCCAGCCTTATCGGAGGTGACGTTCGAAACATACATGCCCTCAACGAGATCATAGTACTTTGCCGATACTTCATCGAGCGCCATGCCAGTGATCCCAAGCGCGCTCCTTGAAGTAACGCGTCCGTTCTCGAGCAGCTCATTCAGGATCGGGATCGCTTCCTGGGTTGATATAGCGAAACCCATCCCCTCATACTGAGTATCCACATATTTCATCGAGCAGATCCCAACGACCTCTCCCTTGAGGTTTATAAGGGCACCGCCGCTGTTTCCGGGGTTTATAGCGGCATCGGTCTGTATCATGTCAAGCGTATATCCCTGACCGATATAGTCCAGCTCTCTGTGAACAGCTGAAACTATGCCGAACGTTACGGAATTCGAATACATGCTGCCGCCCGGATTTCCTATCGCCAGCACGAACTGCCCGACCTTCATCGCCGAGGAATCGCCTATCGTAGCCGCGGGAAGTTCAGTAGCTTTTATCTTCAGAAGTGCCAGGTCCGTATCAGTATCGGAGCCTATTATCTCAGCCTGATATATATCGCCGTTGCTCAGAACCACCTTAACGAGCTCTGCGCCTTCGATGACATGCGCGTTCGTGGCTATGTAACCGTCCTTGGAGACGATGATGCCGCTGCCTTCAGCCGCAAGCTGTATAGAAGAGCCGTTTTCCCTTCTGCGTCCGCCGAAGCTGAATCCTCCGAAATTGTATCCGCCGTCAGTGATATACTGTGTCACAGTCTGATAATTCTGTATGCAGACTATTGAAGGCGTTACTTTTTCAGCTGCCTCCTCAGGCGTCATCTCGCCTTCGCCTGGCTGTGTAAGAATCTCAAGGAGCCTGCTGCTCTTGTCATCCTTATTGATCGAGGCTTCGATATTCTCGCTGATCTTATCCTTTGCGGAATCAGACTGACTGCTGTCCGAGGTGGAACCTCTTATCTCAATCTTATCCTCTGTCTTATCGGTCTGGTCTTCAGCTTTTTCCCCTGCATCAGTGATCTCTGCCTGTTCATAGGCATCCTTGTATCTCGTATAGTTCGAAGCGAACCTCGTCACTCCAGCAACTATGAGCACCAGCACTATAACTGCCGCAGCTGCAACCAGGAATTTTCTTCCAGCATTTCTTGAACCGTTCATAATATCATCCTTTCCAAAACAGATATATTTCGATTCCTTTTAATCTCTTCTCATTTGCTACTATTCTATAACTTTTTGTTTAAGATTTTACAAACAAATTATGTACTGTTTTTTAACAATAAGCTGTTTAAATATCCTTGAAATCAAGGTCGATCCCGTCCTTTATGAAGGCTTTCCTCAGAAGCTCATCGGGAGCGAATTCATCGTTCTTTCCGTTGAGCGGAGCCTCGTCTTTTCCTAAGAGCAGAAAGGGATCGTATTCCCCTTTAGCGGTGAACTTGATGGCATCAAGAAGGGTGTCAGGAGAGACCTCTCCCGCCACGCTGAAGTAATAAGGCTCGGTAGGGATAAGATGCCTCAGCTTCAGATCCCCTCTCAACATGTATTTTAACGCTCTGTCAAGAGTCCTGAACTGCTTGCTGCCTATCCAGGGTATTATGAACATCGTATCACCGCCGGCGGCTATGACAGGGCTTTTTAACATCCCGCTCTCATGGGCGAGTCTCCTCGCCTTTTTGAGCCTGAGCGCGGCATTCGGCCTTAAATAGGGATATTCCTCGTTCCCTTCAAGTACTTCCTTCATCTTCTTTAATATCCTCGGATCGATGTCTCCGAACCCTCCGGTCCATAGCGTATCGGAGAAGCCCTTTATCTCCTCGACCTGTATGGTCTTATGCTTATGGTCGACCTCAAGTATCCTCCATGACCTTCCCGCAAGCGTCATCGCGTATCCTGCGGGAGGTATCTCCGTTATGCTGCCGAGCTCTTCCGTGCCCGCGAATACCGAATATTCCTCCTCATCCTCGAACATGGCGTAGAAGTGGTAATTCCTTATGATCCTTTCCCCGGTCTCTCCTATAATAAGGTCGCCCTCATCCATTGTTTCGATGTGGCCCGTATATATTAGGTGATCAAGGAAGGTCTCGTAATCCTCGAGCTCGATCTCATTAAAAGGAGGAAGCGACAGCACCTCATAGGCAAGCTCATCCCTGTCGAGGCTCGTATGGCTCTTGAGTATGCTCATCGTCTGATGGTACAGAAGGCCCAAAGGCATCTTTTTGTTGTACACCGGTTCGATCCATTTTTCCTTGAGATAAAGCTCTATGACAGCTATTGCCCTTAACAGCGTCCAAGGTATCTTTGCCGGCAGCGGGGCCGTATCGTCAAATGTCTCGGCTCCTACGAATATCATCTCGGAAGGATTGCCCCTCCTTCCCGATCTTCCGAGCCTCTGTACGAAGCTCGAGCAGGAATAAGGCGCCCCTATCTGGACGATCCTGTCCATACCTCCTATGTCTATGCCCAGCTCAAGAGTCAGCGTGGCGGCTGATACCGCGGGCCCTGGGCCTTCCCTTAAGGCAAACTCCGCTTCCTCCCTTAAAGCTGATGAGATGCTGCCGTGATGGACGTAGAAGATGTCCCTGTCGCCCCTTTTTGCAGCGATGGTCCTCATGTCCCTTATGACCTCCTCGGCGGAGTCCCTGCTGTTCGTGAAGATTATGCACTTCTTGTTATGAACCGAGTCATATATGAACCCGTTGTATGAAGCCTTGGCCTGTGCCTCCTGTTCGGTCTGCACCTCATTTTTGGCGTCAGGTATGGAGAAATGCTCGACCGCGAGCCTGAGCGATCTTTTAATATCGAGATCGTTCACGTCGACGGCCCTGTCAGAGCCGCCTCTTAGCCATTCGGCCGCGTTCTCGTAATCCTTGAGAGTTGCGGAGAGCCCTATCCTTACAGGCTGCACGCCCGCCATCTTCTCTATCCTGTTTATGTCACATATGAGCTGGTTACCGCGGTCCCTGCCCATAAAGGCATGCACCTCGTCTATGATGATGTACCTTAAGTCATGGAACATCTTCACTATGGCGTTGGTCTTGTTCATGAGCATGCTCTCAAGAGACTCGGGCGTTATCTGAAGCACTCCCGAGGGATCCCTTACAAGAGCGGTCTTTTTAGACTGGGGCGCGTCACCGTGCCAGTGCGTCACCTTTATGTGGGCGTCCTCGAGCAGCTCCTCAAGTCTTTCGAACTGGTCGTTTATAAGCGCCTTCAGAGGCCCAATGTATAAGATGCCTATGCTTGTCGGCGGATCGTTGTAAAGCTCCGTAAGCGCGGGGAAAAACGCCGCCTCCGTCTTTCCGCTTGCTGTCCCCGAAGCAAGCAGAAGATGATGGTCGGTCTCAAAAAGCGTCCTTGCCGCCTCAACCTGCACTTCCCTTAACTCGGACCAGCCCTTCCTGTAGATATATTCCTGTATGAAAGGCGCGAGCCTGTCAAATACGCTGCTGCTTGTCTTTTCCATTTTCAGATCTCAAACCCCATAAGAAAATCGTCTACATCATCCTTGGAACTTAAAGGTTCCTTTTCCATCGTCGTACCTATCACGTCTTTGAACTTAACGCCCGGATTCTGTCTTAAAAGATCGAGTGCGTCAAGGTAGTCCCTTATTATCTCTCTTGGAGTAAGGAGCGTCCTTGCTCCTACTCTTCCAAGAGCGCTCTCAAGAAAAGCTATCATATCCTCATCCGACACCGAAGGCTCATATCCGTAATGACCGGCGTGTATCAGGGTCAGCTTCTTTAGAAGCAGGAACATCTCCTCGTCCGTCAGCTGTGTCAGCTTTATTACAGGAGCAGCAAGGTTCCTTAAGCCCTCCCCCGAATACTTTCCGGGAAGCAGCCGGCTCCTTAACGCATCATAGCTGAATAAGCCTCTCCTCTCGTCCTCAACGAACTGCGGGGTACCGCCCATGAGGAAGTACAGGTGATCCGCCTTCCCCTGCATGGTATCGTTGAATATCGATAGTATCTTCTCGTAGTTAGCGTTCCTAGACTGTGAGTTCGGGATCTTGTAAAGATTGACGCACTCGTCTATGAACACGACGAGCCCCTTGTACCCTATCTTTGACACGAAGCTCGCCCAGAGCTTTATGAAGTCGTACCATGTGTCGTCGTTTATTACCGAATCGGTGGGAAGATATCTCTTCGCTTCCGTTTTCGTATTGAATTCGCCCCTTAACCATCTTAAGGCGGCATGCCTTGTCTCAGCGTCGTTATTCCTGAAGGCTTCCCAGTAGGCTACCATGACCCTCGAAAAGTCAAAGCCGTGCACCAGTTCCACCATCTCGGAAGAAGTCTTTTTTATGGACTCGCTTACAAGGCTGTCAAGTGTATATTCGTCAGCATCGGGATTCCTGTCCTTGACATCCTTCCTTAAGCCCGCGATCCATTTCTGAAGTATCAGCTCAAGAGCGCCGCCGTCAGGTCTCGTCTTAGCGGCGAAGTTGATCATGAGCTCCCTGTATGTGGCAAGCCCCTGGCCCTTCGATCCCGTCAGCCTTCTTTCGGGAGTCAGGTCTGCGTCCGCGGTTATGAATCCTCTGTCAAGAGCATAATTCCTTATGGTCTGGAGGAGGAAGCTCTTGCCGCTGCCGTACCTTCCCGTTATGAGCCTGAATCCCCCGGCCCCCTCGCTTATATTGTCAAGATCCGAGACCAGCGCTTCTATCTCTGCCTTCCGTCCAACCGTTATATGCTCGAGCCCCGTCCTCGGGACAACTCCGCTCGAAAGCGAATTTATAAGCGTCGTAGATATCCTTTTAGGTATAGCCACTGTCAGTTACCTCCTGTTATCTCAAGAGCCGTTTCTCTGTAATCCTCTATGACAGAGCCGCCCTCAAGCAGTATATCGCCGAAAGAGTCAAGCGCCTTTTCGTTTATGACCTCTTCCATAAGCTCAGGCATCGTGCCGTTTTCCAGCGCGATCCTGTTCATTTCCTCCTCATCCTCATCAAGCGCGGCGCTGATGAACGCCTTCTCAATGGCATCAAAGACATCCTGTCCGCCCTCGTTTGGCTTTTCCGTATATTCTTTTGATACTTTTCCCGACGGCGCTACTTTCTTCTCATATCTCTTCATGAGCTCGGCATCCATCGTGAAGGTCCCTTCATTGTCGTTTATAAGGATCCTGTCGTTCTCCATGAGAGACCTCATGTTTATGCTGTCGATGGCGAGGATATAGTCGGGATCGACGTCCCTTAAGCTTTTCTCGTCAGCCCTTCCGCCGTTCATCACTAAGCAGTCTATGATGGCAAGCTGCTTCTCATCCTGACCGGGAAGCTCCGCAGGCCCGTCGGTACTTAACATCTCGACGGTCCTTTCCGCGTCGGCCATGGCCTTCTTCAGCCTGCTTCCGTCGATCACTATGTCGGTCTTCTCCTCTTCCTCATGAGGCTCATCCTTCTTCATCTCGCGGGAGATATAGCTCTCAATGAGTCTTTTCATCTCAGGGTCGAACTTCACGTTTCTGAGCTTCGACTTTTCCCCCGCCGCATCCCTTAAGGCGTTCTCCACGGTCCTGAAGAATCCCGTTACGAACTCCCTCATGCTGAGGTTGCTTGTAAAGTTATATATATATCCCGTATCCTTCGCGTCCTTTGTCCTGAGGAAAAGGGCATGGTCGAAAAACCTCGATATCCTGTAGCTCCTCTTTAAGAGGAAGCGGTCGTATATGCCCTGGCCTCCGTCCCTTCTCATGAAGGAGTCGATGAGGGAAAAAGCCTCGGGAATGAATCTGTTGAACAGCTCCTCATGGCCTTCGTAGAATCTGTTCTGGTCGGGATAGTAGTCTGACATGATCTGCAGCATGTCATAGCTCACGATGAGCGGCTTCTGCCTCAGCATGTAATTGAGCATCTTCTCGTATCTGGACCCGAAATACGCTCCCTTTGTGTTAAGACAGATCTCCCTTATATCCCTTTCAACGCCGTAATAAGTCAGATAGTCGATTATCCAGCCAGGCAGCTCCTCCCTCACGGCGGGAATGCTGTCCTTATAGTTTCCGAAGAGAGATATGAGCATGTCCGCTCCCTCCCCGGGTTCTGTCCCTATATTGTTTATTATCTCGTTTGCGTAAAGGAGCACGTATCCCGTGTCGGATCTTATAAACGAGCCTTTTCTGGCCTCGCTCCTGAAGTACAGATAATAGTTTAGTCTTTCATCTGAGAGAAGGCTGAAGGAAAGAGTCCTCTGCGGGTACGGGACGAACGGGCAGGCTGTGCCCTCCCTGTCCCTGTATGCCAGAGCTTCATCAACGAAACGCTCCTCCCTTGACTTGAACCTTGAGCCGGCCTTATCGGTAAACGAAGTTCCTCTTCCCCGCGCGGTCTCGCCTCCGTTACCGTCGACCCATCTCCTCAGGAATTCTTCAAGGCCCTGGAACGAATCGCTGTACGCCGAGATGAGGCGTCTCACGGATTCGGCAACAGGTCTCCTGTCCCTTCCGTTCAGCACCTCGAAGATATACATCATGATATAGTTTATCTCAGCCCTCGGTGTCTCTCCCCTGTTGAAGCTGTTCCTCCATGAGACATACTCTTCCTTGTAGAAATCCTTCATGGATCTGTACTGGTCCATCGAGAAATTCCTTATGGTCTCGCCGCCGGTGTGAACTTCGGTCCCGGTCTCATGCTCATAGAATCCCGCTGTGCCGCGTTCATCCTCTTCATCTTTTTTGACCTCTGTCCCGTCCTCTGTCACGGAATAGAGCTCAAGCGCGGTCCTTAAAAGCTCTTCGCTCTCGCTCTTTTTTGTCCTCACCTCATAGATGAGCATGGATATGAACGAATAGGTGTCCTGCTCGGATGAAAGCACCCTTTTTAAGGCTGTTATCTTTTTCCATACACCGTATTTGACGGCCTTATGGAGATAAAGCTCCTTAAATTCAGCATCGGAAAGCTGCCTCACCTGTTTTGGCTGTTCCCTGTCGCCAAGAGTGAAGCTCCTTGTTTCCTTTCCTTCAAGCATGAATTCCTTTATGTCCATAAGATCCCGTCCTGACCATTGCTTATCAGTTTATTATACCATGATACATGTACCGTATATAAGGGGTTTAGACATATTTCCATGTTTCCTGGCATTATAAAAGCCGCTGTCCCGTTAGGCAGCGGCCTTATATCCTGTGTTTTTTAATACGAAGCGAACTGTGAATAATACATATCGTGGTAGAAGCCCCCTGCTGCCATGAGCTCCTCGTGCGTGCCCTGCTCAACGATCTGCCCGTGGTTCATGACGAGGATCGTGTCCGCGTTCCTTATAGTCGAGAGCCTGTGAGCTATGACGAAGCATGTCTTCCCTTCCATAAGCGCGTACATGGCGTCCTGTATCATCCTTTCGGTCTGAGTATCGACGTTCGAAGTCGCCTCGTCGAGTATCAGCATCTTGCTCTCGAGCAGCATTGCCCTCGCTATCGTTATCAGCTGCTTCTGTCCCTTCGAGATATTGACGGCGTTGTCGGAAAGCACGGTATCATAGCCTTTAGGCAGCGACATTATGAAGTCGTGTATCTTTGCCGCCTTGCAGGCATTCACCACCTCATCCATCGTGACGTTCTCTTTGCCGTAGGTGATGTTCTCCTTTATAGTCCCGTAGAACAGCTACGTATCCTGGAGCACCATCGAGTACGAGAGCCTGAGGCTCTTCCTTGTAAGATCCCTTATGTCATGGCCGTCTACAAATATCGCTCCTTTGTCCACATCGTAGAACCTCATGAGCAGGTTCACTATGGTCGTCTTGCCGGCCCCGGTAGGGCCTACAATGGCTATCAGCTGCCCCTTCTTAACATCAAGGCTGAAGTCCTTTATTATGGGGATGCCGGGATCATAGCTGAAGTCGACATGGTCTATCTTTACGTTCCCCTCACACTCCTTAAGGTCATAGGCGCCTTCACGGTCCTGAGTCTCGGGATCGGCGTCTATGAGCGTAAACACCCTGTTGGATGCCGAGAATGCGCTCTGCAGCTCGGAGAATATATTCGCGGCCTCGTTTATAGGGCCGGAGAACTTCCTCGAATACAGCACGAAGGACGAAAGATCGCCGAGCGATATGACATTCTTAAGGTACATCAGCGCTCCGAATACGCTGACGAGCGAAAGCGAGATGTTGTTTATGAAGTTGACCGTGGGACCCATTTTTGCCCCGTAGTATTCTGTCATGAAGAATGCCTCGACAGCCTCGCCGTTCTTTATGTCGAAACGGCTTATCATCGTCTGCTCCTGATGGTAGGCCTTGGTCGTCTTCTGTCCCGAGGTCACCTCTTCAACGAAACCGTTCATCTCGCCGAGCTTCCTGCTCCTCTTATGGAAGAGAGGTCTCATGGTCTTGGATCTGTATATGGTGAACAGTATCGAGACCGGTATCGTGAAGACGAATACCAGCACCATCACGGGCGATATCGTGAGCATCATGTAAAGGGAACCGAGGACGGTTATAAGGCTCGTCGAGATCTGCAGCAGGTCTGTTGAGAGCGAGGTCGATATGGTATCGACGTCGTAGTTTATCACGCTTATGATGTCTCCCGTCTGGGTCTTGTCAAAGAATCCCACGGGAAGCGTAAGCAGCTTATTGAAAAGGTCCCGCCTTAACTCATAGGACACTCTCATCGAGAGCCTCTGCATTATCCTTCCCTGTATGTACTGGAATACCGATGAGACGGCGTAGAGGATTATCATGAGCACCGAGTAGAATATTACGGTATCGAAATCGACCTTGCCGGGTCCCGGCTCTATGGCGTTTACGGCATATCCGGAAAGCGTGGGGCCTACGAGGTTGAATATGTTGCTGGCGAGGGTCAAAAGGAAACCCATGAACATTAGGAGCTTATGCTTCGCCATGTACTGAAGCAGCCTCTTAAGTATCTGACCCGTCGTATAGTTCCTTCTTGATCTTTCCCTGTCGAATCTGTCCATATCAGCCTCCCATCTGAAGATCATAGATGTCCGCGTATTCTTTGCAGTCCCTCATAAGATCTTCATGCCTGCCGTGTCCAACGACATTGCCCTGCTCAAGTACGATGATATCGTCAGCGTTCATTATGGAACTAATCCTCTGCGCGACTATTATGGTGGTCGTATCCTTGAAGTCCCTGTTAATAGCCTGTCTTAAGGCAGCGTCTGTCTTATAGTCAAGAGCGCTCGAGCTGTCGTCGAGGATGAGTATCTCGGGGTCTCCCGCGAGAGCTCTCGATATGAGCACCCTCTGCTTCTGTCCACCGCTTATATTGGCACCCTTGATCGTGAGCTCGTGCATCACGCCTTCCTCGAGCTCGTCTATGAAGTTCTTCGCCTGGGCTGCCTCTATTGCCTTCTCAATGCTCTCATCAGTGATCCCTTCACGGCCGTAGACGATATTCTCCTTTATCGTATCGGCCAGCAGTATATCGTTCTGGAAGGCTATTCCGAACTTCGTGTAGAGGACTTCGGGAGCCATTCCCTTTATGTCCTCGCCGTTGATCCTGATCACGCCCTTCTGCGGGTCATAGAATCTTAATAGCAGCTGTATGAGCGTGGACTTACCTGAGCCCGTAGCACCTATGATGCCGAGCGTCTGTCCGTGCTTTAAGCTGAAGGACAGATCGTTTATGTTGTTCCTGATCTTGTTGTAGGAGAATGAGACGTTCTCGAATTCTATATGGCTGTCTGTCTCCTTTCTGTCAGGTGTGCCTAACGGCATTCCGTCCTTTGCCGCAAGCACCTCTCCTATCCTGTCCGCGGACGAGGACGCCCTCGAGTACATCATGAATATCCTCGTGACCGAGAGCATAGCGTTAAGTATTATCGTAACGTAGGTCTGGAACGCTATGAGCTTGCCCACCTGGGATATGCCGGCGTTGACCCTGTAGGCTCCTACTATGAGGATGATTGTGACTCCGAAGTTCAGGATAAAGTTCATGCAGGGCCCGGTTATGCTCATGACCGCAGTCGCGTGCTCGTCCTTGTCCGAGACCTCTTCGTTTATGTCCTTGAAATGGCCGATCTCGTAATCCGTCTTTGAGAGAGCCTTTATGACCCTTATGCCTATGCAGTTCTCCTGCACTATCCTTACAAGACCGTCGACCGATCTGTGCAGGTCGTTGAACATCGGTATTCCCTTCCTGGATACGAAGTAGACTATCACGCATATCACGGGAAGGATCGCGACCTGTATCAGGGTAAGTACAGGCTCAAGCGTGAATGTTATTATTATCCCGCCTATGAGCAGGAACGGGGCCCTCACGCCCATCCTCTGTATCATGCCAAGGAACCTATGTATGTTGTATGTGTCCGAGGTCAGCCTTGACACGAGTGACGGGACGGTAAATTCATCGAGCTGTCTGCTTGAAAGATACGATATCTTTGAGAAGGTGTCGTGCCTTATCTCCCTCGTGGCGTCAGCCGCTATTCGGCTTGCCCTCTGGTTCGCGTTGACGTTCGTGGCCCACGCGAGTATAGAGAAAAGGATCATCCCTCCTCCCCAGAGGAAGATGAGCTTAGGATCTTTAAGCGGGACCACGTTGTCTATGATATGGGCAAGAAGATAAGGAATGAAAAGGTCCATGATCGCGCCGATGAACTTTATCGACGTCCCTATGATCATCTTTGTCTTATACGGCTTTATGTATCGGATTATGGTGTGCATTGTCTTTCCTTTCCCTGTACATAATCTTTAGCCCTGTCGGTTATCCTGTCCAGCATCTTCTCAAGAAGCGCAAGCTCCTCCTCGGTCATCCCTTCAGTTATAAGGCTGTTCCATTCCCTTAAGACACGCAGTATCTCAGGCTTTATCTCCTCTGCCTTTTCCGTCGGATATACATACATGACCCTCTTGTCCTGCCCCTGCTTCCTTATTATGAAGCCGTTCTGCTCAAGCTCCTTTAGCTGCCTTGCAGCATTGCTCTTGTTTACGAACAGCAGCTTTGAAAGTCCGTCCTGGGTTATCCCCGGATTGTTGATGACTGAAAGTATATATGAATACTGGTTCGCGGATATCCCGATCTTCTCAAAGGATCTTCCCCTGAAATACACCGAACACCGCGCAAGGACGTTAAGGTCTCTTGTGATCTTAGGCATATGCTTCACCTCTTTTTAAATCTGAAAGACGCAGGCATAAAATTAGTTGCGTATGCAACTATTTAAAGTTTAATATATACGGCTTCCGTTGTCAAACAAAAAAACAGGCTCGTGCCCGCTTTTCTGAAATATATCATTTGTCAAAATTGCATTTTAAGTTAATTTTAAGTCAGAATATCATCAAAACTGAAAACCGGCGATCCGTCACTATTCCATTTTACCTTCATTATGAAGCAGTGCCTGTTGGGATCGTCAAGGGGGTCGCCCTCTATCTCGCTGTATGTCCTCGCATGGAATACGCATACGGGCGTACCGTCGGGAAGATAAGTGAAGCTGTTGTGCCCGGGACCGAAAAAGCCTTTTTCGGGATCGCTTTTAAGCACCGGCTGCCTTCTCTTTTTCCAGGCTCTGGGGTCAAGGATGTCCTCGTCCTCATTTATCTCGAGCATGCCCATGCAGTAGCACTCTCCTGTTGCGCTTGCGGAATAGGTCACGTATATCTTGCCGCCGTGTTTTATGACGGCAGGTCCTTCGTTGACCCAGATATCCCTTCTCTCCCAGTCATAGTCGGGAGTCGTGAGCAGCACCTGGCAGGTCTTAAGCTTTAAGGGGCTCTCCATCTCGGCTATATACAGGTTCGAGATCTGTATGCCGACGCTCACCTTCTCAGCCCAGATGATATAGAGCTTTCCCCTGTGGGAGAACACTGTCGAGTCGAGACTGAACGCCCTGAACGAATATATATCGTCGTCGGCGCACCTTATCTGCCCCATCTCGTCCCATCTGTCGTTTACGGGATCCTGTCCCCTGCATTTAAAGATATACGGCCTTAAGCGCCATTTCGAGCTTACCCTCGACGCGGCGAAATAAATATACCATGAGCCGTCTATGTAATGGAGCTCGGGAGCCCATATATGCTTGCTCATGTTGCCCTTTTCATGCCTTTCCCAGATAACATGCTCAGGTGCGTCCTTAAGACCCATGAGCGTTCCGCTCTTTCTTATTATTATCCTGTCATAAAGAGGCGACGTCGCGGTGAAATAGTAATTCCCGTCCGTATGCCTTACGATATACGGGTCCGCCCTGTTTGAAATGAAGGGTGTATTGTAACCGGTCCTTATCTCATTTGAAGCTGTCATATATGTCACCCCGGCATCATTTGTCAGTGTATTCTATCGAAGCTATCTTTCCCGCATCATCGGATATGAAGACGTAGGATATCCCTTTTCCCATCGTCACCGTGATCTTTTTCCCGTCATCCTCGGATGTGATCTCATACCCTCCGTCAAAGTTGTTCCTGAACTGTTCCTCTATCTCGTCCATGCCCATATTAAGCTCAACGGGGTATACCTTTACGGGCGCGTTTTTGCTTATTATTATCTTCATGCCCTTTTCGCTGTCGTATCCCATGAAGAGCCCCTTGCCCTTATATGCGGCAAGCGGATATTCGGGATCATCGTACTTTGTAACGCCCTGCATATAGCCTGCCGTCTCCTCAAGCTCGGAAACAAGATCCTCACCGGGTTCGCTGAGATAATCCAGCACATCGAGCGGCGGATATTCCACTATGATGTCTTCCTCATTTTCAGCTTCCGTTTCAGTCACTTCTTCAGGCTCTTTTGTCTCCTCGGGAGCTGTTGTCTCAGAAACCACTTCCTCAGGCATATCGGTCTTTAAAGGCACTGCCTCTTCAGTAGCTGCTGCAGATTCTTTTGCCACAGGAGCATCTGTCTTTTCAGGAACTTCAGTGACTGCTTCCGTAGGTTCGGGAACAGCTTCTTCCTTTGTCCCGCATGAAGCAGCAGACACTAAAATAACAACAGTCATGGTTATGAGCAATAGTTTAGAGATCTTCATTTATATGCCTCCGGCGATCCGTTTTTATATCAAGAATATATCAGACCGGGGTATTTATTTCAAACAAAAAAGATGCAGGGCATCACAGCTCTGCACCTTTATAAAAAAGTGGTCTGGGTGAGAGGATTTGAACCTCCGGCCTCTTGAACCCCATTCAAGCACGCTACCAAACTGCGCCACACCCAGATACCTTTTGTATAATACAACGACTCTTATAAAAAGTCAAACCCAACTTTTAAAATGTTTTTGATTTACTGTATCACGATCTCGGCAGTGCTCCCGCCCGAGGCTTCCTTCCTTACGATGACCTGCTTGTCTATCTCCCGTCTCAGCTCCTCCACGTGGGATATTATGCCTATGAGCCTGTTCCCGCTCGAGAGGCTCTTGAGGGCCCTCATTGCCTGCTCAAGTATCTCCTCGTCAAGGGAACCGAAGCCCTCGTCGACGAACATCACGTCAAGGCTGATCCCTCCCGCGGACGCCTGGATCTCCTCGGAAAGGCCAAGCGCCAGGCAAAGGGAAGCGAGAAACGATTCACCTCCGGAAAGGGATCTTACGCTCCTTTCGGTGCCGTTGTAATGGTCTATGACGTTTAGCCCTAGACCCGTCTGGGACCGGTTGTCCCTTGCATTCTCGCTCCTCTTGAGGTCGTATTTCCCGCCCGACATGCTCATCAGATGGACATTTGCCCTTCTTATGATCCGGTCGAAATAGTTCATCTGGACATAGGTCTCAAGCATGATCTTATCCTTGTTTGAAAGCGAGCCGTTCGCGGTATCCGACAGAGTCTTCATCATACGGAACCGTTCCTCGGTCACAGCAAGGTCCTCCGAATTCTTTATGATATTCTCAAGAAGGGCTGTATTTGATGTCAGCCTGGGCAGAGCGGCATCATATTCCGAGTTGATCAGACTTATATCTTCATCGTTCTTCTTTTTCTGTTCAATAAGAAGTCCTGTATCGTAATCGATCCCCTTATCGAACTCGGCCTTCAGCTTCATTAGCCCGGCGGATATCTCTGTCAGCCTGAGCCTCGCCTCATCAGCAGTCTTCCTTGCGGATTCATAAGACGCTGTTATCTTTTCCGCATCCAGTTCGAGCTTTAAGGCGACAGCTTCGGCCTCTTCCATGTCCTTATACTTAAGACCTTTTTTTCTTGTATCTATCTGATCGTCAAGACTCGATATGAGAGAGATCAGCGAGGATATCTCTTCAGCTTTTTCAGACAAACTTTCCCTGGCGCTGCTGACCTCTTTCTCCATGGCCTCAATGTCCTTTAAGGCATCTTCCCTTATCTTTATGGCCTCGTCCTTTTCCTTTATCTTCTGCTCGAGTTCGTTTATATGCAGCTTTTCATCTTCTCCATATCTTATGATCTCTGCGTCAGCTGTTTCAAAAGAGCTTATCTGCACAAGAGAGCTCACCGCATCCATGAAAGCTTCTTTTTTCGATTCAAAGCGGGCTCTCAACTCTCCGGCTTCCCTGCTCTTCTCATTTGCTTCCGTAAGTGCGTTTTCGGCGTCAGCCTCAGCCTTTTCCACCTCATCCTGCGACGGTGCTTCCTTGGATATATGGGCAAGATCCGGATGATGGACGGAACCGCAGACAGGACAGGGCTCACCTTCCTTAAGGGAACTTGCCATTATACCGGCCTGTTCGTCATTAAAGAGCTTCCTCAGTGTTCCTGCCTCTTTTTTGAGTCTTTCCTGATCCAGGCTCTTTTCGGCATATTCCTTCTGCGCCTTTTTAAGTGCGTCAAAAAGGGCCCTGCATTCCCTGTGATCCTTAAAAAGCGCTCTTAATCTGTTCCTTCTGTCCTCAGAGGTCTCCTTTTCGTTTATGAGAGCCAGCTTTTCCTCACCGGCTTTTTCCCTTGACCTGGCTGAGGCTCTCAGTTCCTCTAGCCTTGTGTTCCTGGCGTTTATCTGAGCCTCAAGGTCAGCGCGAGCTTTTTTTGCCGTCACGAGTTTTTGAGCTGACCCTTCCCTGGTCATCACAACATCGCTGAGTTCCCTGTAGAGCGGCAGAATGGTCCTTAACGAAGACGCTTCCTTCGTCATCTTTTCAGCGTCGGGCAGTGACGATCCGGCTGTTTTAAGCGCGGCTTCGCCTGCGCTTAGTTCCTCCCGCTTCTTCTCAAGCTCGGCAGTCTCTTTTTCGATGCTCTTCCGCAGTTCCTCACGTTCGGCTGCTTTACCGATCTCCGATACGAGCCTTTGCGAGAGCTCACCGGCGGCGGCGGACTTCTTCCTGTTTTCCTTTATAAGTTTACTGTCTCTTTCGATAAGGTCCTTAAGCTTCTCGGTTATGGCCGATATCTCAATCGTTGCAAACCTGCCGTTTCCGAGATCGTCCTCAGTTATTGCTTCTCCGTCCGACATGATCTGGGAGATATACTGATAGATACTGTTGTTTATCAGCTGCAGCCTCTGGCCTAGCTCCCTTGTCTTCTCCTTGAGCTTATCCTGGAAATCGCTGAAGAGACCGGTGCCGAATATGTTCCTGAATATCTCCTGCCTCGTTCTTGTGTCGGCGTTAAGGACTTTTAAAAAGTCCCCCTGGGCTATCATGGCTATCTGAGAGAACTGGGACCTCGACACCCCGATTATCCCTGTTACGGCTTCATTGACCTCGCCCCTCTTTGAGATGACGGTACCGTCCGGCATTATGAGCTCAGCTGATGCGGAAACGCTTGTGAATCCATCGCCTCTCATCTTCCTTCTCTGATATTCCGGATTCCTTCTTACCGTATATTCCTTCCCGTTATGCGTGAATACGAGCTCGACTTCAGTCGGTGTATCATCGTCGGCATATTTGGACCTTAACATCGTATTGTCCCTTACGGTACCGCTCGGCTCACCGTAAAGCGCGTAGGTGATGGCGTCAAAAAGGGTCGTCTTGCCGGCCCCCGTATCGCCTGTTATGAGATAGAGGCCGCTCACGCCAAGTTTATCCATATCGAGGACCGTTCTTCTTACATACGGCCCGAAAGCTGAAATCGTAAGTCTTAATGGCCTCATTATCTTTCCCTTTCCTTAAGTTCGCTTAAGATCTCTTCCGCGGCTTCCCTCTGCTCAGGTGACATGCGCTGCCCGTTCTGGGTAAAGAACAGGTCATCGAACAGATCGATCTCGCTCTTTTTTTCAGTATCTTCTGCCGCAGAGACGAAGGACCGGCTCCTTGTCCTTAAGTTGTCATAGTCTATGGCCATGATGTTCGGATAGACGGTCCTGAGCCTGCTCATCGCATCGGGTACGTCGTCCTCATCGGTGAGGACTGCCTTTATATACGCATTCCTGTCAATATCCCTGTAAAAGGATCTGTCGGTTAGCTCCATATATGTGCCTCTTATGATCAGCATGTCTCTTAGCGGTCTTAACGGCACGGTGCTGACCGATGTGTTTCCCTTCTCCATCAATGAAACGACCGTTACCGACTTGTCGTGATCGGCCTCTGAGAACGAGTATTTGAGAGGTGACCCTGAGTATCTTACCGTTTCCTTAAGAACAGACTGCGGTCTGTGCAGATGGCCTAAAGCCACATAATCGAAGCTGTCAAAGATATGGGCGTCGACGGAGTCCACGCCTCCTACCGCTATATCCTCGGATTCGCTCCTTTCAGCTCCTGTGACCGTCTGATGGGCTATAAGGACGTTCCTCACGGACTGATCGATATCCATCTTTTCAACTGCCCTTTTTACTGCGTCCTCATAGGTATCTATATCGTCCTCGTCAAACGCCGCCCTTACGTGCGAAGGCTTTATGAAGGGAAGCATATAAAAACGCACTTCCCCCTTATCGTCATGAAGGACGACAGGATCCTCCGCACCGCGGTAGGACGGGGAAATGTATACTCTGCTCTTTGACATCAGCCTGCCGCCGAACGCGACACGGTCAGCCGAATCATGGTTACCGCTTATTATGAATACGGAAGTATCCCTTCTTGTAACTTCGTACAGGAATCCGTCGAAAAGCCTTACAGCTTCAGCGGAAGGAACTGTCCTGTCGTAGATATCGCCGGCCATGATCACAGCGTCAGGCGACTCACTGTCGATTATCTTAAGTATCTCATCAAAGATATGTCTCTGATCATCCGTCATCGAAAACCCGTGCACGGTCTTTCCTATATGAAGATCAGACAGATGTATTATTTTCAATTCTTTCTCCTATATTTAAGTGTTTCAGATCCCGGTCGAGCCGAATCCGCCTTCTCCGCGGTGAGTCTCATCGAGATCTTCCGATTCCTCAAGTTCAGGCGTGAAGCACGGGATGATGACGAGCTGGGCTATCCTCTCCCCTTTTGTCACCTGTCTTTCAGTATCCGAATCGTTATGAAGGGCAACTATCACCTCGCCCCTGTAATCGCTGTCTATGACACCGACACAGTTCGCGGGTCTTAGGCCCTGCTTTAAGGCAAGACCGCTCCTCGCGAAAACAGCCCCGAAGTATCCTTTTGGCAGCGATACGGCTATCCCCGAAGATACCTTGACGGTCTCTTCCGGCTTGATACTTACCTCATCATGCGAATATATGTCATATCCCGCAGCTTCGTCCGAAGCCCTTTTTGGGATGGTGCTGTCCAAGAAAAGTTTTTTTACCTTTATACTCTCCATATGATCCTTCTCCTTATATCCTTGTCATTACATGTACGTCTGATTCTATCACATTCAGCCTATGTTAACAGCGCTGGCCTCAGCCTTGAGGCAGAGCTCGGCGGCCTTAAGGGCATGCTCCTGGGTCATGGCATTCTCTGTCCTGTTTATAAGATCGAGCAGGAACCCGTTAAAGAACGGGAACCCGGTCTTCCCCTCGGCATCGAAGCACTGCTCTCCTTTCCCGTTTACGAGGAAAACACGGTCCTTGACGACATTGCCGTGAGCTATGTCTATATATTTCCGTATCTCGATATATCCCTCGGTACCGAGTATGAAAGTCCTTCCGTCGCCCCACGTCCTGAGGCCATCCGGAGTGAACCAGTCGACCCTGAAATAGTTGGAGGTACCGTTTTTCCCGGTTATCATGCAGTCGCCGTAGTCCTCAAGCTCGGGGTAATCGGGATGAGCGTAGTTGGCCACTCTTGAAGAGACGACCTCCGCATCATCTTCACCGGCGAAGAAAAGATACTGCTCGATCTGATGGCTCCCTATGTCGCAGAGTATGCCTCCGTATTCCTTCTTTTTGAAGAACCATTCCGGTCTGTCCTTCGGACTTAACCTGTGGGGACCGAAGCCGTTTACAGACAGGACCCTTCCTATCTTCCCCTGCTCTATCATATATCCGGCAAGGACGGCAGACTCTGCATGCAGCCTCTCGGAATAATAGACCATGTATCTCCTGCCGGTCTCCTTTATCGCCTTCCTTGCCTCTTCAAGCTGGGAAAGCTCAGTGAAAGGAGCCTTGTCGGTAAAGTAGTCCTTCCCTGCCTTCATCGCCTTTATCCCGAGTTCGCATCTCCTGCTCGTGACGGCTGCCCCTGCTATGAGCAGCGTCTTGTCATCGGACAGGACCTCTTCCTCGCATCTTGCAAGAACTGCCTGAGGGAAAGCCTTTTTGAAAGCCTCCGCTTTTTTTATATCGCTGTCATAAACGTATCTTAATGTTGCACCGGCTCTTGAAAGCGCGTCGGTCATGCCGTAGATGTGCCCGTGGTCAAGGCACATAACGGAAAAGGAAAACTCATCTTTTCCGAGTTTTACCGGGCTTTTTTTACCTTCAAGGTAGGGCCTTACGTCTCCCGTTATCATAAATGTCTCTCCCAAATAAACGCTTATATATGTATAATAACACAACCGGACAATATATAAAAAACATATACCAAGGATACAAAAACATCCTGCAGCATCAGTCTTCAGGAATTTAATTAATCACCGGCCTATCTTAATGCAGCCATTATAAAATCATGGTAAGATTAACCTGATGAACAATACAAGGGTGGTCTTCATGATTGGATTGGGAACGGTCATCAATACTGCCGCGATCATTCTCGGAGGATTGATCGGGCACTTTGCGGGAAGGCTTTTTAAGAAAGAACAGCAGGACTCGCTTAACAAGGCCTGCGGGATCAGCGTTCTGTTCATAGCCATAGCAGGAGCGGTTGAGGGCATGATGTCAGTCGACGGGAATGCTCTCGTGAGCGGGAAGTCAATGCTTATAGTGCTGTGTCTTGCTCTGGGCACCATCATCGGCGAAGCTATAGGTATAGAAAAAGGATTCGAAAGATTCGGGGAATGGCTAAAACAGAAGACCGGGAACAGCGGTGACAGCGGATTCGTGAACGCTTTCGTCACCACGTCGCTGACTGTCTGCATCGGAGCGATGGCCGTGGTCGGCGCTATTGAGGACGGTATCACCGGCGACTACACCACACTGGCAGTAAAGGCCGTCCTTGACTTCATTATCGTTGCCGTGATGACTTCATCACTTGGAAAAGGAAGCGCCTTTTCCGCCATACCCGTCCTTTTCTTTGAAGGCATAATAACGCTTTTGGCAAAACTGATCTCCCCTGTTATGACGGACCTTGCAGTAGCCTATCTCTCGCTTATAGGTTCAGTATTGATATTCTGTGTCGGCGTCAACCTTGTGTGGGGAAAGACCATACGCGTCGCAAACATGCTTCCCGCTGTGTTATTAGCCACTCTTTCGGCCTATCTGCCGTGGCCGTTCTGAAGCTCAACGGCGTTCAGATCAGGGAATGACAGATAATAAAATCACTATCCTATAACAGTAATGATGGAGGATCATATGAAAACACTGTGCTTATATTATACAAGGACCGGCATCACTAAAGAGATAATGGAAAACATCGCAGCCTCAACAGGAGCCGACCTTGCCGAGTACACTGACGGCAAGGACAGGAAAGGCTTCCTTGGATATGTGGGAGCCTGCTTTGCTACGGTCAGGAATTCCGTCAGCAAAGTGACCATAAAAGGCGCTCCAGACCTCAAATCCTATGACCGTGTGATAATAGGCATGCCCGTCTGGGTGGAGGGCCCCTGCGCCATAGGGAAGGCCCTTATAAAGAAATACAGCGATAAGATGCCTGATGATGTTTATTATGTAGTGACCCACATGGGCAAAAACGATTATATGGGTAAGATCAGAGCCCTGGACAGTCTCCTCGGAAAGCCCTCATCAGGTCAGGTCTCGATAAAGACTAAAGACAACGACTATATAAAAGACAGTCAGGGATTCATCGACAGATTAGAAAAACATTAAGAGGATCAGTAATTGTTTTTGATAAAGATATCATAAGGACCTATACATAACAAAAAGCAGAGGACTGTATCATCGTTCCTCTGCTTTTTGTATTGGTCACTCTGTATCTTAGCCTTATTCACTGACCGTTTCTTTTATGATCTCAACAGCCTTTTTAAGGATCTTCATAGGTATGTTCAGAGCAGGCAGCAGCCTCACCTTGTCCTTTGCGGTAAGGCAAAGGACTCCTTTTTCATTAAGTCGTTTTACCATCTCGCCTGCAGGGGCTTTTGTTTTGATCCCGATCATAAGACCCATGCCGGTGACGTCGGTCACGCCTTCGGCATCCTTCAGAGCTTCGAACACATAGCTGCTCTTCTCCATCACAGAATCAAGCAGTTCATCATCGATCCTGTTGATAACTGAAAGCGCAGCGGCGCAGCTCACGGGATTACCTCCGAAGGTAGAGCCATGGTCTCCGAATCCGAGGCAGGACTCAGCCTTCTCTCCTACCACCGTAGCTCCTAGCGGCAGCCCTCCCGCAAGTCCTTTCGCAGTAGAGAACACATCCGGAACTATGCCGTAATTCATGTATGAATAGAGCTTTCCTGTCCTTCCGTTGCCGGTCTGTACCTCGTCTACCATGAAGAGGACATCGTTTTCCTGGCATAGATCATAAAGAGCTTTGACGAATCCCTTTTCAAGCGGGATGACTCCCCCTTCGCCCTGTATGCACTCTATAAGTACAGCTGCTATATTCCCGTCTGAGACAAGGTTTTTTATGCTTTCAAGATCACCTGCGTCAACACTTATGAATCCTGGAGTCAGCGGGGTGAACAGCTCATGATAGTGCTCCTGTCCTGTTGCTGCAAGCGTTGTCAGGGTCCTTCCGTGGAAGCTGTTGTTAAGTGTAATGATGATATTCCTCTGGCTTCCGTATTTGTCCGCGGCGTATTTCCTGGCGACTTTGATCGCGCACTCGTTCGACTCAGCGCCTGAATTCGAGAGGAAAACTTTTTTCAGTCCCGTCCTTTCGCAAAGCTGCTCAGCCAGTTCAGCGCAGGGGCCTGTATAGTACAGATTGGACATATGCTGGACCTTCGACGTCTGTTCTATTATCGCATCCCTCCATATCTCGTCCGCTATGCCGAATGCGGTGACACCTATCCCTGAGCCCATATCGATATACTCTTTTCCGTTTTCATCATATACGAGAGAGCCCTTTCCTGATACTATCTCTATCGGGAAACGGTTATATGTGTGCATTATATATTTTCTGTCTTTTTCCTTAGTATTCAATTTCACTTATCCTCCATTATCATGGTGCCCGCACCTTCATCGGTGAGTAGCTCCATAAGTATCGAGTGCATGACTGTACCGTCCATTATGACGACATTCTTCACACCGCGTTTTATGGCTTCTATGCAGCATTCGACCTTGGGGATCATCCCCCCGTCTATAATGCCTTTTTTATACAGGCCCTTTGCCTCTGACACTGTAAGTTCGGGCATAAGTGAATTGGGATCGTTCTTGTCTGCAAGTATGCCTGCGGTGTCGGTCATCATGATGAGCCTTTCAGCGTTGAGAGCTCCCGCTATATGGGCAGCCGCAGTATCCCCGTTTATGTTGTAGGTGTTCCCTTCCTCGTCGCATCCCACGGTCGATATCACAGGGATATATCCCTTTTCGAGAAGGTCCGTGACAGGTCCGATATTGATCTTGGTTATCTCTCCCACATATCCGAGTCTCGGATCCTTGGGCTTTGCCTCGATGAGCCTCCCGTCCATACCGGATATGCCGACAGCCTTTCCACCCTTCATCTCGATAAGATTTACAAGAGTCTTGTTCACCTTTCCCGTGAGCACCATCTGCACTATATCCACGGTCTCCTTGTCGGTCACTCTCAGCCCGTCTATGAATTCGGGCTTCTTGCCGAGTTTCTTCATGAGGTCGCTTATCTCGGGGCCTCCTCCGTGGACCAGCACCACCTTCACTCCTATGAGCCATAGGAGCACCATGTCCTCCATCATCTGCTGTTTGAGCATGTCGTCAGTCATGGCATTCCCGCCGTATTTTATGACGACCGTCTTTCCGTTATACCTTTTTATGTACGGGAGCGCCTGACACAGAACGTCCGCCCTCTCCCTGTTCGTGAAAACTGCCATAACCTTCTCCTATGTACGGTAATCCCCGTTTATCTTCACATAATCGTATGTAAGATCGCATCCCCAGGCCTTTGATGCACAGTTTCCGCTGTTCAGGCCTACTTTTATCTCTATCTCCTTCTCGAGGAGTATCTTCTTCGCTTCATCCTCGGAAAAATCCACACCGCTGCCGTTTCTGCAGACCTCTATCTCTCCTGCCGGGCTCTTGAATGAAACATCCACCTTTAAGGGATCGATATCGGCACCGCTGTACCCTATGGCGCAGAGCACCCTTCCCCAGTTGGCATCGGCTCCAAACATGGCAGCTTTAAGAAGACTCGAACATATTACGCTCTTCGCGACCGTTTTTGCCGTCTTTATATCGGCGGCTCCCGTGACGCTGCATTCAAGGAGCTTCGTCGCCCCTTCCCCGTCGCCGGCTATCATCCTGCACAGACTCACGGTGACGGAATTGAGAGCCTTCATGAACAGGCTGAAGTCGTCTCCCTCTGATACGATCGTTTCATTTCCCGCCATCCCGTTCGCGAGGACTGTGACCATATCGTTAGTAGATGTATCGCCGTCGACGCTCAGCATGTTGAAGGTCTCGTTGACATCGCCCTTAAGCGCTTTATCAAGCATCTCGGGTGAGATGCTAACATCTGTAGTTATGAATACCAGCATCGTAGCCATGTCCGGATGTATCATGCCGCTGCCCTTGGCCATGCCTCCAAGCCTGCATATTTTCCCGCCGATCTCAAACTCGACTGCGGCTTCCTTGACTACGGTATCCGTCGTCATGATCCCTTCGGCGGCTTCCATATTTCCGTCTTCGGAGACAGCGTCTATAAGGGAAGGCATCCCGTTCTTTATTGGCTCAAGATCGAGGGGCTGTCCTATTACACCGGTGGAAGCTACCACCACGAGGCTGCTGTCTATCCCCAGATGCTCCGATACAAGCGCGCACATTCCTTCCGCTATCTCTATACCGTTGGCGTTGCACGTATTCGCGTTCCCGCTGTTTATTATTACAGCCTGGGCCTTCCCGTCCTTAAGGTTCTCCTTTGTCACATAGATCGGAGCGCCTTTCACAAGGTTCCTGGTATATACGGCGGCTGCGGATGCCGGCACGCTGCTCAGTATAAGCGACAGATCTCTTTTCGTTCTGTTCTTCCTTATACCGCAGTGCACTCCGCCTGCCCTAAAGCCTTTTGCTGCACATACTCCCTTTGAGACCGTTTTCATCCATATTCCTCCTATATGTCAAGCCCGAAAGCCGGGTCCTGTCCCATCACGATATTCATGTTCTCTATGGCAGCGCCTGAAGCGCCTTTGCCGAGGTTGTCGAATCTTGAAACAAGTATCATCCTGTCGTCGTTCCCGTATACCGAAAGCTCCATCCTGTCGCTTCCCGAAAGCCCTCCCGCGGAAAGAAAGCCGTTCTCGTCGGGATCGTCCCTGTAAACTATGATCTTCCCGTCAGCGAAGTCATTTAAGGCATCCTTAATGTCCGAGATACCGCCGTTTGCCATATCCTTAAAAAGGCTGACCGTGACCTGCATCCCCGAATAATACGAGGACACTATCGGGCAGAACACCGGGGCTGTGCTAAGTCCCCCGTACATGACCATCTCAGGCAGATGCTTATGCGTAAGCGTGAGCCCGTACTGTCTCGGAGCCAGAAGAGAGTCCTTAAGCTCAGGCTCCTCATACTGTCCTATCATCTTCTTCCCTCCGCCCGAGTAACCGGTGAGCGAGAAGCATGTCAGAAGGGCATCCTTTTTTATGAGGCCGGCTTCGACAAGGGGATTGACGAGAGCTATATACCCCGAAGCATGGCATCCGGGATTCGCTATACGTTTCGAAGCAGCAATCTTCTCCTTCATGCCGCACAGCTCAGGGAACCCGTAAGTCCACCCTTCAGCCGTCCTGTGTGCCGTAGAGGTATCGATAATGACAGTCCTGTCATTCTTTACAAGACCCGCCGCCTCCTTTGCCGCAGCATCGGGAAGGCAGAGAAAAACGATATCGGAATCATCCATTATCCCGGCTCTTACAGCTGGGTCCTTTCTGTCCTCTTCACCTATCTTCTGAAGAGTGATATCTTTCCTCGACCCGAGTCTTTCATGGATCCTGAGGCCTGTCGTTCCCTGACTGCCGTCTATGAATACCTTTATCATGCGCTACCGCCTTCCAATTGATATATCCGAAAATACATCCGAATATCTTTGTATAATTATACACTATAAACAGCGTATGTCAACATATTCTGTATAATTATATCGAAATAATCAAATTAATATTCACCGATATACGAACTACCGGTATATATTTCCCTCATATGTTTCAGTATCTTCCTCATCGTGTTGCTGGCTGACTGCTTCGAAACCGACATCTCATAAGCGACCTCGCTCATCTTGAGCCCTTTTATAACTCTTAGGAAAAGCATTTTTCTGTTCCTTCTGCTAAGCGACATGACTGCCCTGTATATCCTTTCGTCTTCTATGCTTTCAGCCCAGAGAGTTTCAGGAAGCATGATGTCATCTTCTGTGAGCATCATTTTATCGAGTCCCGGCTTTTCATGCCTGTAAAAACAATTGTCCCTGTTCATCTCGTCCCTTAAGTATCTTTCCATTTTCTCGGCATCAGCAAGGGACATCCCCTGTTTCACATAATCTTCTTTTGTCATCCGTATCAGTTCCAAATCTGCTCCTTCCCGTCCCCCGAAAAAACAAAAGCGCCGCAGCCGAAAGCTGAAGCATGTAAAACTTCAAACTTTCCCTGCGGCGCCCGGAAGTCATCTTAGGGGGATATCTAAGTATGCTCCGCATGCACGCTTAAGTGCCTTATATCATGCCGTGTGAGGCCGGCATTTTCTTTTCCTGAAATATCTGAGATCAAGCACCGTTTCCTTTTTGCATTTCTGGCATTTGACCTTTATATGTCCCCTGCCCGCATCTTCAAAGGCTGTCATTATCCTGAAGCTGCAGACAGGGCATCTTATGTCCCTTGCCTTAAGATGCATCCTGACCGGTCCCGGTCTTTCCTCTTTGGCGGGCGTCCCGGCCCGTCTTTTTTCATATGTACTGCCTCTTTCCCGCATCTTTAGAGAAATCCATCTCCTCTCTTATATACTCCCTTATATCCCTGTGTTCCATCATATCAAGGCCTTCAAGCCTGAGCTTCATCGCGGTGAAGGTGACCCCCAGAGCATCTGCCATCTCCTGTATCCTTATCTTGTCGGATCTTTTGAAGGTGCTTTTCCCGTATATGACAGGGGTCCCGTACCTTCTTATCAGCTCCCTCATCTTTCCCTTCGGCATGAGCAGGGCTGTTGCCATCCTGTCGGCGGTCCTCTCTACTATCGCCGTGAACTCCGATCTTTCCGTTGCATATCCTTTGTCAGCGGCATCATCAGTCCTGTCACTCACAGGCTCCGCGTCGCATGCGCTCATCCTGCCTATAAGCACATGAGCAGCCTCATGCGCCAGCGTGAACCTCCGCTGCCCGCTCATATCGTTCCTTAAAAGATAACCGTTCACCACGAGCGTACCTTTTCTGAATATCCTCTTTTTCTTTCTTCCTCCCCTTACGGTCTCTACCCTGTATCTTCCGTCGGAGATGAACGCCATTATGTTCCTGTCAGCGATATCCGCATATTCTATCCTCATGCCAAGACGCTCGGTGATGAATCCCTCTATATCGCAGCAGAGACCTCTTCCCTTCATATACTCGTTCATCATGCCTTCCCCGACTTCTTCTATCTCGCTCATTGAGATCAGTGTCTTCAATCCTTTTCCTTTCCTTCTTTTAACACATACCAGCTGTCCCTGTCCCTGTAGATATATCTCTCGCTGTCGCCCATAAGCACCGTGTACCTGGTCCCCTTATATGACATGTCGGGGCTCTTTGCCGTATGGAGGACCCTTTTTATCTTCCAGCGCCTGCCGTCCTTCCAGATGACCTGTTCCGGCCTTTTAAAGCGGCCCTGCCTTACTTTTATCTCTATGCGGTCGTTTTCCATTCAGTGCCGGGCGTCCTCCTCTTCGCTGTGCCTCGGTGCGGGCTCGGTGATCTCCATATGATAGATATCCGTGAACAGTATCTTCTCATCGTCGAGCATCAGATATCTTTTCTCCGCCTCTATCTTCGTTATGATCCCGCTCCTTTCCCTCTCATGAAAGTCCCTGTAATATCTTATCCTCATGCCCATGCCCTTTTCGGCGTGGGCTATAACGTCGTTGTTGTCCTTCTTCTCCTCATCCGTGAGCTCGCGCCTGTCGACTCTCGAATGCCTCTCTTCCCTGTCCCTTAAGGCTTCGGAAAGGCCCTTCATGGCGTCGAAGGCCATGAACTGCTTAGCCCTTTCTTCTCTCATCATCATAGCCGGCTCTGTGTCCTCCTATCATTCCGTTGCGTTCCCTCTGCGTGGCTCCTTCAAGATAGTTCGTGCCTCTTAAGAGCGCATTCTTCCCGAACTTCTCCGCGATCTCGAGCGCAGCCTTCTCTCTTGCCTTCTCCCTGTCGGCGCTGTGCCAGTCGGTAAAGAGATCATAGCCCCCGCAGTTCTCGTCACACACGTTGTTGAAGCTTATGGCGAGCCGCCTTATCTTAGAATCCCTTACGGCCGTCCTGTCATACAGCGACAGCACCGGTCCCGATATCTTGGAATACAGCGAGGACGCGTTCCCTATCCTTACGGATCCCTTCGACATCGCTCCGTCAAATCCCGAGTAGCCGACTCCTATCCATATGTTCTTCGTGATGACATGTCTTCTCATCATCTCGAGGCAGCCGTTATATATCATCTCGTTCATAACGGTCCTGGCCCCGTCGAAGCTGTAGTCCCTGGGCAGTATCTGTGAGAAGGATACCGACCGGGTCCTGCTCCTGTAGTTCTTTATGTCGGATATGAGACAGGGCTCCCTTCCCCAGGCGTGGTCTATCAGCAGCTCCGCGTTTATCCCGAATATCCCGTAAAGGAAATCCTCAGGTGCGTTCGCCACGCCCCTCATCGTCGTTATGCCGTATCTCATGAGCCTTCCCG
The DNA here is from genome assembly GCA_017523755.1 of Christensenellaceae bacterium. Lineage (GTDB taxonomy): Bacteria > Bacillota > Clostridia > Christensenellales > Christensenellaceae > SIG371. The sequence goes on along the minus strand of JAFWWA010000038.1, from coordinate 24,886 downwards.
CGGTGCCCCTCGCTATCTGCCAGAAGTCGGTTATGGGGCGGTGGTCCCACAGCTCCCTTCTGTAGCTCTCCTCGTCCAGATATCCTATATGATCCCCCGCGTGTTTCGCCGTTATGTCAAGGGCGACCTTCGCGAGATACAGATTCGTGCCCACTCCCGCGGTCGACGGGATCATGAGCCTTAAGGCTATCTCGTTCATGAGCGTCTTCGCAAGCCCTATACCGTCCGTTTCATACAGTGACAGGTAATCCGTCACGTCGATGAAGCTCTCATCGATCGAATAGACGTATATATCGCTGCTTGAAAAATAGTCGAGATAGATCTGATAGATATCCGCGGCATAATCGACATAGAGCTGCATCCTGGGCTTTGCGGCTATATATTCCACAACGGCAGGTATGTCCGAGATCCTGCAGCGGTTCTTTATGCCCAGAGCCTTCATTTTCGGGCTTATGGCAAGGCAGAGCGCGTTCTTCCCTCTTGTGACGTCCGATACGACGAGATTCGTCTCGAACGGGTTAAGATCTCTTTCCGCGCATTCGACGGACGCGTAAAAGCTCTTCATGTCTATGCAAAGGTATGTCCTTTTTTTCACGTCCGCACCTCCTCTGTCCTGTTATGTCCTGTAAAGCGTCTCCATATCGCGCAGTCTCATTATTACACGCATCAGAACACAAAACAAGCGAACAAATGTTCTATTTTGGATATTTTTGTTGATTTTATATATCAGCGGATATATAATCATGATAGATAAAAAGGAAGGATATCGATCATGAAAAATTACGGCAGCATATTCCGGAGGCTCAGGGAAAGAAGCGGATTAAAACAGCGCGACGTGACGCGCATGCTCCTTGACATGGGAGTAAACGTCCGCCAGCAGTCCTTAAGCAGATGGGAGAACGATATAAACAGCCCCGGCATAGAACAGTTCATAGCTCTCTGCCGGATATATTCCGTAAAGGACGTATACGGTACGTTCATGAAGGGCGAGGAAGGGATGCCCGAGCTCAACCGCGAAGGTATGATGAAGCTTGAAGATTACAGACAGCTCCTTATAGAAAGCGGGAGATATGCTCCGAGGAAGGCGGACATGACGCCTCTGAGGCTCGTAAGATTCTACGATTTGGCGGCATCAGCCGGCACAGGCGATTTCCTTGACAGCGACAGCTATGAGATGGCTCCCGTTCCCGACGGCGCTCCCGGCGGCATAGATTTCGGCCTTCACGTCAACGGCACGAGCATGGAGCCCACTCTTACCGACGGAGGCTCCATATGGGTACATATGCAGGATACCCTTGAAAACGGAGACATAGGCGTCTTCTATCTCAACGGCGACGCGTATGTAAAGGAATACAGCGTGACCGACGAAGGTATACTGCTCCTGTCCCACAACAGCAAGTATCCCCCGATAAGGATAAACAGCTACGACAGTGCCAGGATATTCGGCAAGGTCGTTTACCATTCATCATAGGAGGTGTCTGTATGGAAAGATCCCATCTTACGAGAAGAGAAAAGGATATATATGATTTTCTTTTAAGATACAGAGCGGACAACAGCTGTTCCCCCAGCATGAGGGAGATAGCCGAGGGCGTAGGCCTTTATTCGGTGTCCACCGTACACAAACACATACACTCCATGGCCGAAAAGGGATGGATAAGGATACCTGAAGGAAGATCGCGCTCGATAATCCCCGTATGAACCGCCGTAACAAAAAACGCTTTCCGCATCACGATATGATACGGGAAGCGTTTTGCTTTATACCGTAAAATGACTTATGGCAGCTTTCCTTCTCTATCTTTCCACTTCCTCTATATATCCTCGGGCTTCTTCAAGAAGATCATTTAAGGTATGTACCCTGCACGCGACCGTATGCGTATAATCCCTTTCTATATAGAGCATCCTGTTTTTGGCATTGAACATTAGCACGTCGATGGTATGCTGCACGATGTCCCATGTAGAAGTATCGAACATGAACCAGTCGGATCTGGCATTATCTCCTGATACATTGGGGATCTTGACACAGAGACGCTTTCCTTCATCTATGACATCTGCCTCTATGCGCTCATTCTCGGGAAGCTTGCTTATCCCGGGATAGCCGCTGTATACGATCTCGCCGTCCGCTGCCCTTATGACGGAAAGCTTTCCGGACCCGGAGAGTGCGCAGATATATGCGTCATCCTGACTGAAACAGACGGCTGCGGTGTTCTCGAGCATGCTGTCAGGCCCTATGACGGACAAGCTCCCGCTCTTAAGATCCATGACATAAAGCTTCCCTTCGCCGTCATATGCCAGGAACAGAGGCTCAGTCCTCCCCATCGCGCAGATAAGCCCGTCATCAGATTCAAACGGCATATCAGCGGTATAGAGAGCTATGCCATACGGATCAAAGCATTTTATGACCCGCTTTATATCAGAGCTTCCCTTTACATGCTCATAGCCTATGCCCGCGATCAGTCCGCTGTCACCGACAAGGGTCATAATGGATGAGCTCCGGTTTATGTCGTAAGGGAAGGATATGCCCAGGTCTTTTATAGTAGACTGCCAGACTCTGTTCCCGTTTATCCAGCAGCGCTTGTATAGACTTCCCCCGATATATACCCAGCCGCTGGTATAAGACATGACATCCCCGTTTCCAAGTCGGAAATGTACCGGATCATACAGCAGGTATCCGTCATCCAGCGAGCCGTCAAGCACCTCAGGCTCCGCAGCACCGAATCTGAATATCTTATTGCTGTATAAAAAAGCATCCTCACCAAAAGGGCACAGCCTTCCGTCAAACAGATTCGTATAATAGCCCTCAAAAGAATCCGAGGCTTTTATCTCCTTAAGGCTGCTGTCATAGACCGTGACCACCGTATCCTCATCTCCCGGATCAAAGGCCATGATACAGTCGGACCCTGGTATCATATAGAGACCAGCCCTGCTTCTGCCTTCAAAAACGCTTCCCGACGTATCAGAATGCTTCTCAGCCCTTATTATCTTTCCCTGCGCTTCATTCCTTACGGTAAAATATATCTCCCTGTCTTTCAGGCTGTCAGCCGTCATAACACCGTCCTGATACAGATGGGTCTGCACTGCCCTTGCGTAAGCCGATGTGCCCTCATGCTCAAGATCGAATCTCCACGCTTCCCCTGTGCTCAGGCAGAAATCTACGACCTCATTTTCCCTGTCATAAAAGGAGGCGCTGACTATATCCCCGTCGAACTTGTAATTTTTCCTGAGTTTTCCGTCAGATCTGTTGAAAATGAACATCGTATCATACATGAAGATGACAAGGAGATCGTCTGACGCAAGCGGCTTTACCGCCGATATGCCCATCGACCAGCTGTCGTTCTCGTTGAGTATCTGATTATACAGTTTTCTTTCATGAATATCTTTGTCCCAGTCGATATATGTCGCGATCATCCCGCCGTAGATGCTGCTGTATTCGGTCAACAGCATGTTCCCGGTGCCGTTTTCGACCGTCATGCCGAAATAGATCTTTGTAGGGCTCGGCCTGTCATTTTTCAGATATCTCCTTACTATCTCACCGGAGGCCGGGTCTATCACGAGATACAGATATATCGATTCATCCTTTTCATCTTCTCCCGTGCTTTTCCTTTTGTCGCCGAGTTCAAGAAGATCGTCTACATTTGCGTCCAGGCTCTGGAACAGAGCGGCTATGTCGTCTCCGCTCATCCCTGCGCTTTCGGCTATCTCCTTAAGCCCTGCCCCTCCATCCGACGGATCGTCTGTGCTGCTTTTTAAGTATTCGTACGATATGCCTATGAGCGACGAATCGGGCGAATACGCGCAGCCTACCGAATACCAGCATGCCCCGACGGGACTGAAGTTCCCGCTCGGAAGCGTCACGGCTGAAACGGTCTTACCTGAATAAGCGTCAAGAGTTATGAGCGTATATTTCCCGTCTATGAGATCGATCAGCGAAAACCTCATGCCGTCAGGAGACAAAAGCTGGAACGGATATCCAGTGGAGAATTTGGAATAGTACTCCCAGATCATCTCTCCAGTCTTGGCGTCAAAGGCCCTCACCCGGTCCAGTGTCTTTACTATGACCCTGTCTCCTGTTTCAGGGACATAGACATCGGTGCCTTTCCTGTCCCTGCTGCCTTTCCCGAACGAAGCCTGCCACAGGATCTCTGCATTTTCAGCGTCGATGCATCTGATAACTCCTTCATTGTCAAGAACGAAGATACTGCTCCCGTCACATGAAACAGCCATCTGCACGATGTCAGAGGACTGTTCATAGAATACCGTGTTCCTTATCCCGTTATATTCATACGATCCAAGCGCCTCCGTCAGCAGCTTTTCCGTCCTTAAGTCATATACGCCGTCTTCCCCGTCGCCGTACGCGAGCATGGCATTCTTAAGCGAGCCCTTAAGATCGAACTGCTCAAGAAGGCTGAAGCCCTGATCGACGTAAAGCGAAGACATCCGCTGTTTAAGATCGGTGTTCTGCTTCGTTATGGTGTCGTTCTTCTGTTCTATCTCCTCGTTCTGCTTTAATATCTCATCGTTCTTTTCTGTTATCTCGCGGTTCTTCTCCGTTATCTTCATATTGTTCGATATCACAAGAGCGAGGAATACCGTAAGGACTGCCGCGACTCCGGAGAGGAGACCTATGAGGGTATTCGTCCTGCGCCTGCGCTCACGCTGCCAGAGGCTGTCGAAAGGACATCCGATAAGGGCGGCATAGAGCCTCACTATCTCCTTTTTGAATGCCTTTTTATCGATGGTATGATCCGGTCCCTTTATATTTGCCGCAAGAGGCTCTACCTCACGTACCACGTTCCCCTCGCTGTCGTATACGTTGAGAAGATACGGTGAGAACGATATATCAGGTTCCCCGTCGACGAGCACGGCGATTATCTTGTCCCTGCTGTGCGTCTCAAGGAAATACTTTATCTCCTGCTCGCACCATCTTGACTGCGGAAGTTCGGGCGTACAGATGACTATGAGATACTCCGTGTGGTCGAGCGCGTACGTTATACTGTCAGAAAGGCTCGATGAAGCCGGAAGCTCATCCTCGTCCCTGAAAACTATGCCCAGTCTGTCCCCTCCGGTCCTGTCCCTGAATTCCTTTGGCACCCTGAAGCTCTCGATCTTCTTCTGGATCATCTCAGCCGCCTGTCTGTCAAGAGGCTTGTGCCTGTAGCTTATAAAAGCCTTATATCTTCTTTCTTCGGTCTGCGGATTTTCCTGTTTACCGGTATCAGCCACGTTACTGTCCTCCGTAATTTCCTATAAGGTGATTATATCACGTTCGGTTAGCCAATAAGTAAGCTATGTGTTATTATATTTACATGATCTAAAAATCCGGAGATGATCCTGTATGATTTTCTTTCTTGCTGCAGCTGTCCTGATACTCATCTTTTTCATAATAAGGGCCGTAAGGTCGAAAGGGAGCCTCAGGGCTAGATCCGCGATACTTACAGCGGGCTTTTCCCTTGCTGTGACCGCGCTCGTCCTTCCATATTTCATGGAGAAGGAGAACGGTATCATCTATGCCCTTTTCAAAAGCGTAAGATACGGCGTTTCGTCGATAGCCATGGGAGCCGACTCCCAGGTGACGGAAGCCCTGAGCGATGGAACGATAACGGGTGCCGTATCGGCAAGCCTGCTCTATCTTCTCTACATAGCAGGCCCCGTGACCGCTTCCGTATTCCTTATAAGCTTCTCAAGGAATATCATTGAGCGTATACTCCAGTGCGGCAGCAGACAGGAGCACGTCTTCTCAGGACTTAACGAGAAGACGGCGGTGATCGCCGAGAGCATACATTCATCTTCACCGAGGGACATGATAACCTTTGCCGACACGCCAACCGACCAGGACAACGATCTTTTTACAAGGATCACGAGGATAGGCTCATTCCTGCAGAAAGGCGGCATAGACAAAAAGAATTTAAGAAGGAACAGAAGATATGTCTTCTATGTCATAAATGACGACGCGGATAAGAATCTCAGTACCCTCTCAGCTCTTTGCTCATCGCTGATAAGCAGCAGGAGATATGAAAAAGGGAACGTCACCGTACGGTATCTGGCTTCAAGGAACTCGCTTGACCTCATAAGGGACATCGACAGCAGGTTCGGGGAAAAAGTCGACTTAAGGCCTCTTGACGAGAATGCGTCGCTTGCGGTTGAGCTCTTAAGGGAGAATACAAACGTCCTTACGGGAAAGGAACATAAGGAGATCATGATCATCGGAGCGGGGCGCCTCGGGCTTGAGATCTTAAGATTCGCGGTCCCGCTCATGATAGAACCCGGTTCATGCTCGACCATCCACGTCATAGACAGGGATATAAGGAGCATCGCCTCAAGGCTCAAGGCCTCCTGTCCAGAACTCCTTAATCTTCCTATTGACCGCTACTTCCTAAACGACCACGATCCGTTAAGGAACTACGATATAGTGTTCTACGATGCGGATGTAACAGGGAGCGGGCTCGAAGATATCACTGAAGCAGTTAAAAACCCTGACCTTATCACAGTCGCGCTTAAGAACGACGAGATGAACTATATGACCGCAATGAGGCTGATGAGGATCTATGGCGGTAGGAACAGCGGGATGGAATATCCCAGGATGGCCGTAAGGATCAGGTCGGCAGCCTTAAGGGCTTCTTTCAGAGAAAGAAACGGCATATACTTCTTCGGAGATATGAAGGAGATATTCGATATAGGAAGGCTGACGCATCCGGAGCTGGAGGACGCTGCAAAGAGGGTCCATATCACTTATCTTGCAGGATCTTACGAAGGGATAAAAGACAGGAGCCCTTCCGAGCAGGAAAAAGTCCTTGAGGATACCGGCTTCTATTCATACGTCAATTTCGATTCATCCTTAAACGAAGCTCTCGCCATGGAATTCAAGCTCGCGTATATAAGGCATGTGCTAAATGACGCAAATGCAGGGAAAGAGGCAATAAGCAAATGGCTTGAAAACAGCGGGAACCTGATGCTCATGGGCGACTTTGAGCACTTGAGATGGAACGCCTACCAGCGGACGATGGGCTGGCGCAGGATGGAAAAGGAACAGGAGGAGACCGCGGCATTCATGTCAGGCGGAAGAAGAGTCAAGAACGACGACATGCTCCTCCATCCGGCAATGGTCAGTGTCGGGGAACTGCCTGAAGCCGAAGCGCTGGCTGACAGTATCCTTAGGAACTACAGGGAAGACGCGGCTTCGAGATATGTCGAGCTCGACCGTGATATCGTAAGGGAGCTCCCCTATATACTTGACATCAGATAAAGCTGTATACAAAAAATGGCAGGGACCCTTAAGGCCTCTGCCATTTTTTTATATGCCGTTTTAAGGTCACAGGCTCCTTGCCGCCTCAACTATCCAGCGTATACGCTCCCAGTCGATCTTCGCATCGATCGTACAGTCGCCGCCGATCATGAGCCCGTTCTTGCCGTGATCCAGTATAAGGTCTCTCGTATACTTCTGGACCTCTTCCTTCGTCCCGGTGTACATTATACCCTGCTGTATTTTCCCGTCCCAGTGCGTCTCGAAGCCGCCGAGGCAGGTCTTTCCGCCAAAGAAGTACCTTCCGTCGTTTAAGCTCAGACCTTCAACATGGACCGCCCAGTTGATGACCTTGGCGTCATAGTCCTGCCAGAGATCGAGCTGGTTGCTGTTTCCGGACCATCCGCACATATGGATGATGTTGTTCTCCGAATAGCGGTTTATGTGCTCGAGCACGTACAGGTCGCTAGGACGTACAATCTTTTTATACTCCTCTTTCGTGAACCTGTCAGCTTCCCCGCTCTGCACGCAGTAGTATATGCCGTCCACGCCGGCCTCCTTTATGAGGAGCTCAGACAGGAGCGTATTCGAAACGGCTATGGCATCGAGAGCCTTCATCGTGCTGATGGGATCGTCCTTGACCATCTTCATTATATCGGCATTGCTCTTCCCCTGAGCCTCAAGCCCGAACCTGAATGATGAGAACGGGCAGAACACGTTATAGAAGACGCAGCGCTCACTGCCTATCTCCTTAACTATAGCCTCAGCGCGCTCGACCTGCTCTTTTATAAAGGGATGGTCCTTTTTAAGAGGCTCTATATCCTTAAGGTCCGAAGCCTTTTCACAATCGGGCAGAGGATAAGGGAAATAGCTGTCGCACATGATCTTTACAAAATCGAGACCTGTCTCACGGTAATACTTGAGATGTGCCTTTACGCAGGCGTCCCCCTTTGCCTCTTCACCCGCAAAATGGAACCAGAAGCCTACAGGCACATGGTCCACTTCTTTTTTGTTCATCGCATTTAGAACACGTGTTCTTTTATCCATGATTCATCCTCCGATATATTGATTTATAGCATATGATTATGAAGTTGACTTAGCTGATACCTTAAATATACCTTTTCCGTCTTCAAAAGGCAACCGCGGGGAAAGCCTCATTGATTTCAGGATATTACTATCATATAATTTTTATATCCGTGATATGAACAGATATCATGATCCATCTGGAGGTACTTATGCCTGTAAAGATCAACAGCACAAAGGATACTTTCCATCTGACCGGCGGGAATACGAGCTATGTCGTGCATATAGACAGCGAAAGGGATCTCCTGGGGCTCTATTGGGGCCCTGCGCTTAATAACGCGGACATAACCTATGACGAACACGATTACATGCCGGGAGCCAGCTTCGATCTGCCGGCATCGCTCAAGCCGTTTGAGATACCGACGCCGGGGAACGGTTACTATGGCACGCCGGCTTTAAGGATCAGGAATGAATACGGAGACGATATAACGGAGCTCAAGGTCGTTTCCTTTGAGACATATAAGGGAAAAAGGCCCCTTTCAGGGCTTCCGTACATTTATACCGAAAACGACGATGAAGCTGAATCGGTGGAATTTACCCTCACAGACAGCCTTACAGGCGCAGAAGTCAAAGCAGTATATACGGTCTTCAATAACTGCGGCGCGATAACGAGGAGCCTGAAAGTCAGGAACTGCTCAGAAAAAAAGCTCGTTATCGAGGATATAATGCCGGCATCACTCCCGCTCTGGGACGGAGACCTCGATATATTACATTTGAAAGGCTCCTGGGCAAGAGAGCGCTCACTCGTAAGGACTCCCGCAGGAAAGTCGGAATACCGGATCACCTCAGAGAGAGGTGCCTCAGGCCATGAGGAAAACCCGTTCTTCGCGGTATTGAGCAGGAACGCGGATGAGGATACGGGAAAGGTATACAGCATGGACCTCATATACAGCGGGAGCTTCATGGACTCGGTAAGATCGGATCATCAGGATCATTTAAGGATGGGGACCGGAATGGATCCCGACGTATTCTCCTGGCTCCTGATGCCGGGCGAGACCTTCGTTTCCCCCGAGGCCGTTTTAGTGTTTTCGGATACGGGCCTTAACGGCATGTCCGCCATTTATCATGAGCTTTTCAGGACGAGGCTCGCAAGGGGAAAATGGCGCGACAGGTCAAGTCCCGTGCTCATAAACAACTGGGAAGCCACTTATTTCGATTTCAACGAGCAAAAGCTCATTGATATAGCTGAAAAAGCCATGAACATAGGAATAGAGCTGTTCGTCCTTGACGACGGATGGTTCGGAAAAAGGAACTCGGATGATTCATCGCTCGGCGACTGGAAAGAGAACAGGGACAAGCTTCCTTCAGGCATAAAAGGCATTTCTGAAAAGATAAACGGCATGGGTCTCATGTTCGGGCTCTGGTTCGAGCCTGAGATGGTCTCTCCTGACAGCAGGCTTTACCGTGAGCATCCCGACTGGTGCCTCCATGTGGACGGAAGGAAGAGGAACGAAGCGAGGAATCAGCTCATACTCGATCTCACAAGGCCCGAGGTACAGGACTATGTCACAGGATCGATCTCAGAAATTCTCCGCTCCGCAAGTATCGGTTACGTGAAGTGGGATATGAACAGGAATATGACAGAGTACTATTCGGGCTCTCTAATCCCTGAAAGAAGGAAGGAGACCCAGCACAGATACATGCTGGGGCTTTACAGGGTCCTTGAAAAGATCACTTCCGAGTTTCCGGATATCCTCTTCGAGTCATGTTCCGGAGGCGGAGGAAGGTTCGATCCGGGCATGCTCTTCTATATGCCGCAGACTTGGACAAGCGACGATACCGACGCGGTGGAGCGCCTTAAGATACAGTACGGCACTTCCCTTGCATACCCGGCTTCCTCCATGGGAGCCCATGTGAGCGCTGTCCCGAATCACCAGACGGGAAGGACCGTCAGCATGAGGATGCGCGGGGAAGTCGCGATGGCCGGGAACTTCGGATTCGAGCTGGATCTTTCAGCCCTTTCCGAGGATGATATAAGCGAAGCAAAAGATCTCGTAACAAGGGTAAAGGAGATAAGGGATCTTACCCGCACCGGCAGATTCATAAGGCTCCTCTCGCCCTTTGACGGAAACGACGCCGCATGGATGTTCGTGTCCGAAAACAGGGACGAAGCGCTGGTGTTCTTCTACAGGACCCTCACGACGCCAAACACAGCACCTGTAAGGCTCCTTTTAAAGGGACTAGATCCTGACGCTTCCTACTCTGACAGTGAAGGCAGGACATATTCAGGCAGCGTGCTTATGAACAGAGGCCTCACTATGAGAACGAGAAACAGCTTTTCAAGCGAGACCGTACACCTTAAAAAGACAGACATGAACTGACAGACATGAAAAAAGCCGGTTAGCGGAGATTTGTCAAGGGGACTTACTGATCACAATCATTAAGAATATAACGTACTCGTTTCATTCAGTTCCTTAACGGATACTGAATGAATCAATCAATAAATAGTAGGCAAATAGTAGGCGCGGTTCGTATAGCCGCGCCTTTTTTCAGACCTATTTACGGCAGCAAACTGCCATCAAATTCGATTAAGGTTTCTCCATCCTCAAGAAGCAGACCGTATTCGCTGCCGCTTTTGACGACCATTAGTTTATAGTATAAGTCATTTGGATTTTTAAACCATATTCTGACATCAAATAATTCGCAATCCGCCTTTGCTTGCCATTTCTCTGTGATCGAATACATATTCCTGTTCCTGTATTCTTCCGGATCAATGGTGCTTTTGCCGTAGGCTTCCAATATGGCGTTCTGCGCAGAAAGGCTCAGAGTATTCCATATGGTTTTCTCGCCGTTCGATATACCGATATCAATATGATCGATATTCTCTTTCGTGGGCGGCTGCATCATATCGCGTCGCCCCAACAGATTATACGGTAAATGTGCTAAAAAAACTCTCGGGCTCAAATAGAACTCGTCTGGATCCTCTTTCAGCGTATAGATAACGGCATCGTAGAATCTGGCAACTGCTTTCTCTTTTGCCTCAGAACGGCTCCTTGTTGTTCCGTAATTTTCGCTGATAAAATCATATTCATGATCGTGATAAACGTAAGAGGGATCCAATCGAGGCAGCGTAAACAGACGAATGATAAGAAACAAAACGATCACGCCAAGAAGTACAAGGATGCCTAACAAGATCTTTTTTACGATGCTTTTCATATAATTTCCTCCTTTGAGCTTTTCATTCGTGAACGATATAAATATAATACTTCGGTATCATGTAAACAAGATTGGTTTTTGACAGAATATCTTTGCTTTTCGGCTGGTCTGCTTTGAACGTTAAGACAACAAAAGCACGTCCCGACAAAGGGAGGATCACCGCCGCAAGGTGGTGAGTAAGCGCGCCCTTACGAAAAAGGCTTCCCCTTCGAGGGGAAGCTGTCAACGCAGTTGACTGATGAGGTGGACACGAAAAAAGCGTTAGCTTTTGCGGATGGTTTGTTTCGCCTGCGCTGACACCTCATCCGCCTAACGGCACCTTTCCCTCAAGGGGAAGGCTTTTTCTTCGGCAAGGTTTGAAAAACACCCTTTACAGAGTAACTCCTTATGCCGGCTTTTTTCAGTCCTATCATTCACCCGATATCGCGAGTCCATTGAACAGTATGCTCGGAGTCCTTATGCTCGAGAGCTTCCACTCGAGATCGCTCCCCACATCGATGACGTCCTTCATCATCTCAAGGAAGTTCGAGGCGACGGTTATAAGGGTGATGCTCCTGTCGCGCTTCCCATCTTTTACGAAGTAACCCGCGCACTGAAGCGAGAAATCGGTCGTGATGAAATCGAGGCCTGCATGCAGTCCTGCCAGCGACTCTATGACAAGTCCATCCCCCATCTCCTCCTCGAGTTCAGTGAGGCTCTTCTCTCCCTTAACGATATACATGTTTTTGGGCATGACGTTAACATCCGAAGCATATCCTGATTTGAATCCGTTTCCGGTGCTCTCTGTCCCGAGCCTTAAAGCGCTCTTTGAATTATGGAGCATCGTCTTAAATACGCCGGCATCCACTACCGTTTTCCTGTACGTCGGGCAGCCTTCATCGTCATAGTTCGCAAGCTCTACGGCCTCCGTGTTCCTCGGATCGTCGATCACGGTTATCTTATCCGAGAATATCTTTGTACCGATCTTATCGTTGAGCGGCGACAGGCCTTTCCCTATGAGCTCGCCTGAGAACATCTGTGAGAAGGCGCTGAAGAGAGACGACATAGCGCCTTTTTCCATAATGACCTTGTATGTCCCGCTCTCAAGGCTGGTGGCCCCGAGCTTGTTCAGCGCTTTTTCGCAAAGCTCCTTTACGAAAGCATCCCTGTCGAACTTTGACAGATCTTCCACGAGATCGAACTCATAGCTGTCCTTCACCTCACTGCCGTCCCCTACGACGACTCCGGCCACCATGACCTGGATCTTTTCCCCGTCTTTTACGTCCATGCCGTACGAGTTTGTGATCTCGCGTCTTTCAGTGGTCTCGTTCCATTCCATGAAGCTGACCTGGAGGACTCTCTTGTCAAAGTCCATGATCCTCTTTTCTATGTCAGCAAGGGCTTCCTTTATGTCTTCGCTCTCGGGCCTTATGAAAACTCTGTTCGCGGATATCTCGTCCGTTTTCTCAGGCTTCCTTATTATCCCCTTGTCCTCGGAAGTTATGGCAGAAGCCTGCTGGATCATCTTTCCTATCAGATCTTCCATCAGGCTGTCGCTGTCGTTCTCGGTAGCCATGATAGCCATCTTGCCGCCGATCAGTCCCCTTAAAGAGGTCCCTCTCACATGGCTCGTCACGAAAGTGTCCATCTGTCCGCCGAACCAGCTTATAGTCCTCTCTTCGGAAATGTCCTGATATATCTCAAAGCTCTCAAAGCCTTTTTCAAGCGCGTACGCGATCCATTTTTCCTTATTCATTTGCAGTTCCTCCGACAGTTATGTTCGTTACCCTTATAGCCGGCTGGCCTACGTCTGTAGGTATCGAACCGCTCATAGAGCCGCACATCCCCTGGCCGCGTTCAAGGTTGGAGCATACCCTGTCGATATTGAAGAGTATGTCCTTGCCGTTGCCGATGAGAGCCGCTCCCTTGACTGGATACGTGATCTTCCCATTCTCGATCATATAGCCTTCCTGTACCGCGAAGTTGAATTCGCCGGTCTGAGGATTTACACTGCCTCCGCCCATCTTCTTTGCGTAGAGGCCCTTCTCCACTCCCTCAAATAGCTCCTCGAACTTCGCGTCGCCCTCGAGGATGAACGTGTTCGACATCCTTGAAGTAGGCTCGAACTTGTAGGACTGTCTCCTTGAGCTGGAGGTCGACTCCATGCCCATCCTCCTGCCGTTCAATGTATCGATCATGTAGGAAGTGAGTATACCGTCCTTTATTAAGACTCTCCTCTTCTGGAAGTTCCCTTCGTCGTCGATATTTTCGGAGCCCCACGCGTTCTTTATTGTCCCGTCGTCGACGGCGGATACGCATGTGTTAGCTATCTGCTGACCGAGCTTTCCGGTGAAGACGGACTGGTTCTTGCTCACCGAAGTGGCTTCAAGAGCATGCCCGCAGGCTTCGTGGAATATGACACCGCCGAAGGCGTTGTCTATGATGACCGTCATCTGTCCCGAGGGGCAGTCCTTTGCGATGAGGTTCACGAGAGCCGTCCTTGCAGCTTCCCTTCCCACCTGCTCCGGAGTATATTCCCTGTAGTACTCGAGGCCTTTTCCTGCTCCGGGTCTGTCCGAGCCGCTCTGGAGATTTCCGTTCTCATCGGCATACGCCGTCGCCATGAGCCTCGTCCTGACCCTCGTATCCGAAATGAGCCTTCCGTTGGAATTGGATATCTGCACGTCCTGCTTTACGTTGAGGAGCGTCGTCTGTACCTTGACTATCCTGTCATCGGAAGCGAAGGCAGCATCGTTTGCCCTCTTTAGAAGATCGGTCTTCTCACTAAGAGGAGTCTTCTCGAAATCTATCTCTACCGGATGCCTGTTCTCATATTCGACTCTTTCAAGCTTGACGGACGCTTCCTTATCGCTCCTGCCTATCGCTCCCTTAAGGTCGTTTATGAGCGGGATGACCGACGCCTCGTCGCTCTCGTTCGAATAAGCGTAAACGGACTGTACGTCCTTATACAGTCTTATGCCTATGCCAGAGACGACTACGGTATTGACGTTCTCCACCTTGCCGCTCAGCATCGATATCGTTTCGCTGACCTCATTCTCCTCATAGATCTCGGCGAAATCCGCTTCCGAGGACATGCACAGCGCAAGATACTTTTCAAGTTGTTCCCTGCTTAACATCTGTATTTCCTTTCAGTTTATTTTTTTGAATGAAGAAGGCCCTGGAGCTTCTGTCCCAGCTTTTTATTGAAGAATTTCACTACCTGGCCGACGCACACGGCGCTTATTATGGTACCCTCTCTTACGACCGTAGTCGAAGGATCCTTAAATGAATCGAAGCCTCCAAGGAAAACGAGCTGGAGTATGAGGGCTATCGCTATGAGCGAGCAGTCGAGCATGGTCTTGCAGTCACCGAAAGCCTTTCCGGTGACATTTGAGAGCGCTTCTGCAAGCCCCTCAGCCGGCATCGGTATCCAGTGCGCTGACGTATAGAGGAATACGCCAAGAGCTATAAGGAATATGCTTATGACAAGATAGACCAGCTTCACGGGATAGCTCCCCGCAACGGGAAGTCCGGCCATGAGATGTCCGAAAGCCCTGGGATCGGAACCGGTAAGGTCGATCATCCATGAAAACAGGAACGTGACCACTATCCCGAGTATATTGATCACCCTGAATCTCTTCCTCAAAAGTATGAACTGGAGCAGCACCAGGACCGCATAAACTATCATGCTGGTCGTGCCGAGCGTCAGTCCCCATATTATCTCACACGCTCTTGGTATCGAGCTCACGGGAGAGATCCCCAGACCCGACAGCTTCGAGAGATTGAGACCTACGGTAAGTATGAGGAGCCCGCCGATATAGCATATGAACTGCTTTACAAGGTCGATGGGCTTCTGCTTTAAAAATGAAACAGATGATTTTTCGGACATCTTACTGCCTCCTAAAGAATGCTCTACATGCGATGATATCATCACGGGGAAAAAACCTCAAGTGCGGGGCCCCGTTTTGATATGCCTGAGCTTCGATATATGGTAAAATATCAGTATCCCTTATATCAGGCATAAGTACAGGAGAGATGATATGGACGTAAAGCTCGGTATATGCAACTTCTGTGTCCCCGGAGGCGGAGCATTCGTGCCGGAGACAGTAAAGAGATACGGCCTTGACGGCATGTCGATCGAGTTCGGGCCCTGGCAGCAGGGAAATCCGCTCTCAATGACAGAGCTCCAGGACCTTTACCTCGACGCGCAGCAGAGGTATATGATCGAATACCCGAATATCGGCGTGAGCGACGGAGATACCCTTCCCTTCCACGCAAGAAGAGGATCGTGGGAAGACGAGCTCTTCGACAAGATCGGAAAAGGAGCCATCGACGCCGCTTCCCGTATGGGCATAGGGCTGGTGTTCTTCGCCAATTTCGGGCCTAGCCTTATAAGGACCGAGGAGGACCTTATAAACACGGTAAGACGTTACAGATACTTCTGCGATCTTGCAGGAGAAAAAGGTATAAATATCGCGTGCGAGAATCCCAACACTGTCGAGGAACAGAAAGTCCTTATCGAGATGGTGGACCGCAGCAATTTCAGTCTTTTCTTCGATACCTGCAACCATCATGCTGTAGCTGGCTATGACGGACTTAAGTGCTTAAGGGAGCTCTATCCGTATTACACGTCCCAGATGCACATAAAGGACGGTGTCCCAGGCAAAAACGCCTCAAGGATACTCGGCACAGGGACCTCCGGGTTTAAAGACATGATAGCTGTCCTTAAAGAAAATAAGTACGAAGGATGGCTCATACTTGAGAACAAATACGCGGAGGAAGAGATGAGGAAAATAAATCATAACGCTTTTGAGCTCTTAAAGGAAGACATATCGGTACTGAAGGATGCCGTAAAAGGCATCTGAATATAAAGAAGATCATTACAGCAGGAGGTGTTGTATATGTGGAACGATCTTAAGACAGACAGCTATGAAGGAATGATAGCCGAGACAGTCGTCATACCAGGATACAACGGTGATCCTATACATGCGTATTATTCCCGCCCTCTGGGGCAGGGACCTTTCCCCGGGATAGTAATGATACCCCATATGCCCGGATGGGATGAATTCACGAGGGAAGCTGCAAGAAGATTCACACAGCACGGCTATGCCGTACTTTCACCGGACATATACTGCCGGATAGGTCACGGTACTCCTACGGAAGTATCACAGATGGCAAGAGACCAGGGCGGTGTCCCTGACGGGAGCGTCATGGGCGACTGTGAGGGAGCGCTCTCATTCCTGAAGAACCAGGCTAACTCAAACGGAAAGGTCGGAGTAATAGGGATGTGCTCTGGAGGCAGGCATTCGTTCCTCGCAGCCTGCACGGTCGAAGGCTTCGATGCTGCGGTAGACTGCTGGGGAGGCAGTGTCGTAGCTCCTCCCGAGAGCGCTACGCCGGCAAGACCCGTAGCTCCGGTCGAGTATACGGAAAACCTGCAGTGCCCTCTTCTGGGGATATTCGGCAATGAGGACAGGAATCCGACCGCGGACGATGTAGATAAGCTTGAGGAAGAACTGAAAAAATTCGGCAAGGATTATGAATTCCACCGCTATGAAGGCGCAGGCCACGGGATATGGTACTATCATACGCCGATGTACAGGCAGCAGCAGGCGATGGACTCATGGGAGAAGGCCTTTGCCTTCTTCGAAAAGAATCTTAAACCGTAACGGGACGGTAACGCCGATGCCAAACGCCGGACTTCCTTTTGCCGTGATGGCAAAGCCCGTCGGATCGTCCTGCAACATGAACTGCAGCTACTGCTATTATCTTCATAATACTGAAGGCGGAGCTCAGGGCAGGATGTCAGACGAGGTGCTCGAAGCATATATACGCTCATACATGACCACGTGCCCGGGGAATGTATGCTCTTTCACATGGCACGGCGGCGAGCCTACCCTTGCATCGCTCTCATTCTTTAAGCGCGCCGTGGAGCTCCAGAAGAAGTACTTAAGACCTGGTCAGGAGGTCTGGAACAATCTTCAGACGAACGGGCAGGACCTTGACGACGAATGGCTTAAGTTCATTAAAGATGAGCATTTCGATATCGGGCTCAGCATTGACGGTACAAAAGAGGTACACGATACCTTCAGGAAAGATACAAGAGGTCTTCCTACATGGGATAATGCAAGGAATACGGTAAAAAAGCTCATGGACATCGGTATCAGGCCCGATCTCCTGTGCACGGTTACAAGTATGACTGCGGGGAAAGCCAGGGAGACCTACAGAGCTTTAAGGGATATGGGCACAGGCTGGATGCAGTTCATACCTATAGTGAGGTATATGCCTGACGGAACACTGACTGAAGACTCCGTCACTCCCGATATGTACGGTGATTTCCTTACAGAAGTGTTCGACGAGTGGCTGTATGAAGACATGGGCCGGACGCAGGTACAGTTTTTCATGGAGATCATAAGAGTCCTCATGGGCGGCACGGCGTCTCTCTGCACCATGATGCCGGTATGCGGAAGGGTCCTCGTAGTGGAAAAGGACGGCGGCATCTATTCCTGTGACCATTTCGTGGACAAAGAGCACAGGCTTGGCAATGTTCTTACAGACTCCCTTAAGGATGCGGTGGATTCAGAAGCTCAGCTAAGCTTCGGCAGTCTGAAAAAGAAAGGGCTCACAGGATGCTGCCGGTCGTGCAGATATCTGAGATTCTGCAGAGGAGGATGTTTAAAGGACAGAACTGCAGTTTCCCCGAGAGGAGAACCCGGACATTATCTTCTCTGCAGCGGATTAAGAAGATTCTTCGATCACGCTGTCCCTCCCCTTTCCTACATGGTGAACAGGAACAGAGAGGGAGCCGCCCCCGAAAGGATCATGCACGAGCTGCTTGATAAGTATAAAAACAGATAAAAGATCACAGATCATTTTGTGATCTTTTTCATGATCTCTTATTCCTGCCACAATAATCTGACATCGCCGGGTCTGAATTCATCACAAATTATATGTATTTCATGGTATAATTTCAGACAGTACTGATGTACTGACTATTAAAGTAAAGGAATACGAACATGTTTACCAGAATCTTTGAAATCACCGGCAATGTTGCGATAGTAACAGGCTGCTCTACCGGTCTTGGTGTCCAGATGGCACACGCACTTGCAAATCAGGGCTGCAAAATAGTCGCGGTCGCCCGCCGCAAGGAACTCCTTGACGAGGTCTGCAGAGATATCAAGGAAAAGTACGGTGTTGAGACTATGGCTCTGCGCTGTAATATAACTGATACAGAGCAGGTCGAAGAATGCGTTAGTAAGGTTATAGAACGCTTCGGCAGAGTCGACATCCTTGTCAATAACGCGGGTACAGGCGCTGTTGCCCATGCTGAGAATATCACCGACGAGCAGTTCCAGAGGGAATTTGACGTCGATCTTTTCGGTACATTCAAGTTTGCCCGTGCTGTCGCCAATCAGGCAATGATACCTGCAAAATACGGCCGCATCATAAACATAGCTTCCATGTACGGTCTGGTAGGAAATAAAGTTGCCGGATCAGCTCCTTATCACGCAGCAAAAGGCGGAGTAGTCAACCTTACAAGAGCTCTTGCAGCCGAATGGGCTACTTACGGGATCACGGTCAATTCTATCTGCCCTGGCTATTTCTACACACCTCTCACAGAAGAAACTCTTAACAGTGATTTTTTCCAGCAGTATGCAAAAACGACCATTCCCATGGAGCGTTACGGCAGAGAGGGCGAACTTGATACAGCAGTCGTATTCCTTGCATCACCTAATTCGTCCTATGTTACCGGTGTCGCGCTTCCTATAGACGGTGGATATACCTGTATCTGATCATCAGAGGCGTACAGCTCAGAATCATGTAAAGGGACAATAAAAAGATCACAGATCAGTCTGTGATCTTTTTATTGTTGAACGCCTGCCTATCATTCAGACATCAGCAGGTCTAAAAGGCCTTCGCACCCTTCATATATATCATCCCAGGCTTCCTTAAAATCGCCTGTATACCAGGGGTCGGCCACTTCTTCTCCTCTTCTTTCAGTATGATCCAAAAGAAGGCTCAGCTTATGATCCGGGTCGGATCCGAGTATCCTTAAGGCTGTCCTTATATTCTTCCTGTCCATGCAGATAAGACGGTCGTATTTACCGTAATCCTCTTTTCTCATCATAACCGCCCTCTTTTCCCCGCAGGAAATACCGTGCTCATTAAGTATTTTCCTTGCCGGAGGATATACGGGATTTCCCACTCCGTTTATAATCTCCTCACTGCTCACCGCCGCTGAATCAGCGTGAAAACGATCATCGGCTCCGCGCTTATTTGCCATATCATTGAATATGAATTCAGCCATGGGGCTCCTGCATATGTTGCCCCAGCATAAAAAAAGTATCTTCACCATACCACCTTAACGGCTCCTGCCTGATCATTATTGAAATAATTATATACCATAACGCCCGGTCATGCTAAATACAGCATCCTGACGTTTATTGACGATTGAGTTTTGAGCTCTGTGATGATACGATATCAGTATCAGAAATACAATTACACACACATAAAGACTATCCCACAGGAGGAATTTCAAATGTCAAGGAACCGGTATATAGGTGATTATCCCGCTATCGGCATACGTCCTATAGTTGACGGACGAAGAGGTCCGATGCGATTAAGGGAAGGGCTTGAAGATCAGGTCATGGCAATGGCCAACGCTGCAAAGGAGCTGTTCGAGAAAAACCTCAGATATTCAAACGGAGATCCCGTAAGAGTCGTAATAGCTGATACTTCCATTGGAAGAGTCCCGGAATCAGCAGCCTGCGCGGAAAAATTCAAAAAGGAAGGCGTAGCCGTGACGCTCTCAGTCACGCCCTGCTGGTGTTACGGGTCCGAGACCATGGACATGGACCCGATGACCATAAAGGGGGTCTGGGGCTTCAACGGAACAGAAAGGCCGGGAGCTGTATATCTGGCATCTGTGCTCGCTACCCACGCTCAGAAAGGCCTGCCCGCTTTCGGCATATACGGACATGAAGTACAGGAAGCCGATAAGGTCACGGACATCCCCGACGACGTAAAGGAAAAGCTGCTAAGATTCGGACGTGCTGCCATCGCCGTAGCCACCATGCGCGGCAAGAGCTATCTCCAGATAGGATCTGTAACGATGGGCATCGGCGGATCGATAATCGATCAGGACTTCATGGAGGAATACCTGGGACTCAGGGTCGAGTCTGTCGATGAGGTCGAGATCTTAAGAAGGATGGAGGAAGGCATCTACAATAAAGAGCAGTATGAAGCCGCTCTTAAGTGGACAAAGGAACACTGCAGGGAAGGCCGTGACGTAAACCCCGTCTCCGTTCCATTCATGGGAGAGGAAAGAAAGATACAGTTCACTCCCGAAGAGAAAGAGAAACAGTGGGAATTCACGATCAAGATGTACTGCATAATAAAGGACCTTATGCAGGGCAATCCGGATCTTCCGCCCGAATTCATCGAAGAGATGGCAGGTCATAATGCCATCGCTGCGGGATTCCAGGGACAGAGACAGTGGACTGACCATTGGCCTAACTGCGACTATCCTGAGTCGATACTCAACTCCTCATTCGATTTCACCGGCAAAAAGGAGCCTATGGTATTTGCTACGGAAAACGACGTTTTGAACGGGCTCGGGATGCTGTTCATGGAGCTCCTTACAAACCGCGCCCAGATATTCGCGGATGTCAGGACCTTCTGGTCTCCGGAAGCTGTGAAAAAAGCAACAGGATATGATCTTGAAGGAAAAGCAAAGGAAAACGGCGGCATCATACATCTTCTGAACTCAGGCGCAGCCTGCCTTGACGGATGCGGCGAATGCAGGGACGAGAACGGCGAACCTGTAATGAAGCAGTGGTTCGATGTCACTGAGGAAGATATAAAGAAGATGACGGATGCCACGACCTGGTGCGAAGCTACCTTCGACAGCTTCCGCGGAGGCGGCTTCTCAAGCCACTTCGTGACACGCGCAGAGATGCCAGTCACCATGATACGTCTCAATCTCGTAAAAGGACTGGGGCCTGTCCTCCAGATAGCCGAGGGATGGACAGTACATCTTCCGGAAGAAGTCACGGATACCCTTATGGAGAGAACGAATCCCACATGGCCATGCACATGGTTCACCCCGAGATGCAGCGGCATCAAAGGCACTCCTTTCAACGACGCATACGATGTCATGAACAACTGGGGAGCAAACCACGGTGCTATATCCTACGGACATATAGGTGCGGACCTTATAACGATGTGCTCGATGCTCAGGATACCTGTATGCATGCACAATGTACCTGAAGAGAAGATCTTCCGTCCTGCGTCATGGAACGCATTCGGTATGGACAAGGAAGGCCAGGATTACCGTGCATGCATGACATACGGCCCGCTCTATAAGAATATACGGTAGACCTTAGGATCTCTTTCACAATACGGGGCTGGACGGTAATAGCTGTTCTGTCAATATAAGGACCGTGTAATAACAGTATTTAAAGGAGAAAAGAAATGAATTTCCCAAACGTCTTAAAAGGCTTAAAGAAGATACACAGAAGCCAGCTGCTTGCCCTATCACCGCAGTACTGATGTTTGTTTCTACGATACTGATTATAACGGCACAGGTGGATGATACAGCAGCCGATAAAAGCATAGGTACCGAAGCAGTAGCTGCATTCGTGCTTATCATCATTGCCGGCATCCTTGCGATCATTGCGTTCATCATGAACCTTTCAGGTATCATATCCGCAAGGAAAGATGAGCCGCTTTTTGGCCGAGCACTCATATTCACACTGACAGGGATAGTCTCATCTACGCTCTCCAGTATCCTTGCTTCAAACACAACGGTATCGGGAATATTATCAGTTATCTCCGACATAGCGATGCTGTTCGTCATGATATATGTCATTGAGGGCATAATCGCACTTGCAAAGAAGCTTGAAAATGATGCAATGTCTGAAAAAGGCAGCAAATTGATAACCCTTATACTCATAGGCCAGATACCGGCTATAGCAGCTAAGGCCATATCGACGATATTTGAAGGGAACAGGACCGCTGTCATCACGGCTGCCGCTATAGGGCTCGTCTCAGCGGTCATAGATATTGCCGTATTCTTCATTTATTTCAGATATCTCGGAAGATCCGTGAAAATGCTCGAAGAAGCATAAACTCTTATACTGCAAAAGGATCGCATGCCCATTTAAATGATGCATGCGATCCTTTTTACTGTACTTAGTACCTGTCCGCAGAATGTTCAAAAAGGAACATATCGGCTAACGGGAGTTTATCGGAACTGTCAGACAATCGTTTCCTGAAATCGGGATTATGCCTGTGCAATCCAACCTTATATCTCATGGTTTTTCATCGTTAATACACTTAGCGCCCATTGATCACTGTTTTGACAGCTTGTTCCTGATCTCAGCACTCTTCATGAACACCTCCGCTATAATGTTCTTGACTGCATCGCTGTCGGCATCCCGGATCACAGCCAGAAAATCCATGAATTCAGTGAAATCCTCTAAAGTCACACATCCGTTATCTTCAACAGAAACATAAAAGCTGTCTACAAAGGCCCTCAGGGTCGATATTTCATCTTCAAACAGGCCGAAATCTCCCGCTCTAAAACGTTCCGGAAGTTCACTATAAAAGATCAGTCTTTTGTATTCTTCGGATACTATCACTGTTTTTCCCAATAAATTTCACAACATCGCTAAAGACAGGGATTTGCAGTACTGTACCTTCCTGCGATACCGTTCCTTTACCCAGATACTGTCGACAAAGACAGCATCGTCTTCGTCAATCCCGTAAATCACGGCAGCTCATAGCATATCCCGGATAATCAAACATTCCATCTGCAGATCATAAGGCTCTGCTTCAGCAAGGAAAGGAATAGGTTCAGAACTGAGACGGAACCCCATGGCGAAATAGAAGTTTATCGTTTCCTCAGAAGAACAGCATGATGCATATAAAGCATGAGCTCCCCTCTTTAAGGCTTCCTGTCTGGCGGTTTCAAACAAAGCTCTGCCTATGCCACGATGGCGGTAATCCTTAGAAACATGGAAGCTGTCAATGATGAGCCGACCTTTATTCGGCTTGGGGATCAGCATTATTTCACCAACCACGTGATTTCCTTCATAAGCACAATATGTTACATAGCGCCCGCTGAGAATCTCTTCAGCTTTTTCGATAAGACGCGCAGCATCCCAATCTTCAGTGAAGGGATTGTAAACCAGTGTCAGATTCCCATCCTGCAGGCGGTACACATTTTTTACTTCCTGGTACCTCCGAAAGCCTTTCAGCGAATCTCGGGTGAAGTTATTACTGTCAACAAGCTTTATTTCCAAAACGCCATGTCCTTCATAGTTAAGACTATTACGATTAGCCAATCTTAATTCAATTATTGCAGATAGTCCGCATTCTTCAGCTCATACAGCACTGAAATAAAGTCCTTCTTTTGGTGGTACAATAGCCAGACAGTTTACTCTATGCTTACGTTTTCTTTCTCTTATATCTTTCCATGATGAAGACTGTAAGGCCTGAGAGAATCCCGCAAACAGCTATGAAAAGATATCCTCCCCTCAGATCCCAGAGATCAGCTACAGCACCTGTCACATATGAACCAAGCGCCGATCCGAGGTTGTTCGATACAAGCGCAAGGCTCGTTGCTGTCCCCGAATTTGCAGGGTCTGTCTTGGCAGCGATGGATATACACATCGGAAATGCAGCCGCCTGTACGAAAGAGAATAAGACGCCAAAGGCCACCGCAACTATCTCATTGCTCTGCAGTATCTCAAGTATGAGGAATATACCTCCCCCTAAAGCACAGATCCTGAGTTTCGTTTCTTCTCTATGCTTTATTATCCCGAATACCGTATTGGAGGCAAACGACAGAAAGCTGTGCACGAAAACTATGACCCGCGCGAGACCGGGAGCATTCATGACGTCCTTGAAAAAGCCCTCAGCATATGAAGGATATACCATGCACATGGCACTGACGAGCACTGTAGCAAGGCAGATAAGGATCAGGGCTGGGTTCCTCAAAGCTTTTATAAGCTCACCTATCCCCTCTGCAGCCTTAAGATCAGTGTCCTTTCTCTCTATCCTTGCAAGCAGTGTAAGTATAAGCGGAATAAGTATGAAGCATCCGGCAAAGAGGAACATGGTCCTCCAGTCAGGGAAACTGCTTCCCATGATGCTCGATACGAGTGAAACTATCATGTTGAATCCCGAAACACACATAGCCGTGAACGATATATATCTAGATGCGTTTTCGGGATATGCGTCTGATATCGCCGCCGAGAAAACTCCGTTCGCGCTGGCGTTGCCTCCTCCCATGAGAAAGATGCCGATCTCACATACTATGAGCGACTTCGAGAAGCCCGCGATGAAGCATCCGAGTGAGTACATCGCAATAGATATTATCAGTACCTTCTTTTTCCCTATAATGTCAGAAATCCTTCCGAGAAATAT
>JAFWWA010000037.1 GCA_017523755.1 Christensenellaceae bacterium | reverse complement strand
TTCAAATACAGGAGGCCAGTATTCCATTGGTTTTGCGTCCAGTTTCAGTTTGAAGTCGCAGTAATCCCCGTCTTCAAAGCATGTATGCTCTCTGAACATCGGTACTCCGAACGCTCCGAACATGACATAGTCCAGATTGCAGAGATACGGCATATACTCTTCATAACCGTGTGCTCTGGCAAAGTCTGACAGAGGACAGACCAGATTGTGATAGCTGAAATCATAGCCCTCTTCCGGCGGGATCATCGTCTTAGTCTCAAAGCTTCCGGGGTTTAGGGCTGCATTTGCCGCATTCCTTGCGTCCTTTTTCAGGTATTTCCTTTTAAGCAGTCTGACGTTCGTAAATGACTTGTGTGCGATCTTTTTCAAAAACCCCGGTATTATGTTGAACCTGCGCTCATAGGCTTGAACCATCAGATGTCCGGTCCTGTCCAGCGGTACTCCATATAGTTTCAGTACTTCGCCCATCGAGACAAAGAAATATGCTCCTGTGAGATTTCCTGTACCGCTGACCTTATCCCCGCCGATATAAGGAAAACTCTCCAGCATGTTCTTCTCGTAATGGTTCCATATCTCTTGAAAGATAGTTCCATAAGTTTTACCGCTCATCTCTTCGAGCTCAGAAGAGATATGCCTTAAATAGCCGTTCATCGACCTCCTGTACTTATGTGCTTTTCCGGCATAATATTCGTGCATATAGCAAAAACTCCTTAGTAAGTGTTGTTTTCAAAAACTGTCAAAATGTGATTTCGGTCCAGGGACCAGTCCTAAAGATTATCGTAACAATGTGCATATCCACGCTGCAAAAGCTGATGCTGCGGGAAAAATGATAATGAGCTTCAACAACTGGCTTTGAATATTGAATCCATACTTTTTCGGAGGATACACGCTTCCCACCTCCGGATAATAGTACTGGAAAAAACTGAACCTCATAAGAAGGAAATAGTCAAAGAAGATCATGTCATAGACTTTATAGACCGTGAAAATGAACACGAATCTGAAGAAGAACTGACAGAAGGTAAAACGGTTTTTAAGACCGTCGACAATCGAAACTGCACCGACTCCGAGTATCATGAGTATGCTTATAACCATGAGGACCCGGCCTATTATCTTCGCGCCATAGAACAGTTCATTATCTCTGGGTTTAATGACCTCACGTGCTTCCTTTGGTGCCGAGGAGAATAATCTTTTGTCCTGAATGAACGCCACGGCTGACAACAGCATAAGCGTTACCGATGCACAAAAAACGATTGCAAGAAATATCGTCAGAATCATAGCAATGTCCTCATCCTTCTATTTCATATGCTTTTGCTCCGTTCCCAGCCGTCACCTGCATCAGTTTCATGCCTGACGAACAGGAAATCGCACATGTCTCCGCCCTGGCAGAGCGTTTTTGTGCGGATAAAATCCGTAAACGGAAGTTCCCCGTAATTGATGATATCTGCATGGCAGCACATGGCACCGAGCTTCATGAGTCCGCGTCTTCCGAGAATCTTCTCATAGATGCATTCGTTGCATTCGAAACGGAAACGGTCCTTCGGGTCGTCTCTGTGCCAGGTATAGCGCCAGCCGAAGCCTGATCCCTTTTTGAAACCAAAGGGCACGAGCTTTTTCATAAGTGGCAGAAAGAATCTCTTCCTGGCCAGATTCTTCATAAAGGAAGGATCAAGGAACTTCCACATCTCTCCCGACACGATCCCATATGCTTCATCCTCGCTCTTTCCGTGCTTCTGCAGGATCTCATACATGGCGATGGATGTCAGGATCTGCGCCATATGATCGTAGTTCCCCTTGTCGCAGTATTCCTTTTCCTCAATGATCAGTTCCTTCATCCGGGCATAAATGTCCTCCCGGATCCTCTGATCCAGCGTCGGAAAATACTTCTGATAACGGCTTACAGCCACAAGGGATTCCGGTTTATATGCTTTCATGTCTGTTCACCAAAAAATCTAAAATCTGAATGGAAATTTCTTTTGGACGCATCAGTACGTATTCATGTATCTTCATTTCTTAGCCAGCATGGTTATCCATGGCTTTGACGGATGATGATCCGTTTTGATCTCAGAGAACCCTGCCGCCTTAAGCGCCGATTCAAGCTGCTCGCTCGTATAGCATTTCATACCGTCTATGATCTTCTCAAATCTGAGCGCAGTCTCGTCAGTACCGTCGGATTCATTGCAGATCATGAATATACCGCCGGGTTTCAGGATCCGGCATACTTCTGAAAAACAGGCTGTCAGCCCGGGCCAGAAATACACTGTCTCAAATGCCGTTGCAAGATCAAAGGAACCGTTCTCCAAAGGCAGCGATGCAACGTTTCCCTGTATCACGGCACATCTTCCCTCCCTTATGAGATCACTGTTCGTATCCTTTGCTTTTTGTACCGAGACTTCTGAATAGTCAATAGCCGTAAGACTTGACTTAGGATAAAGCTTCAGCAGCTCTGAGGCATTTCTCCCCCCACCGCATCCGAGCTCAACTATCGTTCCGGCATCTATCCCTGTAAGATGTTTCATGCCCCAGTCAGCAAGTTTTGAGTGCCCGCTGTTCATGCTTCCTACCATGAGCTTCCCGAGGAATCCCTCAGGTTTTCTTGTCTGTGCGACGAACTTCTTAAACAATCCCATTTATATCCTCTCTTCACCCTTTTAGATGTGTCAGAAAACCGCGTCTGCCGCTCTCATCCACGACCTTCATGGCGATGCGGGTGTAAAGCTTGAGTCTTTTCTTCAGCTGCTTTCTGGCAGTACCGAAGAAAGGCCGCTCTTCGATGAGCTCCATACCGCATTTTCCGGCTATGATCCTTCCGCTGTCGGCACTGAAGTGCAGTTCCGCATCTTTGTTGCCTGTCTTTCTTATATATTCATTGGCATATCTTTTCGCCTTTCCGGTCATGGCGTCGAAGATGACCTCCACATCCGGGAATCCTTTCCTGAGCCTCTTCAGAAAAGATATGACCTTATATTTCTCAAAATACTGAAATACGCCTATCGCAGTGACGAGCGTGGGCAACGACTTGTCGATCCCTTCTGCCCATCTGAAGTCAAACATGTCTCCCGGGACGAGTATCTCATTTACAGATTCTCCGAGCACCTTCCGCCTTGCCTCTATGACCTCAGGGAGATCCATCTCGTAAAACACAGCTTTTTCAGGATCAGGGCCGATCCTGAAATATGAGGTCTCAAGCCCGCATCCGATATTGACGATATTGCATCTGTCGTGCCTGCCTATGAACTCCTTTATCATCCTGTCCGTATTGTAGAAGCGGCATGCACCTGCCATATGATAATATTCGCTCGAATTCGAAGCGATCTCTTCATAAGGTATCTCGCTTTTCAGCGAAAGTGCCTTCTCATCCATGAAATATTCCGGAAAATGCTCTGAAACATATATCCTTGCCGTAAGTGGTATGTATAAAGTATCCGCAACGCCTTCAAATCTGCTCATCTGTTCTCTCCTTCCCTAATCCGATCTTTGAAGCATATCCTGATTATCTTCATTTTTACCGGTCCGTCACAGAAGCGTATCATCATTCTGTGAAGCAGTCCGACGTTTCTGTATATGTCCCTGTAGCCCCGCATATAGCTCTTTGAAGAGACTGATGCGAATCTGCTGCTCCATCCTTCAAGTTCCTTTTCGTCATCCAATGAAAAGAATGCAGCAACGTCAGTGATCCCCGCCTCTTTCAGCCAGGTCTTCCGCATAAGCTTTGCACCCCTCTCATTACAGGAATCAAAAGCCAGCACGGCTCCCGGAAACCGTTCTGCCATGTTTGCAGTCAATCTTTTAATGTCTTTGGTCCGGAAGTAATAGAACACGCCTGCAGCAAATAATACCGCTCCGTTCGACGCGTCGATCCTGTCCATCCATGTCAGATCGTTCAGGTCACATGCGATATTCTCCTCACGTTCTCCGGGAGGCAGAAGTTCGTTACGGACTTCTATAACGTCGGGCAGGTCCAGGTTATATCCCCTGCAGAAGCCGTTATCCACCTTTTTGAAGGTATCGTCCAGTCCGCATCCTAGATTTACCACCGCTGCCCGTGGATGATCTTTCAGGTAGTCTTCGATCTCACTTCGAAGATCGTACTGACGCTGTGCAACTTCAAGTGCACCGAAAAGACCGAAAGCTGTCTCCATCTTCCTGCGTTTCTCGGTAAAATCATAATCAATAGAGGAACAGATGCGCTCAGCCTCCGGATCGTAGAATAGTTCCGGATATCTTTCCGAGCAGACAAGACGTCCTAGGAGCGGGATGACTAGTGTCTCCTGTACCGTATTGTTTTCAATGTGATATTTCATATCAGGGACCGTCCTTATATATTTGAAAAATGCCTCATATATTAGTTAGCATATGCTAACTGTATTATATTTCAATCCTGTCAGATTTCAAGCGGATATCAAGAAAAACTCCATACTCATAAACTTTAACTGCTACGGATAGAATGCTCCCGCTTTTTCTGCAACCAAAAAAACGACGGTAGTCCGTATCATTAACGGTCTACCGTCTTTATATATATAATTGTGTTCTCAAAGGACTTACCCTATCAGTGATTTTGTACCCTTATACATGCCCGAATAATAAGTACTGTCTGACCCTCATTCAAGTCCAGCGCACATTACCGACAGAAGCATTGCCTGCTGGCATCCCTTGTATGCGTCCTTCTCCATGAACTGCTCTGCAAGGGAGTGGCATCTGGAATCGAATTCGGCTCCGGCTCCGAGACATACAGCAGGTATCCCCTTTTCTATGGCTCTGTTGCAGTTTGT
>JAFWWA010000036.1 GCA_017523755.1 Christensenellaceae bacterium | reverse complement strand
TTTACTAGTTTTGGATATAGATCATGATCAGGTTCGATGGTGAGCACAAAAACAGCTACAAGATCATGATCTTGTAGCTGTTTTGATTAAACAATCTTGTCCTAATTTTATGCTCTACCCCAACATTTGACATAGAGCCGAAATAAAAAGCATTACAGATCAGTCTGAAATGCTTTTTGAATCAAGTATCTTTTTCATTAGATCGAGCGAACGGTCGTCACCTGAGGACATGAGCCTTATGGTGCCGTGCTCCCTGCTGTCATTAAGAAGGGATCTTTCCTGAAGCACCCTGTTGATCTGCTTCACTGTTCCGTACAGCCCGTCATAGATCCCGATCTCGTGTCCGAATACCCGGGCAGAGATCTTTTTTATGAGAGGCGTTATGAAGGAGTAGTGAGTGCATCCTATCACGAGCCCGCTTATATCCTCGTTACGGAACGGGACGAGCTTGTTCTCTACATATTCAGCTATCTCGTCAGAAGTGAAGTTCCCTTTTTCGATCAGTCCCGCGAGACCGCTGCAGGGGATATCTATCAGGCGTTCGCTGTGGCCGACTCGGTTTTTCAGTGAAAGATATCTGTTCTGGGAAATGGTGGCAGGAGTTGCCATCACGATGACCTTCCTGCTTTCAGGTGCGGTAAGAGCCGGCTTGATGGCAGGCTCTATGCTTATAACCGGAATATTGTATCTGTCTCTTAAGGCATGAACGGCTATGGTCGTCATGGTGTTGCATGCGATCACCAGCATCTTTATGCCTTCATTCATAAGGTGTTCACCGCATTTAAGGGTGAGCGCAAATATCTCATCCTCGCTCTTTTCCCCGTAAGGCGCGTTTCCGTTGTCACCGTAGAAAATATAGTTTTCGCATGGCATCTCAAGGACAGCTTCTCTTAGAACACTCAGCCCTCCGATGCCTGAATCCATGAATCCTATCGGAAGATATTTGCTTTCCAAAGCCGGCGCTCCTTTATACAAATTCTTATGAATATATTATATATTCAGGAATGACCGATAGCAACTTATTATAGGGTTCAGCCTTTTAAAAGACCTGAGCGCCGTTTCAGTGGATATATACCTCGTAGAGGTCTTTGGCTTCGGTCTCTTTGATCTTTTTACTGATGATATCCTTAAATCCCGATGCGTTTTCCTTTCCTGTGTTGAAGAACCTTATATCACTGTCTTCGAGGTTTTTATACAGCCTGTTGAGATTTTCCAGATCCTCATATGTGTCATAATCATAATTTCCGATATAGTACGGGACGGCATCAACGGAAAGCTCCAGCAGATAATGTCTGTCCGGGCTGCTTCTTTTGACTGTGTTTTTTGCTATGTATGCGTCTATGTTGAAGTAAGTGGCAAATATAAGGAAAATACACAGAACAATGAGGTGTGTCCTGAAACTGAATGCCGATGATCTTAATACGGATATCATCATGAGAAGATTTGAAACAAGAAGCATGATGTCGATGAACTGTACGTATATCCTTAACCGGCTGTATCCGAATGCCCGCTCATACAGGGATACCCTCATGAAGCTTGAGACCGTCATTATGGATGCGGATATGAGCAGGATGATATACAGCGCCTTAAGTGTTTTGGATCTGTAATGATCCCTGAATAAAAGCTTTGAGACCGATATAAGTATCAGTACAAGTATCTCGCATGCCAGAAGCGAATAGAATCCCTTATGGACATAATCGGCATATGAAACAGAGATACCGTCCGGCAGGCCGATACCTATGAACAGATATAATATCTGTATGACAGAGAAAGCCATGAGGATGAAAGCAAGAGGTAAAAGGACGGTATATAACGGGATCAGGCTGCCTATGGAAGGAAATGATAATCTGATCTCCATACCGCTGTTTATCAGTTTTCTGTTGATCACAGAATAGATATAGCTTGAGAAGAGCACCGTTATCATTGCCAGGAAGAGGAGCCTGCTCAGTATCTTGGGTATATTATCCACACCGAGCTTTTCAAACAGGAAATAACTGAATACCGCGTCGGCGTCAGAGAGAAGTGCGATGAATATGAGCAGTATCGGGACTGCAGTCAGAACACTGATCAGAACGACATAGAAGCCCTTCATGCTTCTGATCTCTTTGAATGAGGAGGGGATGGAGATGAAAGGACGGGTGAAAAGATCTTTCAGAAATCTGACTATCCCGGATTCCCTGAATTCATCGCCCTCAGATATCAGGTAGTCTATATGCAGAGAAGTGAGCGCCGTGAGCGCAAGGAAGTCAAGGAACAGCAGCTGGGGATTGTTGAAGAATATGAATGATGCGGCAAGACACAGTTCAAGACAGTAAAAGAATACAGACTGGGGCCGGAACGCCTTTTTGATATCGTATCTGACACAGAGATATGTGCAGATATGAAAGGCTGCCAGCTCTGCGATCACGGAGATACCGGGATTCATGCCCGATGTAAAAGGTCTATAGAAGAATACAAGCGTTATAAACGAGAAAGTAAAAAGTGAGATAAGTGATCTTCTGTCGAAAGTGATCTTCATGATTCATCATACCTGCCTTTTGATCTTTTTATTAGATTGTAGACTGCTTAAAATCAAAACACAACACAAATTTATTGAATTACAATAAATTCATACTGTGTTCACAAGTAAAACGATTACATTGCCGGTATCAGCCGGGATTTTCCGAATCCAGTTTCTTTTTTATCTCGATGGGAACTGAAGCTTTGATTTTCATCTTCTCGAGATACTCTACTTCTACAGGACCGGATGCATTCTTCTGTATCAGCGCAAGGAGCGCCGTTTTGCTGTAAGGAAGCTCGATCTCGATATCTATGTACTCCGGTGCTGTTACAGTGTCGATGAGACGGAGCATCCTGTCGATCCCCTGCCCAGTCTTTGCAGATATGAAAGCAGTGTTCTCGGTGTTTTCCGGTACTTCCGCAAAAAGATCGCATTTGTTGTATACATAAAGCATATCCTTGTCATCGGCGCCCAGAGAACCGAGGACATCCTTAACGACATCCAGCTGGTTCATGTGATTCTCGTCGGATATGTCTATCACTATGAGAAGAAGATCCGCCTGAAGCGCTTCCTCCAGGGTCGAGCGGAATGCGTCGACCAGGTCGTGGGGGAGTTTCTCAATAAAGCCGACCGTGTCGGTGAATACAGCTTCACGGCCTGAAGGAAGATCCGCTCTCCTCGTAACAGGATCGAGCGTAGCGAAAAGCTTGTCTTCCGCAAGGACGTTTGCACCTGATACCGCATTTAACAGCGAGCTTTTTCCCGCGTTCGTATATCCTACAAGAGCGATCTTGACTGCTCTTCCTTTTTCTCTCGAGGCGCGTCTGAGCCGCCTCTGGGATTCAAGCCTTTTCAGTTCCCGCTCGAGCTCGAATATCCTTCTTCTTATCATTCGTTTGTCAAGCTCTATCTGTGTCTCACCGGGGCCCGTAGTACCAATGCCGCCACCGGATCTTGAGAAGAACGTCCACATACCGACCAGCCTCGGCAGGTTGTATTTCAGCTGCGCAAGTTCGACCTGGAGACAGCCCTCTCTGGATTTTGCATGCTTTGCGAAAATGTCCAGTATCAGTGTTGTCCTGTCTATGACCTTGATATGAAGCGCATCCTCAAGGTTCCTCTGTTCTGCTGGAGTAAGATCGTCATTGAATATGAAGACATCGGCATGCAGGGAAGCGGCTATCTGTGACAGCTCCTGTACCTTTCCTTTGCCTACGTAAAGGCTGCTGTCTCTCGGACGGCGCTGTATGTCCCTGTATATGACTTCTACTTCGGCGGTATCGGCAAGCCGTTCCAGCTCGTCCATGCTCGCTTCGGTCGAATTGAGCCCGACGATTATCGCGCGTTCCTTTTTTTCTGTAGTGTCCTGAAAGCTGACGATATTCTGTACTCTTTTC
Source organism: Christensenellaceae bacterium (assembly GCA_017523755.1). Classification (GTDB taxonomy): domain Bacteria; phylum Bacillota; class Clostridia; order Christensenellales; family Christensenellaceae; genus SIG371. The sequence goes on along the minus strand of JAFWWA010000036.1, from coordinate 35,824 downwards.
GTTGCAAGACCTATCTCGTATGTCAGATTCTGTTCAGGTATCCTGTCAGCGCTGAATGGTCCGTAAATGAAGGGGGTATCAAGCTCATCACCTATAAATGCCGCTGTAAGGCTCACCGGCTTTCCGTCCCGGACACTTAGCGCACACATCGCATCGAGCCTGGCAGACGACAGCGTCCCAAGATCCACATGGGAGAGCATGGAGGAACCGCTCGGATGCGTATGTATGCATCTTACGCCTGAAAGAGTAGAAGACCCCCTGCGTCTTCTTATGCTGGGCATCTCAACATCATCCGAAGTCCCTATGGACAGGTCAAGGACATTTCCGTTCCTGGAAAGATATACCGATATCTCCCTTCCGAGCTTCCCAGTATAGTATGCCATCATATCGAGCAGTTCCTTTGGCGCAAAAGCACCTGTACCGAATCTCATGTCGAGAATGGTCTCAAGCTGCTCAAGATCTGTTCTTTTTATGCCTGAAGTATTTCCGTTGATCATGCCCTGTGCTCCGTATCAGATATTCGAGTTATTATACCATAATTCTATCATGAAAGAATACAGACAAGAACCATATCCCTAACATGACACAAGAACCATATCCCTAACATGAGAGCATGTGTATTAAACGGCTTAAAGGATGCCTTTACCTCCCGAAAACAGCCTTATTTACTGAAAAACTTGACCGTTTTCCTCTACTTGTTTATAATCTCAATAGCGTTATTGCAGCCCATGTCTTCACATCGGGCTTTTAAAATGCTGATCAGTTTTAGGGAGGAGAATCTCTTGATCGATCTTGATAAGCTGTCCTCGATACTGCCGAAAGTGGAAAAGCCCGGAAGATATATCGGAGGGGAGCGCGGCCGTATAAAAAAGGAAGATTATGAGCTTCATTTTCTTTTTGCATTCCCGGATGTATATGAAGTCGGGATGTCGAACCTCGGCATCCAGATCCTTTACGATATAGCAAATAAAAGATCCGATACCTTTGCGGAAGAGACTTTCTGTCCTTTCCCGGATATGTACGGCCTGATGAAGGAGAACGGCATCCCGCTTTATTCGCTTGAGACGTTCACTCCAGCCAGGGAGTTCGATATGATAGGATTCAATCTGTCGTATGAGATGTGCTATACGACGGTCCTCTCGATGCTGAAACTTGCGGAGATACCTTTAAGATCTGCAGACAGGGAAGGTTTTCCAATAGTATTTGCAGGCGGGACATGCACATACAGTCCTGAGCCTCTTGCCGATTTCATGGATGCGTTCATCATAGGCGAAGGGGAAGAGGTCAACAATGAATTCATGGATCTCTACCTTAAGCATAAGCGTTCGGGTTCTTTCGACAGGAGAGCATTCCTGAAGGAAGCTGCTGCCATTCCTGGCGTTTATGTCCCTTCGGAATATCAGTTCACATATAACGATGACGGTACAGTCAAAAACATAACAGGACCCCAGTTGCCTGTAAGGAAGCGCTTTGTGACGGATTTCAGCAACGCGCCTTTTCCGGTAAAGCCTGTAGTGCCGTTCCTGCAGACTGTCTTCGACAGGGCAACGCTCGAGATATTCAGGGGATGTACAAGAGGGTGCCGCTTCTGCCAGGCCGGGTATGTATACAGGCCGAACAGAGAAAGGGACAGGGACGTTCTTCTTAAACAGGCCTGCGAGATTATAGATAATTCCGGTTATGATGAGGTCTCTCTTTCTTCACTGAGCTCAGGAGATTATTCTGAGATCAATGAACTGGTAATAGGCCTGCTCGATACTCTGGGTGAGAAAGGCGTTTCTGTTTCGCTCCCGTCGCTCAGGATCGATTCCTTCAAGGAAGAATACTCAAAGAGGATGCAGTCCGCAAGAAAGGGAAGCTTCACCTTCGCTCCTGAGGCAGGCACACAGCGTCTCAGGGATGTAATAAACAAGAATATCACAGAGGAAGACATAGAACGCGGCGTAAGATATGCCTTTGAGAGCGGGACAACCACAATAAAGCTTTATTTCATGATAGGGCTTCCGACCGAGACATATGAAGACCTTGACGGTATAGCGGATATAGTAAGAAAGATCATAGGGATCTTTTATGATGTTCCAAAGGAACTGAGAAAAGGTTCTCTCAAGATAACAGTGAGCACATCTTCATTCGTGCCGAAGCCTATGACCCCGTTCCAGTGGGAACCTCAGAACACTATCGAAGAACTGAGAAAGAAACAGGATTATCTTAAGGAGAAGCTTAAGATAAGAGGCGTCACATATAATTATCATGATTCAAGGCTGAGTTTTCTCGAATCAGTTTTTGCTGTAGGCGACAGAAGGCTCGGCAGCGTTCTCGAGTACACTGCTGACAGAGGCGCGATGTTTGACAGCTGGCAGGACTATTTCAGGTACGATCTCTATATGGAGGCTTTTGAAAAAACAGGGATAGATCCATATTTCTATGCGAACAGAAGAAGATCGCCGGATGAAGTGCTTCCGTGGAGCCATATAGACTGCCTTATTTCAAAGGAGTATTTCCTGAATGAGCTTGAGCAGGCATACGGCGGGAAGACCACTCCCGACTGCAGGGAAGGCTGCAACGGGTGCGGCATGATGAAGCAATGCTATGCGCTTGGAAACATAAGAAAGAAGATGTGATATGAGGATCGGTGTCAGATTTTCAAGGAACGGGATGAGCAGATTCGTTTCTCATCTGGATATGCAGAGGTTTTTCTCGAGAGCGATAAGAAGATCGGGGATAGAAGTACAGTATTCCCAGGGCTTCAATCCGCATATAATCATGTCTTTTGCCCAGGCGCTTGCAGTAGGTCTCGAAACCAAAGGAGATTATCTTGAATTCAATACTGTCAACGATGAGGATATAAGCTCTGTCAGGGAGAGGCTTTCTTTGCAGATGTCTTCAGGTATTGATATCATAACTGCTGGCATGCTCGATCCTAAGGGAAAGAAGCTCATGGCCTGTGTCGAGGCCGCTTCATATTCCGTATACTGCAGCGACGATATAAAAGAAAGGTTTGCTGCCCTGACTGAGGGCGGCAGTTATATCATAAAGAACAAGAAGGGCCATGACGTAGACGCAGGTCAGATGATATTAAGTTCGGATATAATGACGGACCGTATCGATCTGATGCTTGTTTTATCGTCAAAAATGTCGCTCAGCCCGTTTTCATTATTCGATGCCGTTGCTCCCGGCGAAAGTGTCAGGATAGTACGGAACGATCTTTATACCGGATCGGGGACAGATATTATCTCGCTGTCCGGGCTGTTTTTATGACCTTGAAACTATAATCAGCTGAGGCTGGTCATATAAAAATTTTGGAAAAATAGGATTCTTCTGTTCTTTAAACGGAAGATACGATTTTTCAGAAAGATGTTTTGATGAAAGAGATTTTTGTCGATGTAAATCCGTATCAGGTGAGAGTCGCTCTTACTGAGGACGGTGACCTTCTCGAGATGCAGGTGGAGGCGCGGGGCAGGGAAAGGCTTGTAGGCAATATATACAAGGGAAAGGTCAAGAACATACTTCCCGGCATGCAGGCGGCGTTTGTTGATATCGGTCAGGAGAAAAACGCTTTTCTGTATGCGGGGGATATCATAGAAGATCCTTCAGAATTCGATTTTGAAAGCGAAAAGAAGAAGACCGTTCCTGTACAGGTGCCCAATATCAAGGAGATACTTAAACAGGATCAGGAGATACTGGTCCAGGTACTCAAACAGCCGGGCGGTACAAAAGGAGAGAGGATAACGACTCATATCACCCTCCCCGGAAGGCTTATGGTGCTTATGCCTACACTTGACCATGTAGGCGTATCAAGAAGGATCATAGACGAGTCGGAAAGAGAAAGGCTGAAACAGATATTCACAAGATTGAAGCCAGCGGGGATGGGAGTCATAGTGAGAACAGCCGCTGAAGGCCTCGATGAAAAGGAATTTGAAAAGGAACTGACTTTTCTGTCGAGACTTTGGGAAAGGATCAGGAACAAGGGCAATCTTGTGAGTGCACCGAGGCTGATACATGCGGAGGAAACGCTTCTTTTCAGATCGATAAGAGATATGTTCACAGATGAGGTCAGCTCTTTCTACATAAACAATAAACAGTATTATGACAAGGTAAGGGCGTTCGTCGATCTGACTGTGCCGGAGCTTTCGGACAGGGTCGTACTACTTGATGAAGACGAGGAGATATTTGACAGATACAGGATAGAGAACCAGCTTGAAAAAGCGTTCAACAGAAAAGTCTGGCTGAAGAGCGGCGCATATTTCGTCATCGAGGAAACCGAAGCGCTGACAGTGATAGATGTCAATACCGGAAAGTATATAGGCGATAATGATCTGCAGGAAACGATAGTCAATACAAATATCGAAGCGGCTCAGGAGATCGCCAAGCAGCTCAGGCTGAGAGATATCGGCGGGATAGTGGTCATTGACTTCATCGATATGGAGATAATAGAGAACAGACAGAGAGTCATATCGGCACTGGCCGAGGCCTGCAGGAATGACAGGACCAAATGCAACGTTCTCGGTATGACGGAGCTTGGGCTCATCGAGATGACCAGGAAGAAGATGAGACAGAAGCTGTCCGCACTCGTTGAGACCCAGTGCCCGTACTGCCAGGGAAGAGGAAAGGTGTTTTCGGAGCTGTCGATAGCCATGAAAATAAGAAGGGCTGTCCTGAGGGAATTAAAGCTGAATCCCGCGGGTTTATACTGTGTTGAGGTCGCTCCGTCCATCAGCAGATATGTTCAGAACATGAATTCCAACGGTGATGATTTGCTTCCGAAGAATGAAAACGTAAGGTTCTTTTTGAAAGAGATACCCGGCATGCATATCCATGACGTTAAAGTCCTCGCAATGAACGATTCCGCTGATCCCATGCTGCTGAAAAAATATGTCAGTTTTTCCTGAAAATCATAGATTTTTGCCTAAAATACTTGATTTTTTCGTTTCGCTGAGATATTATTTCTGTGTTGACAGACATGTCTGTCATTATACTCTTGTTAAAAAGAGTGGGCTTTTGTCCACTCTTTATATTTTGTAAAAGTGAAAGGCGGAAACAGTGGCTTTAAAAGAAGAAAGAAATTCCGAAGCTGTCATCATTCCTATAGTTGAGAGCTTGGGATATACGTACGTCGGGACCGAGTTCGTTAAAAAGAGCGAAAACGGTTCGGAGCTTATCGTTTCGATAGACAAGCCCGGCGGTGTCGACCTGGAAGACTGCGAGCTGGTCTCCAAAGCGCTAGACGAGCCGCTTGATAAAGCTGATCCTATTGAGGAGGCCTATGTGCTTGTGGTTTCTTCTCCGGGTCTGGGAAGGACTTTAAGGACGGAGAGAGAATGGCTGTGGGGAAACGGTAAGAAAGTCGATGTGAAGCTGTTTGCAAAAACAGACGGTAAAAAGGATTTTGTTGGCAAACTGGTCTATTCCGGAGGCGATTCGTTTAAGATCGTATCTGATGACGGGGAGACCAGGGAGTTTTTAAAGAATAAAACTGCGTCAGTGAGACTGCATATAGATTTTTGAGAAGGGGATTGAGATGAACAGCGAACTTATTGAGGCTTTAAATCAGCTGGAAGAGGAAAAAGGCATTAAGAAAGATGTGCTTATAGAGGCTATAGAGACAGCCCTTATCGCGGCATATAAAAGGAATTACAATTCTGCAGAGAACGTGCGTGTGTCAGTAGACGAGGAAAACGGACAGATACATGTATATTCCCAGAAGACAGTCGTGGACGATGTCATAAATGACGCTCTTGAGATCAGCCTGGAGGATGCTCAGAAGATCAACGTGCTCTATGAGACAGGCGATGTCTTAGAGACAGAAGTGACGCCGAAAACTTTCGGGAGGATCGCGGCGCAGACAGCAAAGCAGGTCATAGTGCAGAGGATACGTGAAGCCGAGCGCAGCGTGGTTTATGACAGATATATAGAAAAAGAAAACGAGATAATAACAGGGACCGTCAACAGAGTGGAAAGAGGCTCCGTTTATCTTGACCTCGGACGTACGGAAGGCGTTATCAAGCCTTCGGAAGTCATACCCGGGGAAAGATATGAACAGGGGATGCGCATTAAGGTATACGTGCTTGAGGTAAGACGCACGTCGAAGGGCCCTCAGATAATCACATCAAGGTCTCATCCGGGGCTTGTAAGGAGGCTTTTTGAGCTGGAAGTGCCCGAGATCGCTCAGAACTCTGTGGTCATAAAGTCTGTAGCAAGAGAAGCAGGACAGAGGAGCAAGATAGCTGTATATTCGGAAAATGCGAATATAGATCCGGTAGGTGCCTGCGTGGGACCCAGGGGACAGCGTATACAGCGTGTCGTGAATGAGCTCGGCGGGGAAAGGATAGATGTTATCCCCTGGAGCATGGATTCGATGGAGTTCATATCGAACGCCCTTAGACCCGCAAAGGTCGTCCTTGTACAGACCAATGAAGATGACAGGGAAGCGAAAGTCGTCGTTCCTGATTCGCAGCTGTCTCTTGCGATAGGAAAAGAGGGACAGAATGCCAGACTGGCTGCAAAGCTTACCAATTTTAAGATCGATATCAAGTCGCAGAGCCAGATGATGGATACCGTGTTCAGCGATGAAGGCGACGACATCTCTTTAGATGACGATGTGACATTGGATACCGCAGACATAGACGCCGATCCCGTTTCCGGCGACGATATGTTCGATTTACCGGAGGATCTGACATTTTGAAACAAAGAAAGATTCCCATGAGGATGTGCATCGCCTGCAGGACCAGCCGGCCGAAACGTGAACTCATACGGATTGTAAAGACCGGGGAAGGCAGCCTGGAAGTAGACCAGACCGGCAAGGTGCCGGGAAGAGGAGCGTACATCTGTTCCAGTATCGAGTGCCTTGAGAATGCATATAAGAGCAAAGCGCTTTCAAGAGCCCTGGAGATGAATATGACTCCTGAAATGCTTGAGAGCTTAAGAAGGATCATTCTTAGGAGGGAGCTTGGAATCTAGATTAAGAGGGATGCTGGGCATCGCTACAAAAGCAGGAAAAGTCATTTTCGGATATGAGAGCATACATGACAGGCTCGAAAGAGGAAAGGAAACACTGGTCCTGATGACTCCGGGCATATCGGAACGTTCAAAGAAGGACGCTCTCAGTATGTGTAGGTATTTCGGAGCTGAGTGTTATGAAGTCAGTTTCGAGGGGCTTATAGAAAATGCATGCGGAAAAGCCGGTATATATCTGGTAGGGATCACCGGCAAAGGATTTGTACAGGGTATAAGGAAGATCTTTGAGGAGACTCTTGGAGGTTTAAATTGAGCAAGCTTAATGTTTTAGACGTAAATAAAAATCTTATGACATATTTAGCCAATGTGGACAGACAGCTTTCAGATCTGCAGAGAGATTCGAAAAAGCAGATCGCTGAGGCCAATACGCTTCAGAATGTCCTTCTGGAACGCATAAAGGAGAGGGATATAAAGAGGGCTGAAAAGGCTGCACAGGAAAAGGCGGAAAGGGATAAGCAGGAGGAGGAGAGACCTTCCGAAGCAGTAAGTGTTCCGGCAGAGCAGACGGGCGAAGCGGATACAGAAAAAGCTCAAGATGTTACCGCATCCGAAACCGAAACGACTGTCGAGGCAGCTTCGGAAAAGGCTGATAATACGCCGGAGGTCCCCGCTGCTGAAACAGCCGATGTACCTGTATCCGAGGATGTCCTTCAGGATGAAAAAGAGACTGTAAAACCCGCATCGGTATCTGATGAAAAACAGATCCAGAGGATGGAAGAGCGCAGAGCGAAAGCAAATGCTCCTGAAAATACGGAAACAAGACCTGTCAGAGAAAGAAACAGGGACCGTAATGATCAGAGAAATCAGGACAGACCTGCAAGACAGTTTGACAACGGTGAGAGAAGATCCCAGAATTTCCGTGATCAGAAGAACCAGAACGCTCCTGATCAGAGAAGGGATAACAGGAACGGAAGGGGACAATTCGACTCAAAGGATAAAGACGGTGATGAAAGATCTCAGAACCGTCAGCAGAGGAGGACTGACAAACCAAGGCAGAATCAGGCTGGTGCTATTGCTTCGGCTATCCCTCAGCAGCAGCAGAGGAATCCTCACGACAGGCAGAAGGAAAGACCTGTTGAAGAGAAACGGAAAAAGGGAGCTCTGAAGGAAAGAGTAGTCATAGATGATGATGAATACGCACAGGGTTCCAGAAAGATCAGGAAAGGACCTAAAACTCAGAAGCAGAAGCCTGTCGTAACTCCGGAACCTGTTGTGATCGACAAGGCAGTTATATACGGCGATACAGTTTCGATCAAGGTGTTCGCTGAGAAAATAGGAAAACCGGTCGCTCAGATCATAAAGAAACTGTTCCTTTTGGGAATGATGAATACAAATATCAACTCTGAGATCGATTTCGATACCGCAAGCCTTGTTGCTGCGGATTATGACATCGAACTTGAGCAGAAGATAGAACAGACCGCTGAGGATGCACTGAAAGCAGGTTATGAGGATGAAACTGATGACGAAGAGAATCTTGTCATCCGTCCTCCGGTCGTAACTATAATGGGCCACGTCGACCACGGTAAGACATCGATCCTCGACGCTATAAGGAAGACGAGCGTTCAGGCAAATGAAGCTGGCGGTATAACACAGCATATCGGTGCATATGTAGTCAATCATAACAACAGGTCGATAACATTCCTCGATACTCCCGGACACGAAGCTTTCACTTCAATGAGGGCAAGAGGAGCAAACGTCACTGACATAGCGATCCTGGTAGTCGCTGCAAACGACGGAGTGATGCCCCAGACAGTTGAGGCTATAAACCACGCGAAAGCGGCTAATGTGCCGATCATAGTTGCGATAAACAAAATCGATATCCCGGGCTCCAGCATTGATATGGTAAAGCGTGAGCTCACTGAATACGGGCTCGTTGCAGAAGACTGGGGCGGAGATACCGTCATGGTGCCTGTGTCCGCCAAGACCAAAGAGGGCCTTGATGATCTTCTTGAGATGATACTGCTAGTTGCAGATGTAGGAGAGTATAAGGCAAATCCGAACAGACTTGCAAAAGGAGCTATCATAGAGGCGAAACTCGATAAGGGAAGAGGTCCCGTTGCAACAGTTCTTGTACAGAACGGAACACTCAATGTCGCTGATACTGTCGTAGCAGGAACGGCATACGGAAGGATCCGTGCAATGACAGACGATAAGGGAAGAAACGTCAAGAAGGCTGGCCCTTCGCAGCCGGTAGAGGTCATCGGATTCTCGGAGGTCCCTTCTGCAGGAGATACGCTTTATGTCGTTGATGAAAAACTTTCCAGACAGGTAGTACAGGAACGAATCGACAAGCAGAAAGAACTGAGGAACAAATCAACTTCAAGGGTAACTCTTGACGACCTGTTCTCCCAGATCGAACAGGGTAATGTAAAGGACCTCAATATCGTTATCAAGGCAGATGTTCAGGGCTCGGTAGAAGCTGTCAGACAGTCGCTTGAGAAGATCGGTAACGATGAGGTTAGAGTAAGAGTTATACACGGGGCTGTAGGTGCGATAAGTGAAGGCGATGTCCTTCTTGCTTCCGCTGCGAACGCGATAATCATCGGATTCAATGTCAGACCTGATGCTTCTGTCAGCGCTATAGCCGAACGTGAAAAAGTCGACATCAGGACATACAGGATAATCTATAATGCGATAGATGATGTCACAAAAGCTATCAACGGTATGCTTGCTCCTGAATTCAAGGAGGAGGTACAGGGACATGCTGAGATCAGACAGACTTTCAGGGTATCTTCTGTAGGAACGATAGCAGGCTGCTATATGCTTGACGGAAAGATGACCCGAAATTCTGAGATCAGGCTCTTAAGAGACAATGTCGTCATCTATGAAGGCAAGCTGAATTCCCTCAAGCGTTTCAAGGACGATGTAAGGGAAGTAACCACAGGGTATGAATTCGGAGCATCCCTTGAGAACTATAACGACATAAAAGAAGGAGATGTTCTTGAAGCTTTCGTAATGCAGAAAGTTGAAAGAAGTGTTTGATAAATGCCTAAAAGAAGGACTCAAAGACTTGATGAAGAATTCCGCAGAGCTCTTTCCGAGATTATTCTGAAAGAGCTCAAGGATCCAAGAGTATCTGAAATGACCGGAGTGACGCGTGTCGAGGTTACCCAGGATCTGTATTATGCTAAAGTGTATGTAAGCGTCTATGATTCGGAAGAAAGAAAAGCTTCAACTATAGAAGGCCTGAATTCCGCGCAGGGATTTATAAAAGCCAAGCTTAACAAGATGATAAAGATCAGGAGGATACCCGATCTAAGATTTATTTTGGACGATTCAATAGAATACAGCATAAAAATGTCTAAGCTGATTGATGATGCAGTCGCATCCATATCAGACGAGAATGAAGAAAATGAAGAATAAAAATGAATTGATCGCGGAGATATCCGGATTAGTCGAAAAAAGCAATACTATCCTCATCTTAGGACATGTCAGTCCGGATGGGGATTGTTTTGGTTCAATGGCTGCTCTCGGGATGGAGTTTATAAGAAAAGGGAAGACTGTCAGATGTGCGGCAGGTGACGGCCTTACATACAAATATGAATTCATACGCGATTACATCGAGATATTATCAGCAGAAGAGCTGTACGATCTGTATAAGGATACTGATTTTGACCTTGTGATAACTGTTGATACTGCCGACAAATACAGGGTAGGCAGCCTTCTTGAAAAGGTTTTCGACAGGCAGAAATGCTCTGTAGCGATCGATCATCACATTACCAACCCGTGCTTCTCAAACGTGAACTGGATCGAGGACAGAAGCTCTGCCTCAGAACTTGTGTACGAATATCTTGTTGAAACAGGTGCTGACATATCAGTAAGAACAGCTAATGTCCTGTTTGCAGGAATAATGACTGATACAGGTAATTTCACATACAGCAATACGACATCAAAGACTTTTGAGATCGCTGCAGAACTTGTAAAGTACGGCGCTGAAACGTCTTTCCTTGCTGAAGAGATCGATAGGAAAAGGACTCTCGGAGCAACACTTTTGGTCGCTCACGCAATAGATACGATGACGCTGCATCACGACAACAGGATCGCTGTCATGTCTGTTTCATATGATGAGATATATGGCTGCGGGGCGCTTCCTGAGGATTGTGAAAACCTGATCAATTTTGCAAGAGATATCGACAGCGTGGAGATAGCTGTGCTTATAAGGGAGATCAATCCACTCAGGCATAAAGTCAGTCTTAGAAGCAAAAAATATGCAGATGTGGCTAAATTTGCAGCATGTTTTGGCGGTGGCGGTCATAAGCATGCCGCGGGATGCACTCTTGACGGGACAACCGTAGAGATAAAGAAGAAGATCCTTGAAGAAGCTGAAAAACTCATATAGGTCTGTACATGATAAGAAATGTTTCCAGCGGGATAATACCCTTAATAAAACCTCCGGGAATATCATCCAATTCTGCAGTTGGGAAGATCAGGAGAATGGTAGGTGTCAGCAAAGCCGGTCATACAGGTACGCTTGATCCTGCAGCATCGGGTGTGCTTCCGGTACTTATAGGCAGAGCTACAAGGCTCTCTGATATCCTGCTGTCGGAAGATAAAACGTATGTGTTTGAGATCACATTCGGACTGGAAACGGATACTCTTGATGCCGAGGGGAAAGTGATAAAAAGAGCTGATAGTAAATTCAGTGAAGAGGATCTGGCTCAGGCCTTATCATTTTTTACAGGCAAATACAGCCAGATGCCCCCGGTATATTCTGCAATTAAGATCTCAGGACAGAAATCATATGATCTGGCCAGGAAAGGTATCATTTCTGATATCTCACCCAGAAACGTCACGATCAGCAGACTGGATATCATATGCAGGACAGGTCCTGACAGTTACATCCTTAGAGTCGGTTGTTCAAAAGGCACGTATATAAGGTCTCTTGCGAAGGACATCGCGGACAGACTCGGCACATGTGCATATATATCGCTGCTGATAAGGGAAAAAAGCGGAGCTTTTGATATAAATGATTCTTTTACGATAGAAGAGATATCTGAGATGATCGATAAGGGAGACCAATCTTTTATAAGGACTCCGGAGTCATATCTTAATGATTTCCCTGCTGTAACACTAAATCAAAACCGTAAAAAGGCTCTGGAGAATGGGCTTGAAACTACGGTCCGGATTACAGACGGGGTGTACAGAGTATATTGCGGAGATACTTTTTACGGCCTTGGGAAAAGCAGTAATAATCTGCTTAAGCTGTATATTCCGCTTTACTGATAAAAAGAGGTTCGTATGAAAAAGAATACTGGTACTTGTGCTGTAGCACTGGGGACTTTTGACGGGCTCCATCTGGGACATAAAGCGCTCCTCGACAGGCTGAAGACTGAAGCAGGTGATGGGCTCAGCGTCGTTTACACTTTCTCAAACATCCCGGGTAATTATTTTGATCTTAATCTTAAGCAGCTGTTTACAAGCAGAGAAAAAGAGGTCGCTATCTCCGCTGAAGGGATCGATGTCCTGTACATGAGGGAATTCAATAAAGAGGTAGCGGAGACCACAAGAGAACAGTTTATCGACGAGCTTATAAACAAGCTCTCATGCAGTACTATCATCGTAGGGTATAATTACAGATTCGGCAGAGGCGGAAAAGGTACAGCTGAATATCTGGCAGAGGAAACATCAAAAAGAGGAGTCAGGACAGTGATCTTACCGCCGGTATCTGTCAACGGTGAGCCTGTAAGCTCAACTGCTATAAGAAACAGGATACTGAGCGGTGACGTTGAATCGGCAAATGTGCTTCTTGGAAGGAGCTATTCCGTTTCAGGCATCGTTACAGAAGGCAGCAGGATCGGAAGAACACTTGGATTTCCTACTGCGAATATTGATCCTCCTGAGATGAAATGCATACCCGATAACGGAGTTTATGCCGTGACTGTTGAACTGGGAAGCGACAAATATATAGGAATGACAAATATAGGGCACAGACCGACGATCAATCTTTCGGAAAAAAGAGTGATAGAAACGTATATATTTGATTTCAGCGGAGATATATACGGAAAAGAGATAAAACTATCCTTTGATAAGAGGATAAGACCCGAGGTCCGCATGAGCGACAGGAATGAACTTATTGCTCAGCTGAATACTGATCTTTTAACGATCAGGGACTACTATAAGGATTTTGCATAAGGAGTTATTATGAAAAACGGTTTCGTACGTGTGGCAGCAGCAACACCTGATATCAGGGTAGGGGATGTTTTATATAATTCAGCAAAAATAAGAGATCTGATAAGAACAGCAATTGAGCAGCAGGTCAAACTCGTCGTATTTCCTGAAATGACATTGTCTGGATATACAGTCGGCGATATAGTTTTTCAGTCTGCTTTCCAGATAAACTGTCTTAAATCACTAAAAAGTATCGTAGAAAGCACAAAAGGAAAGGATATCCTGGCTGTGATCGGATTCCCGTTTATTCATAACGGTTCCTGCTACAGTGCTGCAGCGGTCATACAGAACGGAAGCATCCTGGCTGTGATACCTAAAAGTGTAATAAGCGACTCGGGAGTTTTCAGCGAATCCAGATATTTTAAACCTGCACCTGAAGATATCAAAAACGTTGAGATACTTGGGCAGATAGTGCCGTTCGGATCGGATATCATGCTCCAGTGCAGGGAAATGCCGTCGTTTAAGCTGTCTGTAGAGATCTCAGGGGATCTGTATTCCCTGTATCAGCCTTCTCAGAGACATGCTCTTGCCGGAGCGACGGTTATAGCTACACCGGCTGCGTTGCCTCATCTCGCCGGAAAGACAGAACCAAGAAAAGACTATATAAAGGTCCAGTCTGACAGGACCGTAACTGCCTATATCTATTCAGAAGCTGGACCGGGAGAATCCAGTACAGACCTGGTTTTCTCGGGGATGAAAGTGATAGCTGAAAAGGGCAGGATACTTAAGGAATCTGAATTATATAAAGACAATATCGTAATTACGGAGATCGATGTTGACAGGATCGAGAATGAAAGGCTTAAGAACAGTGTGTTTTCATATGATGATGACGATCATATGATAATAACCTTTGATCTTGATCATACTGATTATGATATCTCAAGACCTGTCGATCCCATGCCGTTTGTCCCATCAGAACCTGATATGAGAGAACAGAGATGTGCGGAAGTTCTGTCGATACAGAAATACGGCCTTATAAAAAGACTTAAACACACGCATATCAAAAATGCTGTTCTGGGAATATCGGGAGGCATAGATTCCACTCTGGCGCTAATAGTCACTGTACTTGCCTTTGATGAACTGGGAATTTCAAGAAAGCATATCAGTGCCGTAACGATGCCCTGTTTCGGTACATCAGAGAGAACGCATGATAATGCTGTCGATCTTGCTGATGCATTCGGAGTAAGTCTCACGGAGATCAATATAAAGGCATCAGTGGAGCAGCATTTCAGTGATATTTCTTTTGACAGTTCAGTCCATAACAGTGTTTATGAGAACAGCCAGGCGCGTGAGAGGACCCAGGTGCTTATGGATCTCGCCAATAAAGTCAACGGTATAGTGATAGGAACAGGCGATCTCAGCGAGCTTGCACTGGGATGGGCAACATATAATGGCGATCATATGTCAATGTATGGGGTAAATGCTTCTGTTCCCAAGACTCTGATACGTGCGATAGTTACTGATTTTGCATTGAAGCAGAGTGACGAGAAGCTTAAAAAGGTCCTGATAGACGTGGTAGATACGCCTGTGAGCCCCGAACTGCTTCCGCCTAAGGATGGTGAGCTGCAGCAGATGACCGAGGATATACTTGGGCCGTACGAGCTCCATGATTTCTTCCTCTACAATTATATAAGGTACGGATTCTCAGGAGAGAAGGCTGTCTATCTTGCTTCTCATGCGTTTAAAGATACGTATTCAGATGAACTGATAAAGAAGACATATGACATATTCATAAGAAGATTCTTTACACAGCAGTTCAAAAGGTCCTGTCTTCCTGACGGGCCTAAGACCGGAACGGTAGGGCTGTCTCCTAGAGGAGATCTGAGGATGCCGTCAGATGCATCTTCCAATATACTGGATTAAGATGAGCTAAAATAAAAAAGCATCTGGTAACAGGTGCTTTTTTTTGGTGCTGAAGACCGGAATCGAACCGGTACGAGATTTTAGTCCCGACGGATTTTAAGTCCGTTGCGTCTGCCTGTTCCGCCACTCCAGCATATTGAAAATTATAATACAATGACTTCCATAAGTCAAACAAGACTAAGATAATAATCGCATACCGGCTTTAGCATCGGATCGTATTTCAGAGCTTCCACTTCATCTATGCATCCTTTGAATCCGGTATTTGCTGCATATGCGATAACCTGCTGAAGAACGATCGTTTTACGGGCATAATTCCTGCCGATCATCTGAGCCAGTTCACTTCTGTCTTTAAACAGCGTCATGATATCAAAGGAATAATCCGAATCAAACGGGACAGAACTGTTAAGAGGGCAAACCGTCTGACAGACCTCACAGCCCATGAGCTGATAAATATGTCTGGCATATTCTGCTGAAAGTGGTTTTTTAAACATGTGTGCCCTTAGGCAGACTTCTTTAATATCTTTATCATCAAGTGCTTGTACGGGGCAGCTTTTCCGGCATTTACCGCAGTTGGAGCACAGCGGATTCAGCTCAGCTTTCTTGGGTCTGAACCCCTTTTCTGGCTCAACACCCGTGAAAAGTGTCGCAATAAAGACTGCGGAACCATATTCCGGATGGTAATAAAGCGAGTTAAGACCGAATGTCCCGCCGCAATGGGATGCTATCAGCTTTTCCGGAACTGTTCTGTTCGGCTCGCTGTATACACCGGCAGATATAAGAAAACGTCCTATAGATCGAATTATATCGTGACCTTTGTTAGAAACAGGATAATAACCTGAAAGAGGCATCCTTCCTAAGGATGCCTTCTTATTCCAGGTATAGGGCATAAAGCCTATAAGGATGCTCTTTGCGTCTGCCGGAACATCCACGAATAAAGATGCTTCGATGAGGTGAACATCTTTCAGTCCGGAATCTTCGGCGAATGCGATAAGTTCTGAGCTTGTTATTGCTTTATCAGTACTGTCCGTAAATATCTCCACGTCTGTAATCGTATACGGTATTCTCTATATAACTGTCAAGGTTTTCAAGAGCGATACCGGCTCCTTTTGCTACACAGGCCATGGGATCTTCAGCAACATAGCAGGGGATGTTGCATCTTTCTGTTATGAGCCTGTCAAGACCGTACAGAAGGGAAGTCCCGCCTGTCATACATAATCCGTTCTCATAAATATCGGCCATAAGCTCAGGTGAAGTCCTTTCGAGGACAGAGCTTATAAAGTCTATGAGCTTGCTAAGAGGCTCATCCATTGCTTCTATCGTTTCGTTAGCAGTCATTCTGACTGTTTTTGGAAGACCTGTGGTCGAATCCTTTCCCGTTACATCCATTGCTATATCTGAAGCTCTGGGGTAAGCTGAACCTATTTCGATCTTTATCTCTTCGGCTTTCAGTTCACCTATATACATATTGTGAACACGTTTGAAATAGCGCATGATAGCTTCGTCAAGCTTGTCTCCTGCGACTTTGATAGAGCTGCTGATGACAGCTGTGCCCAAAGAGATAAGAGCTATATCGGCTGTTCCCCCGCCTATATCTACTACCAGATTTCCTTTCGGCTGGAGTATATCGATGCCTGCTCCTATAGCAGCAGCTACAGGTTCCTCCATCAGATAGGTATGTCTTGCACCGGCTTCTTCGGTCGCTTCGATGACTGAACGCTTTTCAACTTCGGTAACTCCTGAGGGAACGCATACTATGACCCTTGGCTTGAAGAAGAGACGTCTCCCGATGACTTTCCGCATAAAATATCTGAGCATTCTCTCTGTGTCATGGAAATTGGAAATAACTCCGTCTTTAAGAGGCCGTACTGCGATTATATTACCGGGTGTCCTTCCGAGCATTTCCTTTGCTTCTTCACCGACAGCAACGAGTTTTCCGGTAATACGGTCAACTGCCACTACAGACGGCTCCCGCATTACGATACCTTTGTCTTTTATATATACAAGCACGCTCGCCGTTCCAAGATCGATACCTACATCATGAAAATTAAAAAGTGCCATATTTACTCCCCTAACTTTACTTAGCAATTAATTGTATCATACTTATCGGATATAAAACAATTATTCCGGGCCATATATTGAAATCCTTTGATGCCCATTTGCAAATGTAAAGCGGTAAATATATAATTTATATGCATATAATAAAATCACAGGAGAGGCTTAATATGAATTATCCATATTGCAAAACTCTAAACAATGGGGTAGTTGTCCCCCAGCTTGGTCTTGGAACCTGGAAAAGCGCTTCAGGAAAGGCCGTAATCGATGCTATCAAGTATGCTGTCGATGCAGGCTACAGATCGATCGATACTGCAAAAGCATACAGGAATGAAGAAAGCGTCGGAGAAGGCATCCGCACCTGCGGGATACCGAGAGAAGAGCTTTATGTAACTACAAAGATCTGGAACGGAGACCATGGCTTTGAGAATACGATCAAAGGCTATGAAGGCTCTATGGAAAGACTTGATATCGGTTATATAGATGAACTCCTTATTCATTGGCCCACACCGAAATACAACGATTATGTAGAGACATTCAAAGCAATGGAGATGCTCTATGAGGAGGGAAAGGTAAGAGCCATCGGAGTATGTAATTTTACAATTGAATTTCTTGAAGAGCTCCGCAAAAACTGCCATATCACTCCTGCCGTCAATCAGATAGAGATGCATCCCATGCTGATCCAGCATGATCTTATGGATTACTGCAGTGATCATGGGATCCTAATCGAAGCTTACAGCCCGCTTATGAACGGAGGAGAGATACTCCATAATGAGCTGATAGCGGAGATAGGAAGAAAATATGGAAAGACAAATGCTCAGGTCACGCTGAGATTCCTGTTCCAGCTTGGAGTAAGGATACTTACAAAATCCGTCCATAAGGAAAGGATTATTGAAAATCAGGATATTTTTGATTTTGAGCTTTCAAAGGAAGATATGGAAAGGATTGCGACACTTAACAAAGGCATCAGGACATGCGGTGATCCGAATACTTCAAACTTCAGATAAAGAATCATGTAGTAAAGAGACCGGTATGGATCGTTACCATACCGGTCTCTGCTTTTAAGCTGTGATCAGAGGACTTCCTTATAATACAGTCCTCTTGTAAAATCAGAGCCTGCTTTTACATTTTTATCATACATTTTCAGAACTCTTAAGCATTCATCTCTGTTCTCGGTCGTAAAAAGAAAATCTGCATAGTCTATTTCCTTTATATCCCCGGACTTGTCTGCCATCCATAAAGGACAGCTGTTGAGTATTTCCTGATATCTGTGTCCATGGCAGAATACGGTGAACTCTCTTTTTGTCCTGTCTTTAAGAACGGGAGATGAACTGCAGTTTATGCAGCCTTTAATTCCTGCTGCAGGGCAGCTTCTTGTTATCATCAGCGGAAGATATCCGTATACAAGAAGAGCTGTTTTGATCGGACGCCGCATTTTTGAGATATCCTTCAGACTGACTTCGATAGAGTATTCCTGATCGGCAACGCCATACTTTCTGATCTCATTCATGGCTATGGTATTCGTTATGTTGAGGCTGGATGTCCCGTGAGATATTAGCTCATATTTGCCGGCGAGATATATCCCTGATATGTTGGAAACGAATGCATGCCTTATCCCTGCTTTATAAAGCGATGAGAGCCTGGCCGATACATCCGGTTCGTCAAGGGGCGATATGAAGCCCGGGATCCTGACCGCGATCTTTTTTATGTATTGGGAAAGCTTGTTAAGATTGCCGATGATATCATCCGGATACAGACCGATAAGCGAGGCGTTTTCAGCAAGTTCTTCGGAAAACTGTTCAAAAGATGAAAGGAGTATCCTGCGCATCGGCTTTTCACCGGGTAGAACATCCTCAAATACATCGGCTTCATAATTGCGTACTGCTTTGTCGGGAATGCTTTCCCTTTTATCCATAATCTCTGACAATGCCTTCTGCCGCATGCTGTTTATAGCGGCTCTTGACAGAAAAATACCTTCTTCGACACTGCAGGATTCTATCGTGGGAATAAAAACAGTTCCTCCGCATTTCTGAAGATTCTGTCTGATCATTTGTTCCGTCGCAGGTATATTTACGGCTTTTTCAGGTACGGGCCCTGAAACATGCGAGCTGTTTTTTCCGTCAGTAACATCGAGTACAGCCGGTCTTCCTGCCTGCGCGCTGAACTTCATGACTACTGGGATCCTGCCTGCTTCATCCTTATATGTTTCAGCAATCGATCCAAGGATACCCGAGGTGTTTCTGACATCTTCCTCGGTTCTTATACCGAACATGGTCGAATTCAGTCTGCCTGAAAAATATCCGTCCGTAAAACCACTTCTGGAGAATACATGCTCGAGCAGTTCCATGTCGGGCTTTTCACCGATTCTTGCTTTTACGCATTCTCTTACGGCAGCCGCAACATATTCAGGTCTTTTCATCCTGCCTTCTATCTTCAGGGAAGTTATGCCTATATCCTCCAGTTCCCGGATCCTTGTTATAAGGGAAAGGTCTTTTAACGACAGGGCATATTCTCTGTCTCTGCATTTCCAGTTCAGCCTGCAGGGCTGGGCACACAGTCCGCGGTTTCCGCTTCTTTGCCCCAGAAGAGAGGAAAGATAACACTGACCTGACAGGGACATGCAGTGTGCTCCATGAACGAAAGCCTCAAGCTCCACGGATGTGGATTCGGAGATACGCTGTATCTCTTTCTTTGACAGTTCCCTTGCAAGTACTATCCTTGAGAAACCTGAATCCTCCAGAATACGGACGCCGGATATGTTATGTACGCTCATCTGTGTAGAAGCAAAAAGAGGGATGTCAGGGCATATCTTTTTAAAGATATCCGCCGCTGCCAGATCCTGAAGGATGACGGCATCAGCTCCGCTTCTTACGATATCCTCCGCTTCATTTACAGCTCTGACCATCTCGCCGTCGAACAGAAGCGTATTGAAGGTTATGTAGCATTTTACGTTTCTGGCATGGCAATATGAAATGACGCTTTTAAGGTCGTCAAAATTATCAGCGTTTCTTCTTGCATTGAAGTTTTTGGATCCGAAATATACTGCATCAGCGCCTGACCTGCACGCGGCGATTATCTGCTGCATACCGCCGGCAGGGGCGAGTATCTCTATATTTTTCAATTACGGGATCTCCCTTGTAATCAGTTCGGCAATATCAAATCTGTCGGGGATGTCTGATGCTGTAACTGCATCATACAGGCTTTTGCCCATGTAGAGCTGTCCTGCAAGCAGATTTTCAAGTTTTTCGGATAATTCCGTGTCAAGCGAATCGGTAAAGACCTTTACTCCGGTTATCCTTGATCCCCTGACGTCCAGGAATATCTGTATCTCTCCCCATGTGAATCTGTCGCCAAGCTCTGTCGTAAACGACGGGCTTTCTCCCAGCCTCCATTCCCATGATGAGTGTTTCTCTTCAAGCAGTGCGATCTGCTCAAGATCGGGATCACTGAACACTACAGGCTGAGAGATACCGTATTCGGATTCAAAAGCCGCAAGAAGAAGAGAAGACATAAGTGCGGTATCAAGCTTTTCATTGAGCTCCTTAAGGTTGATCACCCTTGCTCTTACAGAACTGATACCTTTTGACTGTATCTTTTTTTCGGAAACGTTAAGATAGTCGGACAGCCTTGAAAGATCAGTGTTTATCAGCAGGGTCCCATGATGCTGTGATGCGTGTTTTTTTTCGCAGAACGCGTTGCCTGAGAACTTTCTTCCGTTTATGGTAAGATCATTCCTGCTTGAGAATTCTGCTTTCAGTCCTACGCTTTCAAGGGCTTTCAGGATTACTCCGAACTGCCTTTTGACATCATATAAGTCCTTGGATGAGATAAAAGAAAAGTTCAGATTGTTAAGATCATGGAATACGGCACCTCCGCCGGTTATCCTTCTTACCAGCTTGACCCCGTCCCTGTTCATGCTTTCAATATTGCATTCTTTCCAGGCATTCTGGTTCTTTCCGATAATGACGCTGTCAGAGTTTATGTAAAGATAAAGTATTATCTCGTCTTTTCCGACGCTGTTCAGAAGGAATTCGTCCACGGCGAGATTATGCCATGCATTATTGCTGTCAGATACATAGGTCCTTATTTTCATCAGTTGTTTCCTCAAATGCGGTATATGTTGATCGCGGCTTTACACCATTACTATTATATATCACGCTTTTTTCAAGTAAATAATAGTGTTTGAAAATTCTCCCATATCCGATATAATCATAGGTATAAAATAAACAGGAGCAGTATTACATGGTCTTTGATGAGATACTGTCAAAAAGAGAAAACAAAACGATATACAGGGTAGGCGGCTATACCGTCAAGGTGTTTGAAGACGATTATCCGGTGACCGATATCTTCAGTGAGGCGCTCAATAATACGAGAGCGCAGGAAGTGGGTCTTAAGGTGCCTGAGGTCTTTGAGATATCAAGATATGAAGGGAAATGGACTCTGAGACTGAGATATATCAAAGGAGATAAGCTGTCAGATATGATAGAGAAAGACCTTGACAATGCTGAGGACTATATCAGGGATATCGTTACCCTTCAGACTGAAGTCCATTCAAAACAGTCAAGGAAACTCACTATGCTGACAGACCTCATTAAAAGAAATCTGTCACAGACTTCTTTTGACTCGATGACAAGGTACGATCTTCAGATCAGGCTTGAGAGCATGCCCAAGAATTATAAAATGTGCAATTGCAATTTTATTCCTTCGAATATCATCATATCGGATGATGATCACTCGCCATACATACTTGACTGGAGACTTGCTACTCAGGGGAATGCTTCCGCCGATGCGGTCATGACATATCTTTACCTGCTGTACAAATACAAGGATAAGGTCGCAGAGCTGTACCTGGATATGTTCTGCGAGATCAGTAAGATAGAGAAGTGGTATGTCAAAAGATGGATACCTATCATCGCTGCGGCTCAGACGGTCAATGCGAACGAGGACCAAAAGCGTTTTCTTTTCGGTTTTGTGGACGTTAGGAAATACTGGTAGACAGGCTGGAGTTTATGATGTTTAAGTTTGAAACTCAGATACAGGAACTGAAATATAAAGTACTGAAAGAAGTATCGAGATTTGCCTTTGAGGATCTTCTGCTCGAAAATCTGACTGATATACCGAAGAATATCGTTCCCGGCAGGACACCCACGATGAGATGCTGTGTATATAAAGAAAGAGCTATCTTAAGCGACAGGGTAAAGCTTGCCATAGGAGGGGACAGGAATATCGACAATATAATCGAAGTCATAGACAGTGCCTGTGACGAATGCCCGGTCGGAGGATATGAAGTCACCGCAGCCTGCAGAGGCTGCCTTGCTCACAGGTGTGCTGAAGACTGTCCTAAGGATGCGATCCATTTTGATGAACATCAGAAGGCCATAATAGATAAATCCAAATGCATTGAGTGCGGCAGATGCTCGAAGGTATGCCCTTATTCCGCTATCACAAATTATAAGCGGCCATGCGAGAATTCGTGCAAGATAAAGGCCATCACGATGGGTGAGGATAAGGAAGCGCTGATCGACAACGAAAAATGCATTGCCTGCGGAGCATGTATCTCACAGTGTCCTTTCGGGGCGATAATGGATAAATCGTATCTTCTCAACGTAATAGATTTCATCAGAAAATCTGAGGGAAACAGGAAATACAGGCTGCATGCGATCATAGCGCCGTCAGCAGCGGGACAATTCCCCGGTGTATCCATGGGAATACTATTCTCGGCGATCAAGAAAGCCGGTTTTTACGATGTTTCCGAAGTTGCGCTTGGCGCTGATATGGTAGCGTACAAGGAAGCGGGCGAGCTCATCGAGAAAGGAGTGCTCCTTAGTTCCTGCTGTCCCGCATTCGTAAAATATGTCAGATCCGAATTTCCAAAGCTTGCCAGTTCCATATCAGAGAATCTTTCCCCTGCAGCTGAGCTGGCAAAGAGGATCAAGGAAACGGATCCGGATTCAAAGGTGGTTTTCATTGGACCGTGTACCGCTAAGAAGGAAGAGTTTTCCCCGTACGGATCAGAATACTTGTATGTTGATTCCGTACTTACTTTTGAGGAACTGAAGGCCATCATCGACAGCAGGGATATAGATATGGATAGCCTTGAGCCGGATGAGTCGTTTTCAGAGGCCTCATATTACGGTAGAGTGTTTGCAAGGAGCGGAGGCCTGGTAGAAGCTGTAAGGCAGGGCCTTAAGGAGCTCGATCAGGATTTTGATCTTAAAGCAGTGAGCTGCAACGGGATCGAAGAATGCAGGAATGTCCTCACAAGAGTTATGGCTGGGACGCTTGATGTGAACTTCATTGAAGGTATGGCATGTGTCGGAGGCTGTGTCGGCGGTGCCGGATGCATAACAAGAAGCCCGGCTAACAGGGTGTTTGTAGACAGATTCGGTAAAGAATCATCTAAAAAAACACTTAAGCAGCCGTAAAATACATAAGTGTTTTCAGTTAAGGGATTAAAAGATCGGCATCACTGGATGATGCCGATCTTGTCTTTATAATTCAGTATCGTTATATCTCCGTCTTTAGTCTGGTAGACTTTCACGCCGCTGGCTTTTAATAAAGCCAGCGTTTTTTTATCTGGAGGATTCTTGTCCGAACAGGTTATGACAGCATATCCGGGATCAACTGAAGCTATAAAGGCTTCCAGTTTTTTGTTGTAATTTCCGTGGTGGGGCATCTTGAGAAAATCGAACTCCCCGATGTTTTCCGCCATGATCTCTGTCAGCCGTTCTTCTTCGGCATCCCCTGCAAAAAGGTAACTGTTGCTGCCCGCCTTTACTGCTGTTATAAGGGAATGATTGTTGTCATTGCTGTCAGCATATGTGTCAAGGTAGGGAGGGTATATGACAAAGTCACAGCCGCAACTGGAAAAAGATTCTGTTTTTGTTATGTATCTGTATGCTACGGTATCTTTTTCCAGAAATTCCATTAGCAGATCATATTCCTGATTGTTTCCCGTATAGTCGGGCATCAGAACTTCATCTACAACGAAGTTTTCCATTATCATCGGAGCAGAACCTATATGATCCTTATCAAAATGGGTAAGGATAAGATGATCGATGCTCTCGATCCCCAGTTTTTGGAGATTAGACTCTATCTCGTAATAATCGTCAGACTCTCCGGTATCGATCACTACACATTCCGATGAGCCGGTTATGACTATGGAATCGGCTTTGCCTATCTTCGGTATCGTTATCCTCAGGTCAGGATCTGCTTCCGGAATGGGAGCCGTGCATGCTGTAAAGGAGAGTGCAAGGATCACTGCAAGGATAAAGCTAAGTCTGTTTTTCATCATATGCCTAGAAGTACTTTGAACACTCCGATAAGACTTTCCACATCGCGTTTTGTTACAAGGATATTATTCATATCGTTGAATTCCACAAGATAATAATTGATGTCATACGGAAGAAATCTGACAGTCATTACCTTGTATGTCTCAGTATCACGCGTGAATTCGATCTCAAGATATGGAGAATCGCTCTCGGGATCGCCGTCATCCACAAATCCGGCTGCAGTAATGGAATCCAGCTGTATTATAAAGTTTTGGACCGGTGTCTGCGGAACTTCATTTCCGTCCACATAGTATTTTACAGAACCGTCTGATGCATTTTTCTCAGCCAGGAAAACATGTTCCTCACCGGAGTATTTTACTGTCATCTTTTTAAGTTCATCGAGTTTTATGCTGCATACGGACGGAGGTATGAAATACTGCATGGTGACTGAATCGATAGCAGAAGCAAAAGTCTGAGTGGTCGTATATATGAATCCGGTCCCCTGGACCATAACATAATACGTGCCTTTCTCTGACTTATCTCCGACGAGAAGGCTGAAGACATCATCTCCCGTCTGTCCGCTGACAGTATATACATCAGGATCATCGAGCCCGAAATCCGAGATATCGCAGCTGCTGAAACCTGTATAACCTACACAGTCCCTTAATACGACAGACTGAAGAACGTTTGAAAAGAGAACAGCGTTCGTACCGTCGCCGGGCAGGGATTTCCCGCCTGACTGAAGCTTCCATTTTATCGTATCTGAATAGAATTCATGAGAGCCTTCGGGGAGTTTTGCAACCGTAAGACCGCCGGATTTCCTTTCTATAGCCAAAGAGGATATGCTCTCGGAAGCGACCTTTTTGAAATCGACCGGGTCAGTCAGGAAGTATATGCTTTTAAGGAAGGGATCTATACGCTCCTTTTTTATCATGTATACAGTTTCATCGGGATTCTTTTTGAAATAGACAGACTGGGTGACATCATTGAGAGAGCCAAGAGTATAGCTGTCCTCGGTACCGTCTTCATACCGGATTCTGATCTCGCATAACGGATCGGAGAAGTCGGCCGTATTCTCGATCTCGGAAGGATCGCTGAACATTCTGGTATATCGGATATCTGCTGCGGCGTTAGCCATATTGTTGACATAAGCCTGATGCAGAGGATACCCGTCGATGCCGTCATAGACCCATTCACCGTCGACCTTTTTGAAAACGTGGGTTTCTCCTTCGGAACTGTATGAAATTGAAACCATTGTACCTGCGTCGCGGGAAACAAGCTGGGTCTCCTTGTCCGGAGTTCCTATCTTATCGGCCAGGGGAACAGGTGCGCTGTCCTTTTTTTCGATCTTTGAATCGATAAGAAGATATACGATACCTGCCGCTATTATAAGGACCGCAAAAACAATAAGAAGCTTTTTGTATTTCATTTGCCATACCTCTTTACTGGGACAGAGTAGTTACTTCTTCCTTCTGATGAGCCACACCACGAATCCTGCTCCAAGGAATGCGACAGGTATTATCACCGCGAACAGAACTGTCAGGAATACTTTGTGGTTATTGGGGATGAGCAGAGCTTCGATACCTACGTTCTTGGTGACACTGAATATCGCCGTGTCCGTATCGAGCATCCACGAGAGAACTGAAAGCATCAGGTTGCTGTTCCCGCCGGATACCATCTGGTCGGCACTTTCATCAAGGATATATGAGCTTGGGAACCATACGATCTTTGATGTAACGCTGAAATAGTCCTCCAGTACTGCGGCTCCGAGGAGGAACGGACCGTCGATGTCTCCGTCTTCCTTGTTAAGTGTAGTCATCTCATTCCCCGCAGTTTTAGCATATGATTCGGTGGATGACTGCAGCAGCGGAAGTATAGTCACGGTGCTCCGTTTCTCTTCGGAGGCCCTGATTCCGTGAGACATGGGAAGCAGAACATAATTCCTGTTTTCAACGATCTTTTCAGTTATTTCGTTTTTTATGATATCAGGGACAAGGTAATGCTGATAGCCGCTGATACAGTAATTGGGATTTCCTTCTATGACGATACCGTCAACATATTCAAGACCGTAGTATTTCATAAGTCCCATAAGATTGGGCTGCTTGTCTTTTGTCCAGTTGGTTATTATAAGCATACGGCCATGATCTTCAAGATACTTTGTTATGATCTCGATCTCTGAAGGGGTATAGTCTGCAGTAGGGCTGTTGATTATTATACAGTCAGCATCCTTAAGTACATCGGGATCATTTAAGAGGTTTACGTCGACGACCTCAAGATTCTGTTCCTGTATATAGCCCTTCCACGTTTCGGTGAGCACGCTCTCACCATGTCCGGTCAGGTTATACACCCTAGGCATCGTATCTTTCATGATATAGTCAAGAGCGCTGGTAACGACGCCCTCACCGTTGAATGTCGTGTTGATAATACCAGTTGTGTAGTAGCTTGAAGTATCATATTCGAAGATTGAATCGTAAGGAAGGATCCTGACTCTGCCGTTTCCCAGCATGATAAGGCTGTTTTCCTTGATCTCCTCATCTGTAAACTGTTTGGTAAAGTTCGGATAAACCGCAGGATCTACATAGGTCACGGTGATCTTCTTGTTTTCCGCCGTATATCTTTTTAAAAGCTCAACGATGGTATTGTTCTCGCTTCCGCTTTCTGCGATAAGATATATGTCGACATCAGTGTCAACGGCCCTTGCGATCTTTTTGGATTCTTCCGTTATTGTATACAGCTGAGCGTTCGTTATATCATATTCAGTCATGTCGGAAGGAAGCCTGTTGACGATAAGGTTCACGACTATAAGAAGAACGGCAAGAAGTATACAGGTTATGACGGAATAGGTTCCCGCTTTGAATGATCTGGATCTGAATACTGATCCGTTTTTGTTTTCGGGTCTGTTGTTTTCCATTTTTAATCTCCTTTTACTTCTTTCAGTTCCATC
Organism: Christensenellaceae bacterium; assembly: GCA_017523755.1. Lineage (GTDB taxonomy): Bacteria > Bacillota > Clostridia > Christensenellales > Christensenellaceae > SIG371. The sequence continues at coordinate 8,512 of JAFWWA010000036.1, read as the reverse complement.
TTCTCTTATCTATGGACTGAATACACAGATAGTTGAAGAATATGATTATCGAAATAAAATATACGATAGCATTGATATCAAATATACCATAAATGAAGTTCTCAATCTTGGTAAAGAGCGCGAATGTTCCGATAGCAGTTGATGCAGCACCTTCAAGTGATTTCTGATTTGTAAGGAACAGATAAATGATCCCGCCGAATACTATAAGTGCTGAGGCGATGCCGGTAAGAGTGCTCTTGGTGAGTTTTCTTACAACAAATCCTATAAGGATTCCTATGACTGCGAAGAATACCGCAGAAGCATAAGATGTCCTTGATATGTAGTACTGTATCTGGCTTGCGGTATAGATGATGAAAAGCACACCGAAGCTTATGACTGCAGACAGGATCTGGCTGTCAGTCAGTGAGCTTATGAACATGCCTATCGCGATAAGACTGCAGCCGAGAAGGAAAAACGCAAACATGGATGACGCGCTGGTTGTCATCGATATGTTCCCGTATCTCATCAGTATCACAGGATAGAAGAGCGTCAGTAAAAGAGGTATAAGCAGGACGGTGCACATCGCAAGATACTTCGCTGTAACTATCTTCCATATGCTCACGGGGGATGTGTACAGCATTTGGTCGGTCTTGTTCCTCATCTCGCCTGCGATCGAGTTCATCGTGAGAATAGGGATTATTATTATATAGATGAAAGGCATGGACCCGTATGTGTATTCAAATGTGTTCTGTGGAGTAGCTCCAAGACAGTAGGACATGGTCATGATGCCGGAGACTACGAGCAGAAATGCTGCGAAAACATAACCCAGCATGTTCTGATAAAAGCTTTGCAACTCTTTTTTATAAACAGCAAGCATATCTTATCTCCTTTGTTATTTGTTCCCGGTGAGTTCGATGAATATATCTTCAAGAGACATATTGATCTCAGACATATGCAGTATAGGGAGCTTTGCGTCGGACATGGCGTAGAATATGGCTTCTCTTAGATCCTTTTCAGGTTCACAGTCTATAATGACTTTGCACTCGTTCCCGTTTTCAGATCTCAGAAAATCCGTCTTGATTATCCCGTCTATTGGTGCTATCGCCGAAGAAACTGCCGCTCTCGTACCTTTTATCGTCAGTGAGAGCGAGTTCTGCCCGTACATCATCCTCATCAGATTGTCGGGAGTATCATTGGCGATGAGTTTCCCGTGGGAAAGTATAAGCAGCCTGTCGCAAACAGCACTTATCTCCTGCATTATGTGGCTTGAGAGTATAACGGTTCTGTTCTTTCCGAGCTCCTTTATAAGATCTCTTATCTCGATTATCTGGATAGGGTCGAGACCTACGGTAGGCTCGTCCAGTATAACGACCTTAGGATCTGCTATGATAGCCTGAGCAAGACCGACTCTTTGCCTGTATCCTTTTGAAAGGTTCTTGATGAGCCTGTTCCTCATGTTTTCGAGGCCAGTTGCTTCGATGGCATATTCAAGTCTCTCTTTTCTTTTTTCCTTTTTGATGCCTTTAAGCTGTGCTGCAAATCTTAAGTATTCGTTAGGCGTCATATCAGGATAAACAGGCGGTATCTCGGGAAGATAACCGATATTCTTTTTGGCTTTTTCCGGCTCTTCAAGGATATCTATGCCGTCTATTGTCACAGTTCCAGAGGTTGCCGAAATGTAGCCTGTGATGATGTTCATTATTGTGCTTTTTCCGGCACCGTTGGGACCCAGAAGTCCGTAGACCTTATCATCCTCGACTGAAAATGATACCGAGTCTACAGCAGGGAAATTGGTGTAGATTTTAGTCAGATCTTTTACTTCAATCATTGATTTAATTCTCCCTAAAGATCTCTTTTCAGCTGATCATTAAATAATGCTCTTCTCATGAACATTATGAAACAAAAACGATTGTATCAGTATTAAGAATCTTTTAATAAAATATAAATAATAATAGAACTCCTGAAAGATTCAGGAGTTTATTGATCATTTTGTAGTCGTCACTTCGAGCCAGTAACCATCCGGATCTTCCACGAAATAAATGCCCATATGGGGATTCTCAAAGCAAATGATGCCCATTTCTTCATGAAGCTTGTGAGCCGCTTCTATATCGTCGGTCCAGAATCCGATATGGATCTCATTATCTCCAAGATCATAAGGTTCTGTCCTGTCATGCAGCCATGTGAGCTCTATCTGATGTTCACCGTTCTCGTTAGCAAGGAAGCACAGAGTAAAGCCGTCATCCTCTACACGTCTTACGGTTTTAAGACCGAACGCCTTGTAGTAAAAATCAAGGGATTTTTCAAGGTCGAGGACATTCAGATTGTTATGTACCATTTTGAATGCAGGCATAGTATATCCCTCCGTTTAAAAATCAGTTATATATTAGCACTTATCTATACTTATAACAATTATCTCTCTTATATAAGTAATGAAATTAACACAATCGTTTGATATTGTTATTTATATGCAGTGATATTATAATGGGAAAAGAAATACCAGCCATATATTATATATTTCTTTATAAAGAGGTGGATTATGAGAGGGATATCGGGAAAATCTGCGATCATAACCGGAGGTACGAGCGGCATAGGCTTTGCCACCGCAGAGCGTCTGCTTTCTGACGGCTGTAGAGTGCTGATCACCGGAAGGAACAGGGAGAAAGGCGAAAGGGCACTGGCAAGACTGAAGGAAGAGTACCCGGATACGGAGTCTTATCTTTTCATAGGCGATATGGGAGAAGAAAGCGTATGTATCGAGCTTATGAAAAAGGCGCTGGAGCTTTTCGGGTCAGTCGATTTTCTTGTAAACAATGCTTTTGCATTTACAAGGCTTGCGTGGACAGCTACAAGATGGCACTGGGAACATGTAATGGAAGCCGGGCCTATAAACTACGCTACCATGATAGCTCAGTTTTATCTGCAGCAGCCCAAGGGCCACAGGGGAGCTATAGTGAACGTTTCCAGCATTTCAGCGTTCAGGGCGCAACCCAGGAGCTGGACATATAATTCGGCAAAAGGTGCCGTGAGACAGCTTACAAAATGCGCTGCAGTCGACCTTGCTCCTTATATAAGGGTAAACAGTATATCGCCTGCTGACGTTATGACTGATGAAGTTATAAAACTGCACCCTGGAATCCCGATCGAGGAACTGAGAAAGAGCAAGGATCCGAGCCATATGAGCGGTGTGACGATCCTTCCTGAGGAATGTGCCAGCGCGGTTGTATTCCTTCTCTCAGATGACGCTGCAGCGATCACGGCTTCGGATCTTCCGGTTGATTCGGGTTACATGTCAACAGGTCCTGCGGGATATCCCGAACCCGGGCTTGGCCCAACGCTTAACGATTACGTGGGAACTAATTAACTTCGGAGGCTGAATAATGGAAAAGTATAATTTCAGAGGCATAGAAGGCAAATCAGCGATCGTCACCGGGGGCACTTCAGGCATAGGTTATGCAATAGCAGAAAGACTGGCGGATGAGGGCTGCAGGGACATCCTTATCTCCGGAAGAAATCAGGAGAAGGGTATCAGTGCGCTTAACAGATTCAAAATCGACCATCCCGGTGTCAATATACATCTTTTTATCGGAGATCTGAGCGTTGAACAGAACTGTATAGATCTGATGGCAAAAGGAATAGAACTTTTCGGGTCAGTCGATTTTCTTGTCAACAATGCTTTTGCCTTTACAAGATATGCATGGACAGCTACAAGAGACAACTGGTTAAACGTTATGCGAGGCGGCCCGATTAATTATGCTACGATGATAAGCCAGTACAAGCTCCAGCATCCTGAAGGACATAAAGGAGCCATAGTAAATGTCTCAAGTATATCTGCATATGTCGCACAGCCGAGGAGCTGGACTTACAACTGTGCAAAAGGAGCGGTAGATCAGCTTACGAAGAATGCTGCGATGGATCTTGCTCCCGATATAAGGGTTAACAGTATTTCACCGGCGGGAGTTTTTTCCGATGAACACATAAAAAATAACATGTCGAGAGGAAATACCGACATAGAGTCCATGATCGATGCGCCTTGTCCGACTCATCTTATGGGAAGAGTCATAAGGGCAGAGGAGTGTGCCGGACCTGTCGTGTTCCTTCTCTCTGATGAGGCCAGCGCTATAACAGCATCAAACCTTCCTGTTGATTCGGGGTATACCGCTGTCGGAGCAGCCGGTTTCCCAGGCCCTGACATCGGGGATGTATGGATAAGGAGCACGGACTGAAGGGGGACTGGTTTTACAGGCCATGAAGATTAGTTTTCTCGGTACTGCGGCATCAGAGGGATGGCCGTCGCTTTTCTGCCAGTGCGAAGCATGCAAACGGGCAAGATCGGCAGGGGGCAGGAATATCAGGACAAGACAGCAGGTCCTTTTAAATGATGACCTTCTGCTGGATTTCGGCCCTGATACCCTTATGCATGTCAATCAGCAAATGATCGATCTGTCAAGGATACACGATGTGCTGGTGACTCATGCCCATTCAGACCATTTCTATCCTGAGGATATGATGAAGATCACATGCAATTATACACCTGTGATCGACGACAGACTTCTCAATGTTTATGGAAATGAGGATGTCGTTAGAGCGGGGAATGATGCGCATGAGATGAAAAACAGGTGGAAAGGATGCGACAGTATACATTTTGAACTTCTGAAGGCTTTTGAGTGGTATGAGATCGCTGAAAGATATAAGGTGCTGGTACTGCCGGCTGTCCACGACAGATCTCAGAACTGTTATATATACTATATCAGGTCTGAAGACAGTTCTGTATTGTATGCCTGTGACAGCGGGTATTTCGGTGAAGAGACGTTCAAAGCTCTCAGCGGTTTGAAGATAGATGCCCTTATCCTTGAATGCACGGGGATATTCAAGGATCTTGGACACGGTCACAGCAATATAGAATGGCTGCTGAAAATAAGGGAACGATTGTCTTCACAGGGCTCACTGAGGGAAGGTACAAGGACTTTCGCCACTCATGTGTGTCACAGCGGGGCATATAGGGACGGAAGATCATATATCCATGAAGAGCTCAGCAATGAACTTATACAGCATGGAGTTGAATTGTGTTATGACGGTATGACTGTTATAATCTAAGAGAGATTTGATCGGGAGACATATAAGGCTCTTTATCATTTATAAGCTATCGTCATTCTGGGTATATGCTGTCTTACATGTTTGCTTTGCAGGGACGGATACAGGATATATGGCAGCAGATCTAAAAGGAGAAGGGAAAATGGGTACAGTATTGGAGATTAGGGACAACATAATATCGGGCCGTGCAAAGGCTGTCACTGCACTGATCACACAGGCGCTCGAAGAGGGCATACCGGCATCGGTCATTCTTAATGATGGGCTTCTTGAGGGTATGGGTACTGTCGGTGAAAGATTTAAGAACGATGAGATATTTGTGCCTGAAGTACTGATCTCGGCAAGAGCAATGAATAAGGGAATAGAGATCCTCAAGCCTTATCTTTCAGAAGGTGATACGGGAGCCAAGGGCACCGCAGTCATAGGAACGGTAAGGGGAGATATGCATGATATAGGCAAGAACCTTGTGAAAATGATGATAGAAGGCAGAGGGATCAAAGTCATAGATCTTGGTACTGACGTTTCTCCGGAAGCGTTCTATGATGCTGCGATAGAGAACAATGCCGATATCGTCTGCTGTTCCGCACTTCTTACTACTACTATGGTCGAAATGAAAAACGTTGTCGATCTGTTCGTGGAAAGAGGGATGAGGGACAAGGTCAAGATAATGATCGGAGGTGCACCGACGTCCCAGGAATTCTGTGATGAGATAGGTGCTGACTGTTATACATCGGATGCGGCTTCCGCTGCAGAGGCAGCTCTTGCCATATGCCAGTCTATTAAACAGTAAAATGATCATGAAACAATGCCTGCTCTTTTTAAAAAGGCAGGCTTTTTAAGTTAAAAAAAGAGATCAGATAACTGATCTCTTTAAGTCGGGGTGACAGGATTTGAACCTGCGGCTTCTACGACCCGAACGTAGCGCGCTACCAAACTGCGCTACACCCCGTTTTATTGGAGCCAACGAAGGGGCTCGAACCCTTGACCTGTTAATTACGAATCAACTGCGCTACCGCCTGTGCCACGTTGGCTTAATGTCTAACAGATGTATATTATATCAGAATAAGTTTTAAAATCAATACCCTCCGGAAATTAGTTTCGTTATGTCGGAATATGTCAGGAAGATCATAAAACCGAATAATATGACCAGTCCTACAGCATTGATCCAGTTCTCCGCTTTTCTGGAAAGATGTTTACCTGTTATAAGTTCAATGAAGACCAGGAGAAACCTTCCGCCGTCAAGAGCAGGGAAGGGGAGGAAGTTCATTATAGCCAGATTAAGGGACAGCATCGACATAATCCTGAGTATTATCTCAAATCCGCCTCTTGCAGCCTGACCTACGATCGAGATCGTTCCTATGGGCCCGGCGTAGTTTTCGATGCCTTTTCCTCTGAAAATAAGATCTCCTATTGAAGAATAGGTCTCTTTAGTGAGCAGCCAAAGCCACTTGAAGCTTAGTTTCACTGAATCCAGAAGAGAATAGTTCTTTTTAAGCTGGGTATACTGTATCCCTATTATTTTATTGCCGCTGTCTTCGCTGAATGGAACATCAAAATCAAGTACCTCGCCGTTTCTGTCGACTGTGACGGTTACACTGTCATGTTCTTTGGCCTTATCGAATGCGAGTGTAAATTCAGATACGAAATCGATCTGTTCACCATTTACTTTTATGATATGATCTTCAGGCATGAGACCTGCCTCATATGCAGGCATATTCTCCTGAACGGTATGGATCACAGGAGTATAATCACCGAATCCCGCTAGAACGATAACGGAGATAAGGATTGCTCCGACGATATTGAAGAAAGGACCGGCCGCTATTGTAAGAAGCCTTTTTGCAGGAGAAACATTGTTGAATGCATTCGGGTCTTCCGCAGTCTCATCGTCTTCGCCTTCAAAAGCTACGAAGCCCCCCAGAGGAAGACATCTTACCGAATAAAGAATCCCGTCTTTTCCCGGCCTTGATACTATCTTGGGACCGAATCCTACAGAAAACTCATTAATCTTTATGCCGGAAAGTTTTCCTATTATAAAATGTCCGAACTCGTGGAGCACGACGAGAACTGTAAGGACAAGAAGACCGTATATTATCGTGAGCAATGTATCCATGATCAAATCCTATCTGATTGTTTATTAATATAATCCCTTACTTCTTTATCCAGCCTGTATATATCATCAAGCGAGTATACCGAAGAACCTTCAAAATGTTTCATAGATGAAAAGATGATCCGGTTTATGTCATAGAACTTTATCCTGTTTGCGAGGAAGAGATCTGCCGCTATCTCATCTGCCGCATTATAGACGACCTGCATTGAGTGTCCGAGCTTTAAGGCCTCATATGCGAGCTCAAGGCAGGGGAATCTTGAAAGGTCAGGCTTTTCAAACGTAAGGCCGGCAGTTTCGAAAATATCAAGTTTCTTGAACGGAGCCGTTTTACGTGCCGGTGAATTGAAAGCATAGAAGATAGGGATCCTCATATCTGGCTCTGCAAGCTGTGCGAGTATGCTCGAGTCTGAAAACTCGACCATTGAATGTATGATGCTTTCAGGGTGGATGACGACTGTTATGACAGCGGGATCCACATCAAAAAACCATCTGGTCTCCATGAGCTCGAGCCCTTTATTTGCAAGAGTTGCACTGTCTATTGATATCTTGCAGCCCATATCCCAGTTAGGATGTTTTAAAGCCTGAGCCGGCGTAGCTAACGAGATGTCTTCTTTTGACCAGGTCCGGAATGGTCCGCCTGAACAGGTAAGAAGTATCCTTGATATCTCATCAGTGCCGTGTTGCTGCAGACACTGGTATATAGCCGATATCTCGCTGTCAAGAGGCATTACCTGAGAGTCAGAGGCATCCATGAGCTTTCTGATAACAGGACCGCCGCAAACAAGTGCTTCCTTGTTTGCCAGAAATACCTTTTTGTTATTTCTGAGACAGTAATCAAGGGCAGGAAGCCCGGATATGCCGCTCAATGCGATAACCACCTCATCTGCTTTTTCACATAAAGAGATCAGAGATTCGGTACCGTATTCTATGTTAAGATCTGTGGTGAAGTCTTCCGCAGGTTTTTTCGCAAGCGAGACATGCCTGACATTTAAATCTTCAGCCTGCCTGAAGAGCTGTTCATGATTCTGATATGCTGAAAGCCCGGTTATCGTATAACGGTCTTTCAGCAGTGAGACTACATCGATGACCTGTGTTCCTACAGATCCTGTTGAACCTAAAATGCAAAGTTTTTTATTCATGAAATACCTGTTTCAATGATTGTAGAGATCATATCAATCAACTATTTTATCAATTAAAATACTGCTTTAAATTTTGAAATAGAGTTTATATAAAAAGTAAACAAACGGTAAAACAAACAGTGTGCTGTCAAGTCTGTCGAGCAAACCTCCGTGCCCTGGAAGGACAGATGAGTAATCCTTTATTTCAAAATGACGTTTT
>JAFWWA010000003.1 GCA_017523755.1 Christensenellaceae bacterium | reverse complement strand
CTCTCCTTTCATTTTTCCGGCAATTTTCTTTGCCGTCTGAATATACGGAGAAAAAGTCTTAGACCGCGAAAATCCGGCAGTACAGCAAGAAAAGCAAAGAAGCCCTCCCGCAGTCTTGCAAAAATGCAAGGCGAAGGGGAGGGCTTCAAAGCAAGAACAAATAAAAATGTGATTGAAACGCACGAAAACACCAATAAAAATGTGATGCTATCGCGATTAGGGATTCTGATCAGGTATCATGACCGCGTGAAGGCCGAGGCCGACGACGCCAGAAGCCCGGGGATGCTCCGTTTTGTTTCGCTATTTTGAAAACTTCTTGATTTTGCGAAACAGAGTGTTTCAACATCGCACGATATCGCAGCTTGCAGTAACGACAAAACCACATTGTGAATTGATATTGGGCGGTTGACTTTCAAAAGGCGGTGCGGTATAATATCAAACGGAAGTCAACCGGCGAGGAGGGGCATCATGAGTGGTATTAATCCGATTATTATGAAATCAATGGCCGAAAACAAGAACATGATCACCACGGCTGAGGTGCTTTCGCTTGGCTTTTCTAAGCAACTCTTACTGAAGTACGTCCGGGCCGGCCTGCTGGAGCGGATTCGGCAGGGCGTTTATATCCTGCCGGACTCTATTCACGATGATATGTATACGATGATGCTGCGGTCCGAGTATATCATTTTTTCTCATGAAAGCGCACTTTTCCTGAATGGACTTTCTGACCAAACGCCATTTATGCATAGCATCACCCTGCCCAGCGACAAGACAGTTCCCGGATCTATCAAAGACGAATGCACTTACTTTTATATCAAACCTGAATTACATCGACTGGGACTGATCGAACGGGAGACCGGCTTTGGCAACCTCGTTCGCTGTTATGATCCGGAACGAACAGTCTGCGATTTTTTGCGAACGAGAAACCGCTGTGATGAAGAGGCGGTCATTTCCGCTATCAAAAACTATGCGGCATACGACAAGAAGGACCTGAACCGGCTCGCGGATTATGCGGATCGGTTGAAAGTCCGCACAGAGCTTAAAAAATACATGGAGGTGCTGCTATGAGTTCAAAAGCGATGAGCCTGAAAGCAAAAATCCGCAACTATGCCAACAATTAGAGCAATTATCCCTTTATTCGAAATAAAAAAGAATAATATGATAATCTATTGTGAACGAATCCAATCTAAAACGCAAAAGCTTTTCTACTCGTCAATCTCTATAAAGATAAATTCATAACAGGAACTGTGCTTATTATTCAATGTAACTATACTGCTTTAGTTTTCTTCCCGATACAAGACAGAACACTGTTCCTAAAACCCCTAAAATGAACATCATAAGAGCTGCTCCGGACCCCTTGCCACTTCCAAACAAAGCGCTAAGCCATGGTACTGACCCGTTAGCCGCCATGAAAGGCTCGCAGACATTGTCTACCATGAAGCCTCCCAAAGCCAGGCCAAGCGGTATAGTGAAGAACTGGAGAGTGTTCCTTGTGGCATATACCCTTCCCTGAAGTTCTATTGGAATAGTATTTCTCATTATCACATTAAGATTTGCGCTCATGACAGGCACAAGTATCCAGCCTATCACCTGCCCTATGCACCAAAGGGCAGGCTCCCTTGAAAACGCGAGAAGATAATTCTCACTTCCAAGCGAGAAAAGCATTGTAAGATATACAGCCCTCACTCTGTCCTTCGGCTTCGGCATGACCGACGCTATAAGGCTGCCTATGACCATCGCAATACCAGCGCATGAAGTCACTAAGGCAAGGGTATCATTTCCTTTCGTCGGGATAACGAGCGCAGGTAGGACCGCATCGAAAGCAGACGCGATGAGGTTGACGCCGGACATATATAAGATCACATAGAGCACCAGCGGATTCTTCCTCAAAAACTGCAGTCCCCCCTTCGCAAGAACGAGCATGCTTTCGCTCCTGGTATCCTCCTTACCGATCCCCGGAAGCTTTATGAACAGCAGAAGCGACAGAAATGCTATGATGAAAGTCAGTATATCGAAGGCTATCACTATATCAAGCCCTGCCGCCGCATATAGCGCAGAGGCGATCAGCGGATTGCCTATCGACACGAGCGACCTTGACAGCGACTGCAGACCGCTCGTTCTCTGATACTGCTCCTTTGGAATCACAAGCGTATAGGCGACCTCAGAAGCCGGCTGCTGTACCGTATTCATGAGGCCCGAAAAGGCGTTCACAGCATAAAGATGCCAGCTCATAAGCCTGTCTGTCCTGTAAAGGGCATAGACAAGGACCGTCGTGAGCGCTGCCATGACATCGCACACGAGCATCGTCTTCTTTTTGTCAAAGCGGTCGGTTATCGCTCCCGCGAATATGCTCATTATGACGTAAGGCGCATATGTGCATATCGTGAGTGCTGCCGTACTTAAAGCCGAGCCCGTCTTCTCATAAAGCCAGAGCGTCAGGGCAAATCCTGTCACCTGACTTCCAAGCTGGGACAGGCTCTGCGTGCTCCAGAGTATATAGAAATCTCTTAATTTGGTTTTTGTTTTTTTCATTGTCTTTGCTCCTTATATCCTTTTAAGCTGAATTGAGCAAAGCCTGAGGATAAGACTTTCCTCCATACAGATACCTCAGGCTCTGCATGGAGCGTATGCAATGGTAAGGACCATATGTTCCTCACTCTCCTTTATGTTCTTATCATCTCTCATGAGTCAGTCGAGCATGAGGCTCATGAGTATTATCTCCTGATACCCCGTATATCTCGATCTGAAGCCCCTTTTATTCCGTCCGTATTCGGTAAACCCGAGACTTTTATACAGCTCGATGGCGACGGTGTTGCCGTTCACCACCCCGAGCTCGAGCTGGGTGTACCCGGCCTCCCTAGCACACCCAATGAGTGCTTCTGTCATGGCGCGCCCTATACCAAGGTCCCAGTATGCCTTTTCTATACTGACGCCCATCTCACATCTGTGTCTTACCTTGTCCTGTTTCCCTATGCGGTCTATGCCGGCAAGTCCCACGATCTTCCCTCCGACCTCTGCTATGAGCTCTATCTCGTCACTGCTGTTGGTTTTTCCTTCCAGATAGAGCGCTTCCTTTTCAGAAGTCAGACTTATCTCATCCGGATATGAGAAGAGCCAGTCGGTCTCACCGTGTGTCAGAATGAAATTATTAAGAGCTCCCTCAGCGTCCTCCTTTATTCCATTCCTTATCACACATTTCCTTCCGTCTTTCAGTGATATAACTTTAGAGTACTTCATCATACTCCCCCGTTCACGATAGCGGCATAGGTGTCTTCGGGTATCATTGGCGACATGATCTCTTCCAGCAGTTTCCCGTCTATCTCTCCTTTTTCCGCATACTGTTTCCCAGCTTCCCTTATGAGTTCAAGCCTGGGCCCGGTCACGATCTCTGCTTCGGGAGCATTGAACATCGGGCTCTCAGGTACCGTTATTATCGTATGCCCTCCCGGGAACAGAAGCCTGAACTGCTCCCTTGCCGGCTCGAAATTCTTCCTGCTGTTCGGAAAGCCGCAGCCGCAGATCATTATGTATCTGAGCCTTGAGAAATCGGCCTGTCCCGGATGCAGATATCTGTCCCCAACCTTCTTCATGGCCATGCTCGAAAGCGGCAGCGTCCTGTCTATAAGAGCCTTTAAATGGGCTGGCATCCCATAGCTGTAGAGCGGATAGCTGAAAAGCAGTATATCGCTTTCAAGTATTTCAGCCAGTATATCCTTCATATCGTCGTCATAGATGCATGTCCCGCCGTTTTTCTTGCAGGTGAAGCAGCCACAGCAGTACTTTATATCCTTATCTATCACGTCAATCACGTGTATATCCTGGCTCCCTGCCTCCTCCATGCCTTTAAGGAAAGCCCTCGTCATATGCATCGTGTCGCTGCGCTCCCTTTTGGGGCTGCCGTTAAAGACCATTATCTTCATCGTTATTTCCTTCTTACCGTTATTATCTGTGTATGTAGAGCCTTGATATCTCTCCGCCGTCGCACCTGACGTCAGTGAGATATTCCCATCCGTATCTCTCATAAAAACCGGTATGGTCAGTCACGAGATAAAGAGGACTTATCCCCTTTTTCCTCATGTCTCTCACAGTCATATCAAGGAGCCTGCCCGCTATGCCGCGACCCCTCATTCCCTTTTCTGTATAAACCGCGCAGACGTTCGGAAACAGATCCTTCCTCTCATGGAAATCGTTTTCTATGACACCCATGCCGGAGACGATCCTGCCGTCCTTAAGACAGAGATACCATCCGTACTCCGTTTTTCCTGAAAGATAATCTTCCATGCACGAGATATAGGCTTCCTTCGGGACTTTCCATTTCTCATGGAACCACTCCGCGGCCTCAGTCATGAGCTCGGGCCTGTCTCTTAACGTTATGTACGTAAGTCCTTCTTCCATAACCTAATCTCAGCCTTCCGTCTTTTTCTCCGGTGATACGTCCTTTATAAGAGTGAACAGTATAAGAAGCGCGTACACTACCATGCAGCCGACATATGAATTCTCGACGCTTATCCTGTCCTTAAATCCGAATATCACAGCGCAGAGCGTTATGAAATAGCTCGAGAGGAATATGCCTACGCTCTTGCACGCAAGGATCATCGTTGACCCCACTGCCAGTTTTTCAGGTGGCGCCTCTATCCCGTTATATACCTGAAGCACCCCTATTATTATGTGGTAGCCTATACCTGCAAGCGTATATCCTATGATGACCGAGGCCATACTGTGCCAGAAGAAGACCATGAGAGCCGAGATGATGACGAGCAGCCCCATCGCGGGTATCGTGAATCTCTTAAAGGTATCCATGAATCTTTTTAAAAACAGGTTCCCTATGACCCCGAAGAGCGGGAAGAGGCTCATGACAGTCCCTGCAAGCGCCGGTGTCCCGAGCCCGTAGGCGTCGAAGTATATCGAGGCTCCCGATACGCACATCGGGTACAGCGTCCCTATGATAAGTAACTGTGTTAAGGCATAGAAATATATCCTCCAGGAAAGCTTCCCTTCCCCCTTTATGCCTTTTTCTGCGGTCAGAGTCTGTTCGGGCAGCTTCTCCGGCTCCTTTAAGCCTATTATCACAAGCACCAGTATGATGACAGGCACGAGATCGTACAGGAAAGGAACGTTCCAGCCCTTCCCCGCGAGCCATCCTACTACAGGACCTGCTACAGTACCTCCTATGGTAAGAGCCACTGTCGAGTATCCGGTGAACTGTATCAGTTTATCTGAGGGCACCGACCTTATGATATGCGAGTTCCTGACCCCATAGCATCCGGCTCCGGTCCCAAGAACAGCCCGGCATATGAGAACGAGCGTCCAGCTGTCCTTTATGAAGTAAGGCGTCACCCCGCCAAGTATTATGAGCACGGTCCCCGTTATTATGACAGCCCTGTACGAGACCTTCCTCCCCACCAGTCTCCCCGCAAGGAGCATGACGGGAACGGCGATGAGACACGGCAGCGTCGAGACCATCATTATGGTCGGCTGGCTGACTGCCGGGAAAGCCTTTTCGAAGGTGTTTATGGCGGCGTTCATGAAATTGCCGGTGCCCGAGAAGAAGCAGACCGCAAGTATCGCGATATAGTTAAGAATGCTTCCCATCTTTATCCCTTACAGTCCTTCTTCTCTCACGAAAGCGTAGAATTCGTTTTCGGCCTCCGCGTCCTTTTCGGAGACAGTGCCCACAGGCATCGCATAGAATATGGTCTCCTCTTTCCCGTCAAGATCAAATACTTTGTTGGAAAGGTCCGGATCTATCGCCGCTATAGCGCAGCCTCCGAGCCCTATCGAAGTCGCCGCGAGATACAGGTTCTCCGTTATGTGCCCGCTGTCCATCAGTATCGGGGAATGTGCCCATATCCCGTACCTCCACTCAGCCCTGTAGAATATGCAGCTGTAGTAAAAGACAACGCTCGCCTTCACGGCCCAAGACTGTAAGGACAGAGACTCCGATATGAAGCCGTCCATATCCTCTGCCTCTCCTAAAAACTCAAGCTGATGCGTCATGGGAAGATAATGGTAAAGTCCTTCCTTAAGTCCTTCGACCTTCTTTACCGCCATATAGCACTCGAACTCATGCCTTGCTCCTCCGCACGGCACAGTTCTTAGAGTAGCGTACGACTTTCCCCTTACGGACTTCACGCCCTGCGTGCACCAGAGAAGATACGCGAGCTCAGTGAGCGAGATGTTTTCTTCCGTATATACCCTGTGGCTCTTCCTTCTGTTGATGATACCGAGGAAATCCTTTGATATATCGAGCTCCGAAAAGTCCTTCGGCAGGTCGATGACCCTGTTTTCGGGCTTTGCCGCCTTAAAAAGCGGAGGCTGGGGTTTCTTCATCTCCTGATCCGTGAGATAGCTCTCGTCTATACCCTCTTCCGAACCGAACTTCGTTATGAACGAACGGCCGAGCATTATCCTTTTTTCGATGTCTTTCCTGTCCATAGTGATATCCTATTTTATATGTGTTACAGATAGATTATATCAGTTTTCCGATCTCCCTTCATCATTTTCAGGTAAGCAAAAAGGCACCATATCTGGTGTGCTCTCCGTCAAGCAGACAGTAAAATATCATAAGGTTTTCGTGCAAGAGCATCCCTCGTGGGTGCTCTTGTTTCGTTAGGCAGCGAGTTTCATCGCCCGCACTTCCATCGGCGTCAGGATGCCTAGGTTTCTTTG
>JAFWWA010000035.1 GCA_017523755.1 Christensenellaceae bacterium | reverse complement strand
TATTGTCGAGCATAACCAGTGCCTCCTTGTTTGAGTTTTTTTTGGCGATTAAATTTTAAACCAATGTCGCACTTTATGCTCGATTTTTTTGTATCAAAAAATGTTGAAGTGTTTTCACACCCCAACATTTATTGTAGAACCTTTTTTTTAGCCTTGAGTTGTTTATCTTCAGTCCTCGTCTTCTTCCTTCTCCTCGGGAAGCTTGGAAACGAGTGCCCATTCGACCCTGTGCTCCGTTATCTCCTCGACCTTGATATGCAGCCCCAGGGCGTCTATCTCAGGCTGTGATCCGTCTTCCGGTATCACAGAGAACTGGCTGAAGACCAGTCCTCCAAGCGTCGAGTAATCTTCACTTTCCTCGTAATCCATTTCGAGCACTTCGAAAAGATTGTCAAGCTCGACGTTTCCGGCGACCTTCCAGAGGTTGTCGCCGACCTTGCTGATCTCCTGCTCCTCATGCTGGTCGAATTCATCGTATATATTGCCGAAGATCTCTTCCATGAGGTCTTCCATGGTTATAAGACCGGAAGTCCCGCCGAACTCATCGAGCACGACTGCGATCTGCACCTTTTTAGCCTGCATGTCCCTGAACAGCACGTCCGCCTTGACAGTCTCGGGAACGAAATATGCCGGAGCTATCAACTCCCTTACGGGCTTAGGCTCATCGGCAAGCGAGTTGAGCAGGTACTCCCTGGTCCTCAGTATACCTAAGATATCGTCCACGTCCTCGCCGCAGACCGGGAACCTCGAAAGTCCGCTCTCCTTTATGGTCCTCATTATCTCCTTATCGTCGTCGTCGGCATATATGACGATCATATCGGTCCTGTGGACCATGACGTCAAACGCAGTCACGTTGTTGAATTCGAATATATTCTCGATCAGATCTCTTTCGTTCGTCTCGATGGTGCCTTTCTCTTCCCCGATGTCGACCATCATCCTTATCTGGGACTCGGAAACGTTCTCTGTGTCCTCTTCCGGATTGATCCCAAGGAGCCTTAACACTCCGTTCGTGGCTTTGGAAAGGAGCCACACGACAGGCTTTAATATAAAGCTCATCGCCCTGATCACGCTCACAGAGAACCTGGCCCATTTTTCGGGATTATGCATGGCTATCCTTTTAGGTACCAGCTCGCCGAAGACCAGCGTGAAAAACGAAAGTATCAGCGTTATCGCTATGACCGAAAGCGCGTTTAGCGTAGTCCTCGGGATCGAAGACCCGAGTCCTATCAGCCAGTCCGTCACTCTCGACGCAAAGGTATCCGCTGCAAAAGCAGAGCCCATGAAACCTGCAAGAGTGATACAGACCTGTATCGTTGATAAGAATCCGGACGGCTCCTCTATGAGCTTAAGTAGCCTCTCGCTTATCTTGTCTCCGCTCTCACTCTGCTTTTTCACCATTCCTTCGCTGAGCGAAAGCACGGCGATCTCTGTCCCTGCAAAAAAAGCATTTATGAGTATCAAAACAAACTGTAAAATCAAATGGGGCCCAATCGGGTCTGATGACACTGTGATTACCTCCTTATAAACGGCGACATTTTTTCAGACAAAAAAACATAACCCCTGCACCCTTATCTGCAAGGACTATGCTCACTGTTCTATCCTGTTTTCAAGCACATTTGATCGTGTGCCGTCTGTGTCGTCCATTTTTTCCTCTCTTTTTCTAGGTTGAGTATATATTATACATATTCTTTTGTCAAACATAGCAAGCAATGATGACCTGATAGATGAATCTACCCGACACGCCAATCATATACTTATATTCAATTATTCCAGTCTAGATACATATTAATCACAAAATGTTCGATCTTTGTATTATATTTGCTTGATTCCCAACCCACCGGATAGTATCCCGTCCAATAATTATGGTCTCGAAATGGAATCAAGTCATCTTCTATTTGATTTCCTAGATATGTGAGGTTCGACAATGGAACGCTTCTATTCGATTCAGAGATCAGTTTGATACAATGCCCTTGTGATTTATTCGGATATATTATTGAAAGAAGATCTGCTCCCATCAATTGATCCACTGTCAACAACTGGTCAGATATTAGTCCATAAATCTGTATTACTGGGATAACATGTCCAGGCCACCATGTAACTTCTGATATTTTTCTAAAGGAAAAATACCTTCCATAAAAGCCCTTATCAACACTATAACTACTAGAAAACTGATAAGCAAAACATGCTACTAGAAAACTGATAAGCAAAACATCACCGAGATGCCATTTGCATTGACATAATTTAAATTTCGTTACTTTCTTTAGTGGTGGCTGTTGTGCTTCCAATTTTCTCTTGAGTTTATTATGAGTTCCCTTCCATTCCGTCCATTGTCTCTCTCCATGTTCTTTCCAACGCTATAGCTCTCCTTCCTTCGAAAGAAACAACAATGCCTTTTCTTTAACACTTGGTAGTAATCTACCATAATTCCATTGAGTATCAGCTAGTGCAAACCAAAACAATGGTTCTTCCTCTTTATCTCCAAATAAACTTTGATCCTGATCTATCAATTCATTTGTTATATCCTCATTAGTATATCCTCACTTTAATCCATCAATATAATCTCCACGTAGGTCACTTGCTGTATCGTTCGAATATAAAGATGTTCCCCCCTTTGTCCTCAATAAACTTATCTTTTATTATTATTCTTATCCTTATCATCCCAATGTATTTTACCCACTGATACTTTTCCACCGTACCCCAGTTATAATAATTTGACATCTTTACTGTTCACCAAATGGTTTTATTGCATTTTATTCTGTTTCATGATAAAATCTCCTAGTCTGCTTAAAAACAGGCTCATTTATAATAAAGCGGAGGATGAAATATGAAAAAACCTATTTGTCTTATTCTGTCTATGCTTCTTCTTATCTCTTTTGCTGCCTGCAGCGCTAAAAAGAGCGACAAGGATTTTGTCTGGACCCGTAATGGTTATTTTGAGGATAAAGACGGCAATGTATGTCTTATTACAGAATCAGAAGATCAGGAAACATATCCAGGCTGGGGTGTAACAGTTATTGTAGACGGTCAGCCTCATGGATGGTTCATTGAACAGGACGGAACCACCCTTCATGGAAACCTTACTTCTGAATATGAAGATGGTGACGATTATATCGTGACCGTTTCTGAAGAAGGTGAAACCGGCATAACAGTAGCAGTAGAAAAAGGAGAGACCTATCATTTCGAAGCTAAGGAAATGCCCAAAGCTGCGCTTACCGTAACCATCAATATAGACGGAATGGGAAGCGGCATGATAGCTTATGCAAAAGAAGGAGAAACCATTGAGTTTGATAATGAGTTCCCATCTCAGTCTGCATATCTCGGCCTTGAAGGACCTGAGACTTATGTATTTGCTGCAAAAGCAAATGAAGGTTCAAAATTCGTAAAATGGACCAAAAACGGAGAAGATTATTCGACCGATGCTGAGATCACTGTCGAACTTACAGAAGATGCTGAATTCTTAGCTGTTTTTGAAGAAACAGAACAGAACTGATAAGAAGAAAATAAACAATAGAACTGCAGATACACGGCAGATTTCGCCATGTGTTCTGCAGTTTTTTATTATCTGAAATCAAGAAATATCTCCAATGCTTCATTTTTTTGTATTATGAGATTCCTTTATACCATACCGGCCGATACACCTGACTCCAGGAACTGATAAAAAAAGACTGCAGTCGTCGATTAAGTCTGTAGCCCTTAATGTCTAATAAAATCTATTTGTGTTCTATGATCTCTTTTCTGATCTTTTCAGCAAATTCATCTACAAAATATGTATTGGTCTTATCTGTAGCACGATCTTGGTCTCTTATTGAAATGATCCTTATCCCTTATGCTTACAGCCTGTCCTCCGTTACTAAACCGATAGGTGGTATCCCTTCCCTGTTTGTCTGTCACGGTCGTAGTAAAGCCTTCTTCAGTATATCTTAGAGTATTGTCTATATCCTTCCATGTCCCGGATACGGATACACCACTGCCTCATATGCTCCGTCTTCCCTTAAGAACCGCTTTTCACTTTCTCCCCTTAAAGTCTCTATCTCGCTTACAAGAGAGCTGTACGCGACCTCAGTATCAGGTGAGAAGCCCGTCTTATCTGCATATTCCTCTATATCTCTGTCTTCCTTCATCTCCTCTGCCAGCACTCTTAAGGGCATATTAAGACAGCAGACTGCTATGCTCACTAAAGCTATGGCAAAGCTTATGAGAAGACTCTTCTTCATGGCCATGCCTCCATACTCTTGCGTCTTAACTGCCATCCCTGAGCTGTCGGTCTCGATTCCTGATATATTCACTTATTGTTTGTGCGGTTTTATTCTATACCGCTACATGTGTGATGTCAATTATGTGGTACTATGGGTCTGGAACACAATGGTTCCAGAGCTGATTCCATTAAAGAATACGGAGATCTTAGAAACTCTGACAAGAAAATCATGAAAAACTTTTTAAACTCATGTAATGTGCCCTGACAGTTCCCAAACATATTGATTCGGCTGACTTTTTGAGTATAATTGTCTATGGGATAATTGAAAATAATGCTTAAGGAGATTTATATAATGGCAAAAGTCACAAAGAACTCGATCATCAACAACGTTATTGAACGTGACATCAACTGCGCTCCTGTTTTCTTCGAAATGGGAATGTTCTGCATAGGCTGCCCTTCGGCTGCAGGCGAGAGCATTGAACAGGCTTGCATGGTCCATGGGATCGACGCTGATGAACTTGTAGACAGACTGAACGAGTATTTCGGCGAGTAATTCCCTGTTTAGAGAATAAAAAAAGATCCTGAACCGATCCGGGCATTACGGGACTCCCGTATTACCGGACGGCATCAGGATCTTTTTTGTTGCGCTTTTCAAGAAGCCTGCTGTAGAGCAGGAACAGAACAAGAGCCGTGGCGCAGGTCGACGCCATGAGATAGAATACCCAGTCTACCCCGACCTTTCCCGCAAGGATGGATGCGGGCGTCGAGAAGATCATCCCTCCGAGCCCGCCCCCCAGGAACATCAGGCTCGTAGCTGTTCCCGAGTTTCCCGGATATGCAAGAGCAGTGGTGCTTATAACAATCGAATAGAGCGGTGCGAACGAAAGGCTGTAAAGAGCACAGAAAACGACAGCCTGCACAGGTTCTTTTACGACCGTAACCATGATGAGCGCAAAGGTGCTGATAAGAAGCGTTATAAGGCCAAGCCATTTCGTGTTCTTCTTAACGTAGCCTGCCAGAAACCTTGCAAGTGCGTACATAGCGCCATGAAGGGTCAGGGCATACGAGCTGAACAGAGTACTGTTGAACTTGCCGTTATAGAATATGCTCAAGAAAGCTGAATAAACGTTATCCGTAGCGCAGTAGAAAAGAAGGGATATCGCTCCGAGCAGAAGCACCGGATCCTTCAGGAGCGCAAGCATCTCTTTTATGCCGTGGGCAGGCCTTGCTCCTTCAGGCTCCCGTATATCCGACATGGCTATCATTAAGAACGGAATAAAAGTCAGCACCGCTATGCCGATAAGAGCATATCTCCAGGTCACCCCGAGCCTGTCGTGCAGGAAAAGAAGGGTCATGGGAGCTACCATCGTGGCAGAGCTTATCGTCACATGAAGCAGGCTTATGTATCTTGTCGCCTTCTTAGGGAACATATCGGCAAGCGCGGGAGTTATGGCTCCGTTGGAAGCGGTGTTTCCGATACCGAGGACTATCGTCCCTATGATATAGACACCTACGCTTTTCGAGAAGGCTATCATGAGCGCACCTGCGGCCGCTATGATCATCGAGATCATTATCACCTTCTTTTTCCCTATGAGGTCGGAGGCTCTGCCCGCAATGAAAGGAACGATGACTCCGGCTATGTAGTTAGCCGCTATCATCCCTCCAAGCTCCGACATCGAGCGACCGAACTCCATCGCTATATCAAGGATGAACAGGTTCGTTATGCTGCCCTTGAAGCCCATAACGAAGCTTCTCATCATCGCCGCAGGCAGCACCATCTTTTTCCTGAGATCAGTCCTTCTGTCCTTCTTCATCGCTCTCTTTCCTGTTTTTTCTGTTATTTGCATTCACATAAAGCATATACAGCACCATCGACACGATGGATGTCGCCGAGAGTATGATGAACAGGGTCCCTACGCCTTTCGTTCCCGCTATGAGCGAGGCAGGCGTCGTTATGAGCATGCATCCCACTCCTGCAGCCATGAACATGAGGCTCGTGGCCGTTGCCGAATTGCCGGGGTAATTGACTGCCGCGTCGCTTATGACGAGCGGATACGCCGGCGCGAATGTTAGGCTGTATATAGTCCCGAATATGAGCGCAACCGTCTCATCCTTGGCAAATGCCAGGAGCAGCATGGCGGCAGCCGATATTAAAAGCGAAACAGCCGCGATCCTCTTCCTGTTCTTCTTTATAAGCCCCATCATGAAACGCGAAAAGGCATACATCGCGCTGTTGAGAGTCAGCGCAAGGGCTCCAGAAGTAAGGGACCCGAAGCGCTCCTGATAATATATCGATACGAAATTGGAATAGGTGTTGTCGGTCGCACAGTAGAAGAGCATCGTCACCGCTCCGAGGACGAGCGCTGGATCGGAGAGCAGTTTAAGGACTTCTTTAAGGCCCCTTGCCGTCTTTCCTTCTTTCCTGGCATCTATCTTTATGAAGAACAGCGTCACATACGGTATGAGGAGTATAAGGAGCGATATGAGCTTTATCTGCCTCCAGCCGAGGCCGAGCGTCAGATTGAAGTAGTTCACTATAAGGGGGCTCACTATCCCTGATACCGAACCGAAGACCTGCATCCAGCTGATGTATCTGGCCGCTTTTTCCGGATAGGTGTCAGCGACCGCAGGAGTCAGAACACTGTTCTCGGCTGAGCCGCCGAGCCCTCCTATGATTATCCCTATGACATATATCTCAGCCGTCGGCGATACTATGACAAGTATGCTTCCCATGATGCTTACGATCATGGCGGCTATCACTACCCTCTTCTTGCCGAAAAGGTCTCCGAGCCTTCCCGCCAGGAGCGGCATGACTATCGACGCCACATAGTTCGCGCTTAAAAGACCTCCCAGCTCTGACGTAGAGAGACCGAAGCTCTCCGCTATGCTGAGTATGAGAACATGTGTGAGCGATCCGAAAAGCCCTCCGACGATGTTCCTGAACAGCAGGATATGTATCAGCGGATTATTCTTCTTTTTTTCCATACAGTTTTCCTCGCCCTTCAGATCTGAGCCGCCATAGCGGCAGCTTCCTTCCTCTTTTTATCTATCCTCTTTGATATTATATACGTGGTCACGCTTATGACGGAACATATCCCCAGCATTATGAATGTCCATTTGATGTCAAACACATCCGCCACCACTCCGGCAAGGAATGCTCCTCCCGCTCCGCCGAGCCCATTCCCGACTATCATTATCGACGTGGCCGTAGCGGAGTTTTCCGGATCGCTCTTTGCGGCATAACCGAGCAAAAGCGTATATACCGGTCCCGCCGACAGGCTTATGACGGCGCAAAGGACGAGCGCCGCGGGAGCGCTGCCTATAAGGGTTATGGTCACGAACGCGATGAAGTTTACAACAAGGCAGGTCACCGATACCTTCTTCTCCTGTTCAGGCTTTACGAAGCCCGTTAAGAACCTTGAGACCGCATAGCACGCGCTGTGTATCGAGAGAGCCATCGCGCCGAAGTTCTCGGCACCGAATACGTTCTTGAAAAACATGGTCGCATACGACACGTAGGTATTGTCCATCGCGCAGTAGAATGTTATGGAAATGGCGGCAAAGATGAGCGCGCCGTTTCCGAGGACCTTTATGACATCCCTTACCGTGGAACGCTTTTCTTCAGTCCCTTCCCTTTTTACCCTCACGTCCTTGAATTCAGCGAAAAAGGTGAATATGAGCGGGATGAGTATGAGGCAGTCCACAAACCAAAGAGCCTGTCTCCAGGTCCCGCCTGTAGCTCTAGTAACCGCAGATATGATAAGAGGCGATATTATCCCTATCGTGCTCCCGAACGCCTGCTGCAGCGAGAGGAGCCTCGTCGCCTTGTCGGGATATGCGTCAGCGAGCGCCGGAGTGAGAGAGACCGAAACACACGCGTTCCCGCAGCCCTGGATTATGACTCCGGCCACATACAGGCCTATCACGGGGGATACCGACATAACAAAAGTCCCCAGTATCTCCAGCAGGAATGCCAGTATGAGGACCTTCTTTTTCCCGATAACGTCCGCTACCCTTCCCATGATGAGGGATATGAATATCTGGGCGATGAATCTCGACGAGAGCATCGCTCCGAGCTCGACCTTGTTGAGATCAAAAGACTTCGCTATATCAAGGACGAAAACATTTGTCACGTGATTCCTGACAAATGTCAGTCCAAGAGAAAACGAAGTCATTTTAAGCATCACAGGAGATGTCTTTATCTTTTTCATGCCAGTCACGACCTTTATCTGTTATGTCGTTCACACCAAGCTTTATGATACCATCAGGAGGATATGAATACAATATCAGACATGTCCGCAATAATAATTATTCACTTTTCTGCATAAGGGTCATCCGAGCGCGACGGCCTCCGCGGTCTTTATCCCATCGACAGCTGAAGTTACGATACCTCCCGCATATCCTGCTCCTTCCCCTGCCGGGAATATGCCTTTTATACAGGACTCTCCCGATCCGTCCCTCAGGATCCTGACAGGAGAAGAGCTTCTGGTCTCGGGAGCGGTAAGCACGGCATCATAGCTGTCGAAGCCGGAGATCATCCCTGCAAACTCCGGTATGGCTTTTTTTAGCGTATCGGTTATTATCGGGGGAAGACATCTGCGTATATCCGTGAAACGGACCCCGGGCCTGTATGTGGGGATGACGCTTCCGGGCCCTTCACTTTCCCTGTCGTTTAAGAAATCCCCGACCAGCTGTGCCGGAGCTCTGTAATCCCCTCCGCCGAGCTCAAAAGCCGCCTTTTCGATCTCCCTCTGCCACTTTACCCCTCCCAATGGCCCTTCATACGGGAAGACATCGGGGGAAAGAGATATAAGGAGCGCCGAGTTGGCATTTTCCCCGTCCCTTGCCGAACAGCTCATGCCGTTAGTCACTGCTCCGCCTGTTTCAGAGGCGGCAGCCACGACATATCCTCCCGGGCACATGCAGAACGTGTACGCGCTGCTCCCGTCGGGAAATCTCTTTGACAGCTTATAATCCGCAGCCGGCAGGCCGCCGGCCTGTCCTTTGAACTGCGCCTTGTTGATCATTTCCTGTTTATGTTCTATCCTGACCCCCATGGAGAAGGGTTTTGGTTCCATCCTCATCCCGCTCTCAAACAGCATCCTTACCGTATCCCTTGCGCTGTGTCCGATCGCGAGCACGAGATCGTCGGTAACGATCTCATACGTTCCTTCAGGGGAGCTTACGGTAACAGCCCTGAGCTTTCCGTCCTCTGTCTTTATCCCTGTCAGGCAGTGCATGAATCGTATCTCTCCGCCAAGGGCTTCGGTCTCCAGCCTCATATTCTTCACTATATCCCTGAGCCTGTCTGTCCCTATATGGGGCTTAGAGTCATATCTTATGCTCTCATCCGCGCCGAACCTGACAAAGGTGTCAAGCACGAATCCTATCCTTCTGTCATGGGTGCCCGTCGTCAGCTTCCCGTCAGAGAAGGTCCCGGCCCCGCCTTCGCCGAACTGCACGTTGCTTGCGGGATCCAGCTTTCCCTCTCTCCAGAACCGCTCCACATCGGCGGCGCGTTCATCAACGTTCTTTCCTCTTTCGAGGACTATAGGCCTCATGCCGGCCTTTGCAAGCACATATGCGCAGAACATCCCCGCCGGTCCGTATCCTGCTATGACCGGTCTTCTGTGCTCCCTCAAGGGCACGGGGATCCGATACGGCTCATCCCTGACCACGGAAAAGCCTTTTTCAAGGACGAGCCTGTCCTCTCCGTCAAGGGCAAGCCCCAGATTGTATACCTGGGATACCTCTCTTCCCCTTCTTGCGTCGACTGATCTTTTAAGGATCCTGTATCCCTTTATATCCTTATGGCCTATGCCTGCCTTTCTGCAGGCCTTCCTTATCACTTCTCCGATATCGGATCCGTAAGGGACCTTTATCTCCCTTATCTCTATCATCTGCCGCACCTTCCCGCAACGTATCCGCTCGACCACGCCCACTGGAGATTGAAGCCTCCGCATTCGCCGTCGACGTCGAGCACTTCTCCTGCGGCGAACAGGCCTTTTACGATAAGGCTCTCAAGGGTATTCTGATCGAACTGGCCGGTCAAAGCCCCTCCCCTCACGGTCTGGGCGTTCGGGAAACCCGTAGTCCCCTTTACGTCAAACGACATGTTCTTTGCGGCATGCGCCAGTTTCAGGGCATCCTTACTGGAAAGCTCCGCCGCCTTCCTGCCCGGCTCTATGCCGCAGTACTTTGCAAGTATGACTGACAGCTTATTGTTGAGAAGTCCCGTAAACAGCTCTCCCGCAGTCTCCCTGAGCCCCGTCATTTTTTTGAGCAGCTCCTCAAGATCCGCCTCATCCATATCCGGGAACATATCCGTCTCTATCCTTAGCCCCTTATGTCCGGTACAGAATCTTGAGACATCCATAACTGCAGGTCCCGAGATCCCGTAATCGGTGAACAGGATATCTCCCAGGGCAGCCCTTACGGGCGTTCCGTCTTCTCCCATAAGTGTCGCCTTCCCCTGCACTCTTACTCCCCTGAGCATTTTCGTATACGTGTTGTCCGTCATGACCGGCACCAGAGCCGGCACAGGCTTTATGACCCTGTGTCCCAGTGATCTTAATATATCAAGGCCGTCAGAGCATCCGCCGAGCTTTTCCGCAGCCATGCTGCCGCAGCAGATGATGACATAGTCAAATCGCTCCTCTCCTTTTTCAGAGCGGACCGTGAAACGGTCTTCCTTCTTTTCGACCCCCGTCACTCTTGTTCCGGTCCTCAGCTCCACGCCTTTCTTCTCAAGAGCGAACCTTAAGGCATCGACCACGCTCCCCGCCTGGCCGCTGAACGAATAATACCTTCCTCCGTATTCCCTTCTCGCAAGAAGGCCGATCCCTTCCATATATCTTAAAGTGTCTTCCGGCCCGAATCTCATCAGCGCGCCTTCGACGAAGTCGTTCCCGTAGTAATGGCCGGGCCCGGCAGCCTCGTTCGTCAGGTTGCACCTTCCGTTCCCGGTCTGGGCAAGCTTCCTTCCCGTTCTTTCGTTTTTCTCAAAAACCACGGTCCGGTACAGCTCCGAAGCCGACAGCGCAGCCATGAGCCCGGAGGCTCCGCCGCCAATAACAGCCGCTTTCTTCATCAACATCGTTCTCCGTTTTTCTTTAAGCCCATATTATCATAAGCGGTTTTATAAAAGAATATCATCGTTATCAAATCGAAAATGTTTTTTGACGTGATGCGTTGTATAATAGATTATACATAAATCCTCAGGGGAGACAGACATGATCCAGGACATCAGCCCGAAAGCTTTCCATATAGAATACCGCGACATCAGGCCTAATGGCAGCGAGCGTACCTTCTGCTTTGACGGAAGGAAAGTCCTTATAAAATGTGAAGGCGGAAGATATGATGTCCCCCGGGCAAATGAGCTTGAAGGGCCCAAGAGATATCTGTTCAGCGTCGACAGCGAGGCTTTCTTCCTTGCAGAGATGCCCGGTACCATCCCTTCCGGATGCTCGCTTGAGGATATAAATGTCTTCAGGCGGCGGACCGGTGATAAATATCTCGATTTCTGCGGGATAGAAGCCTATCATCTTTCGCAGTGGTACGAGTCGTCCAGGTTCTGCGGACACTGCGGGGAAAAGACGGTGCACGATAAAAAAGAACGCATGCTGAGATGTCCCGCCTGCGGCAGCACCTTCTACCCGAAGATCTCTCCCTGCATAATCGTAGCGGTAACGAACGGGGACGAGATACTCCTTACGAGATATATGGGACGTCCGAGGGACAGCTACGCGCTCGTCGCCGGATTCATAGAGACCGGGGAGCTTCCCGAGGATGCGGTAAAAAGAGAGGTCATGGAAGAGACCGGCCTCAAAGTCAAAAACATAAGATATTATAAGTCCCAGCCCTGGGGCTTCTCCCAGAGCCTGCTTCTGGGCTTCTATGCCGAGCTCGACGGGGAACCGGCCGTTAAAGCCGACAATGAAGAGCTTTCCTGGGCAGGATTCGTAAAGAGGGATGAGATCCCTGTCGAATGGGACGACTTCAGCCTTACGAACGAGCTTATAACGAGATTCAAAAACGGAGAAACCTGATCAATCACGGAGGTCAAATAATATGTTTGTAAACTGCTCTACCCTTACAAAGGAACTGTACTGCGAGGCATTGAAGAAGAGATTCGGGAAGATCACCGTCTTAAGGAGAATCGAGTATATCGCCCTGGCGGTCATGCTCCTCGCTATTGCAGCCCTTCAGTATCTTAACGGGAAGCTTATCCTGGCCGGGATACTGCTGATACTTGCAGGCGCCGAGATCGTCGTCATGCTCCTCCTTCCCGAGATGAGCACGGCAGCGGCATACAAGCAGCAGTCTGTCATGCTCTCAGAGAAACAGATCACAACCGAATTCCTTGAGGACAGATTCCTTGTATACAGCGAGTTCTATGATTCAAGACACCCGTACAGCCATATCTCGGGCTGGTACGAGACCAAGAACACCTTCTGTATGCTGATGGGAGCATCGGTCGTCATATTCGACAAAAACGGGTTCAGGAAAGCAGGCGAAGAAGAGCCCTCAGCCGAAGCGTATGCGGCATTCCTTACGTTTATAGGGGACCGTGTAAAGAAAGCATAACCCCGGGCATATATTATACTGAAAAAGATGCGGCGCCCGTCCGCATCTTTTTCATGTGATCAGGCGCTCTGCCCCGGGACCTCCGGTGTTGCGGTCACGCGGTATTTGTAATATATTATGTAGTGGCAGCCTTTAAAGCCGCCGATCATCAGAGGGGAGGTCCTTATGTCTTTGAATATCGTTAAAAAACAGTACAATAGCCTTCGAATGCGCATAGGGCATCCGGAAGTAATCTGATCACTATATATGAACGCTGAATCCGAAAGGTAGAATGATAAATGGAAAACAAGAAATACTATATAACCACCCCTATATATTATCCAAGTGACAACCTGCACATCGGGCACACCTACTGCACGGTCGCAGCCGATGCCCTGGCAAGGTTCAAAAGGCTCTGCGGATATGACGTATGGTTCCTTACGGGAACAGACGAGCACGGCCTCAAGATAGAAAAGAAGGCAAGGGAAAAGGGCGTGACGCCCAAGGAATATGTCGATGAGATAGTTTCCGGGATCAAGGATCTCTGGAAGCTCATGAACATATCGAACGACGATTTCATAAGGACGACCGACGAAAGGCATGTCAAAGCCGTCCAGAAGATCTTCAAAAAGCTGTACGACAACGGCGACATCTATAAGAGCGAATATGAAGGCTGGTACTGCACTCCGTGCGAATCCTTCTGGCTCGACCGCCAGCTGGTCGACGGAAAATGTCCCGACTGCGGGCGCCCCGTGCAGAAGACGAAGGAAGAGTCCTATTTCTTCAGGCTCTCGAAATATGCCGACAGGCTGATAGAATATATCAACTCACATCCCGACTTCATCCAGCCCGTGAGCCGCAAGAACGAGATGCTACAGAACTTCCTCCTGCCCGGTCTTGAGGACCTCTGCGTATCGAGGACATCCTTCAAATGGGGAATACCCGTCACCTTCGATGACAAGCACATAGTCTACGTATGGGTCGACGCTCTCTCCAACTATATAACTGCGCTCGGATATCTGTCCGATGATGACTCGAAATTTAAGAAATTCTGGCCTGCAGACCTCCACCTCGTCGGTAAGGAGATCGTAAGGTTCCATACCATAATATGGCCTATCATGCTCATGGCTCTTGATCTTCCCCTTCCGAAGCAGGTCTTCGGGCACGGATGGATAACCTTCGACGGTGACAAGATGAGCAAATCCAAGGGCAACGTCGTAGATCCGGTGGTCCTCGCGGAAAGATACGGGGTGGATGCTCTTCGTTACTTCCTGTTAAGGGAGATGCCTCTGGGCTCTGACGCCAACTTCTCGAACGAGCTTCTCATCAAGCGCATCAACAGCGATCTTGCCAACGACCTCGGGAATCTGCTCTCGAGGACAGTGTCGATGATAGACAAGTACTTCGGCAGCGTGATAGCAGGAGACCTCTGCCCCGCTCCCGAGGACGACGACCTTAAGGCTATGGGCAGCACCCTTCACGAGAAGGTCACTGTCGATCTCGATGCGCTTAAATTCAATGAAGCCCTTTCCGAGATATGGCAGTATGTGGGTGCTCTTAACAAATATATCGACATCACCGCTCCCTGGAAGCTCTCAAAGGATGAGGCGAACAGGGACAGGCTGGCTTCAGTCATGTACAACCTTGCAGAAGGACTGAGGATAGTCGGCGTGCTCATCACTCCCTTCCTTCCCGAGACCTCGCTTAAGATAAAGGAGCAGCTCGGAATAACCGACGACGCGCTTTATTCATGGGATTCGGTACTGAGCTACGGCGCTCTTAAAGCAGGCACGGAAGTCAGAAAGGGAGATCCTCTGTTCCCGAGGATAGACATAGCAAAAGAGCTCGAGTATCTTGAGAAGATACTTGAAGAGAACATAGCGAAAGCCAAGGCGAACCTTGCCTCCTCCGAGGAGAAGGAAGAGCCTGTGTCCCAGATAACGATCGACGATTTTATGAAGGTCAAGCTTATAACCGGCAAGGTCATAGCCTGCGAGGAGATCAAGAACAGCAAAAAGCTGCTCAAGGTCACGGTAGACGCAGGCGAAGAGAGCCCAAGAACGGTCTGCGCAGGGATAAAGGAATACTACAGTCCTACCGATCTTGTAGGCAGGACCGTTGTGATAGTCTCGAACCTCAAGCCCGCAAAGCTTGCAGGCATAATGAGCGAAGGCATGCTCCTTGCCGCAGGAGACGGCGATCTCGTATCCCTCCTCTCAACGGATAAGGACGTTCCTGCAGGAACACCTGTCCACTGAGGCAGCCCAAAGCATAAAAGACATTAAAAGAGATGGTGATAAGCAGCAATGCGTCTCACCCTCTCTTTTTCGTTTACACCGTGTTTCCTGTCATCTTGCCCCGAACATGAGGAGATCGTAGGGCTGTGAAGCCCACATCCCGTCATCATATGATACGGTCTCAAGCTCATAGAAATAGTTGTCTTTTTCGTGCTCTCTTGCCATATCCTCTCCTACCCCAGTGCTTGGAGCACCTGCGGCATGGAATCCGTATGTGAACGGCCCCTTGCTGCCTTTCGCGTCTTTGACATCGATGACGAGCAGTCCGTCTCTCAGCTGCCATGTTCCGGTAAGATTTATGTTCTCAGGGAGCAGCTTCGAGGCATCGACCGTCTTTTCAGTATCCCAGATGACATTTTTAACGTTATACTGCTTTAATGTTCCGTCCGTATCGAAGACCATGATATTCATGCTACCGGTGCCGTTGTACCAGTAATGGCCGGTGAGCAGTAAAGTCATCTCATCAGGCACTTCCGTTGGGGCTGTATCTGACGGAGACACTGTCTTTTCCTCAGGTACTTCCTCTGAAGCCGTATCCGGAGTTTTTTCCGGTGCCGGCTCCGCAGTCTTTTCCTCTGTCGCCTTCTCTGTTTTTTCTTCTGCCTTTAATACGTTTTCTTTTTCTGTCTCTTTGACCTGCTCCCTTGTCGTTTCGGGAGACTCAGGTAATCCTTCCTCTATCCTGCTGCAGCCTGCTGTAATGAAAACGAGAAAAAGGCATAAGACAGCTGCGGTCATGATCCGGCATATCCCTGTTTCAAAAGCTTTTTTCATTTTAACACGCTCCTCCTGGTAATATATCCCTTGACCGGCCCAGAGCCGGAAAAGAAAAAAGGGCCAGGCCCTTTTTTCCTTATATTCCTTATTCGCTTGCGTAGTTTGTGAAATAGCCCTGTACGAGAACGACCGGTGTTCCCCTGTCCCCGCTTCCGGATACCAGGTCGCACAGGCTCCCTAAAAGGTCTGTCCTCTGTCTCGGGGTCGTTCCTTCAGAAGCCATATTGCCCACGAGATCGTCGGCCTTGCTCTTTATCATTTCCTTCATTGCCTTCTCAAGAGCTTCTTCCGACAGTCCTGCGAGTTCATTGTCAGCAAAATATTTGATCTTGAGCTCGTTCGGGGTACCCTTCAGTCCTGCGGTAAATCCGGGAGAAACGACCGGGTCTGCAAGCTCCCAGATCTTCCCTACGGGATCCTTGAAGCATCCGTCACCGTATACCATGACTTCCATGTTCTTTCCGGTGCGCTTCTTCATCTCAGCCTGAAGGGCATACGCGAATTTGTCTCCGTCTCTCGGGAAGAGCTTGACAAGATCTTCTGTAGCCTTGTTCGATCCGAGGATACCGTAGTCTTCGTTGTATCCGCTTCCGTCTATGGACTTCGTTGCAACATCGTCCATGCCGTAGACTTTCTCGGCTCCTGCTTTTTTGAGCAGTCTCTTCGTGCGCTTCCTTGTATGTATGTCGCAGGCCAGCACGTTCTTTGTGTAATTGAGTATATATGTAGGATCGTTCGAGAATATGATGCTGATATTGTCACCGAGCGACTTGTAGTACTCTATGTAATCGACGCCGGTGAACACATGCTTTGTTTCATATCCGAACACCTTCCTGAAACCTTCCTCGTCGAAACTGTCGCGGTAGGGATCGACTCCCTTCTCATCAAGAAGATCCATATCTATGAAGGCGTTGCCGACTTCATCCGAAGGATATGAGAACTGTATGATGAGCTTCTTGGTGCTCATCGCCATTGCTCTTAAGAGGATAGCGAATCTGTTCCTGGAAAGGATCGGGAACACTATGCCCATCTCTTCCCCGCCGAATTTCTCCCTGAGATCCTTCGCGATGGCTTCACAGGTGATATAGTTGCCCTGTGTCCTTGCAAGGACTGATTCGGTAACTGCTATGATATCCTGATCTCCCAGTTCGAACCCCTCGTTCTGAGCCGCGGAACAGATATTGTCCGCTACGATATTGATGAGGTCGTCCCCTTCCTTGAAGATGGGCATCACGATACCTCTTGCTGTTACTCCGGTAGCTCTCATGTTATTACCTCTTTCCATATGGCCAAAGGCCGTATTTACTTATCTCACGAAGAACAATTATACATTAGCGTATAGGGCTGTTCAACGGAAAAAAGCCCTGTTTCAACTGTCTTGATAAAAAAAATACTCAAGTATATAATAACTTTTGTACGACATCCGGTTTCTTGAAAACAGAAGTTTTTATGCTTTGTAAAGGGGAGAGAGATATGAAGATAGCTGTAGGAAATGACCATGCGGGCTTCCAGCTGAAGCCTGTAGTTATAAGCGTACTTGAGGAAAGAGGGATCGAGATCCTCGATCTCGGCTGCTACTCCGCTGAATCGGTCCACTATCCGATATACGGCGAAGCCGTCGGAAGAGCCGTCGCTTCAGGCGAGGCTGATATGGGAATCGTAATATGCGGGACAGGCATAGGGATAAGCATCGCCGCGAACAAAGTGCCCGGCATAAGATGCGGGCTCTGTTCCGAGCCTCTTTCAGCCGAACTGACCCGTCAGCACAATGACGCGAACGTACTGGCGATGGGTGCAAGGACCATAGGCCCCGAGATGGCAAGAAAGATCGTTGAGACTTTCCTTGACACCGAGTTCCTTGGCGGCAAGCACGCCGTAAGAGTGGAGATGCTGAACAATATCAAATAAGGATCCCGGAAATTAAAAAGTTCTGTGCTTCTTCTTGGCGCAGAACTTTTTTCTATACATATGATCTTGAGCCCAGGGGATTATGCTTGCCATCCTCGCCCGGCTTATGAAAATCGCTTCCGGACGTGACATACAGTCCGTATCTGGCAGCAAGTTCGGCATACATGGAGGCTTCCCTGCACGTATGCGCTGCGCTGAAGGCTTCCACGCCGTCAAGGCCGTGATCACTTAAAAGCTTCAACATCTCTTCACCTTCAGCTCCGGCATTCAGTGCCGGATGAGCCCACACCGATATGCCTCCTGCTTTTCTTATGATATCCATACCTTCGTACGCATCGACTCTGATCTTGTCGACAAAGGCCGGTCTTCCTTCAGCAAGATATCTCTCGAACGCTTCCCTTCTGTCTGCAACGCAGCCCATCTCTATCATCATGTCAGCAATAGCGGGACGACCCAGAGACTTTCCCCTGTATCTGTCCTTAAGCGCCGTGATATCTATCGTGATCCCGAAATCAATAAGTTTTTCCGCAATAGCCTCTGCTCTTTTTTCCCTGCCCGCTCTCAGGCGTTCAAGAGTCGCAAGCAGCGTCTCATCACTGGGATCAAAGCCGTATCCCAGTATATGGATCTCTTTACCCAGAAGGACCGAGCTCAGCTCCAGACCTGATACAGCAGTTATACCTGAGCATATACCTTGACGGATGAACCTTTCCACTCCGGCAACAGTATCATGATCCGTAAGTGACGCTATCCTTACTCCGTGTTTTACACATTCCCCGACAAGCTCCTCCGGGGTCAGCGTCCCGTCCGAAAAGACAGAATGCATATGCAGGTCTACCGCACCTGCTTTAAGCTTTTTTTGCGTCATCTGCCGTCTTCCCCGTAAAGATCCTTCACCACTGTCGAAAAATCAACGGCCTCAAGAACATATCCTGCCTCAGCGAACTTGCCGTTGTCATCGAAGGCCTCTATCTCAAAATACAGCACGTTATCCTCTCTTTTTGACATGGATGCGCACGCCATGATATTTGCACCTACGGGGATCTGGCGCGTCATTTTTATCTCCATTTTCCTCATTACCGTCGTCTGCGCCGGATCAAGAGTCTCTGTGACCGCCTTATGGGCAGCCTTTTCCATCAGTGCAGTAAGGACCGACAGATCGAGCACCGGAAGTTCGCCCGAACCTATCGAAGCGGAAGTGTGCTTTTCTCCCACCTTTATCTTCTGAATACTGTATGCAGATGCTTTTATCTTCATATCACGATCCTGTTTTTAATGTTTTTTATATAATAGAACAAATATATATCTGATGCAAATCGTTCTGATCAGAATTGCCTCCCTCTAAACAGCACACTTTTTATGGATTTACCTATAAACATTTTCCAATCAGATTGAAGTTCAAAAAAAACTAAACATAAGATTACTATTACTTGGTTCTTTATTCCAACAATTCTCTGTCTTCAATTGATCTATAGCGCTCTGTTGAATTTGATTCGCTTTTGAAAACAAAATATAACTGTGTGGATAATAATATGCTCTGTCATTTGTTACATTTTGGCATATAGCAATGACACTCATATCATCTTCATTATATGTGTCTGTTATGATTCTGCTTTCAAACAATACTCTCCCATAATCATCTTCTGCTATTGGCTTGATTAGACAATATGCGTTTTCACATCCTGGTATACTATTGATAATCTGAGAGTAGAATGCTGGATATCTTCCCATCGTATATTCCCATAATATCTTTCTAGCATAATTGTTTGCTTGCCTTTCTCTTCCTCGTATTGTTTTTTGTGATCGCTCTAACCATTGATAGTAGTGAGTCAATTCATGCGTCAAATCAAATAGAATATCGATTATCCTTTCGTTTTTTATCATATCGTTTTTATTGTGTATTCCAGTTGCGATCTTAATATATGGTTCAGTAATATGATCAAACGGTTCGAAAAAAACAGCTCGTGCAGTATCACCATCTTTTGTTTTAAGTATATTTTTACTATACAAATAAACAGGAACTCTGATAGGAAAGTAATACTTTTGCCTTAGCCACTTAGCATACGCCTTTACTTCTGTTCTTACTTCTACATTGTTCTCTCTTGATGATTTAATCCTTAAGCCTTTTCTGGTATCATAACATTTGTTATTGTCACATCGTTTTATCCACAGCATATGCTCTTCTCTGTTAATGTTTTCTTTTAACAAACTTTTCAGGCATGTTAATACAGTAAAAAATCCCGGATAAAAACAGATTCCATATGGGCCATCCTATTGCTTTTATTGGGATAAAATAACTTCCATCCTTAAACCATAAAACGCCAAAAGCTAATATAAATGATATTCCTATATCCGATAATACACAGAAGAATATTTGTTTTTCTTCTCCACGAATAAAAACCATGCAATATGACATGATAAAACATATACAATTTATGATAAAGTATGTTAATAACAGTATTTTTACCGAAAAATGCCAGGGCATGCACATTTCAGATAACAAGGTCCGTGCCAAGTACTTAACCGACAGCGGCCCTGCTCCAGGTATGATATCAACACCTAAGCACACAAGAATGATAAATAGCGATATCGATAACAAATATAAAGCAAGCCAAATCGTTTTATATTTGTTATTCATAATGAAACGTGTTTTTAGGAAAGGTTTCATCCTTCAATCCTTATAAAAAAAGTGTCAGCAGGTATTCTAGTATTTAGCCAATATAGATTTACTTTGTATATACCAGGTTTATGATAATTAACAAATTGGTCCTCTATATAAACGATTTCTACTTCAGGTCTAACTCCAGGCTCATACTGTTTCAGGATATAATTCTCAATTGATTCAGTATATGCTATTTGTTCTTCCAAGTTGATCAGATCAATCATCATGCCTGATAAATCAATATTTTCTTCACCTATTTGATAAACCAAAGAGTTCGGAGGCTTTGATATTTTAAATGTGTAAATAGCTGCGCCTGCTTCGCATCCGATTAGAAGACTTAGAGTAGTAATTATAGTAACAATCAGTATTTTTGCATTACGGCCCATGATCGTCTTCGTCCTCCTAAACTTTTTGAACTAAAATCATAGTATATCTCTTCTGTCTTAAATAAACCCGTTCTTTTTGCCCCATAACCTCTCCCATCCGGAAGCACAGCATATATTTTTCTCACCCTAAATAGATAAATTAAAGAAATATCCGTATCAGAACTATCAGTCTTAAATACAGTCTACCCTTTAAACTGATATTTAAATCACGCCCCAGAAAACATTTGCAGTCAATCACGATTAAAGATATATAGATAGATCACTTTAATCCAAACTTTTCTGTAAACATATAATTTCCTGTATAAAAATACAAATTGTTTTGTATTCTCCTTGTTTCTTTTATTCCATTTATATTTGGTACAGATGAATCATAAGTTATAATAAAGCCGCTTTCTCCTGAAATCCATGCGTTTGTAACAACAATTATCTGATCAGGATGAAAATCTATTCTTAGAATTGTATCCTGTAAAAACGAATCCATTGGATATTTTTCAATCAAAGTATCTTTTTCGTCATATAATAAAATACTATTATCATCCGACAACTCCGCTGAAACAATGCAGTGTTTATCTATAGTTTTGGCCAACTGATACAGTTTGTCCTCAATAATCTTATCTTTTATTACTATTCTTATCCTTATCATTCCAAAACTGATAATTAGTACTAATAATAGTACAGCAATCACTATCAATACTGGTTTATAAATATGTTTCATCACTTTTATATCTTTCATTTCAGTCAAAATAGCGGGATCCTGCTTGATTAGTGGTTCTTGTTACCACCACAACTCATAATAATAATAGTTCTCATTTATACGTCTCAGATATGCAGTATTATCTCCATTTGTTTGTTCCCAATAATAAGCATTCCCCATATTAGATATTTCATTCTCATTTTCTATGTATGCTATATCATATATTGTCAGTTCCTTTTCAGGGCTATAAATAAATCCGATATTTGCCGAGAGATTTCCCCAACCTCCAAAATCAATTTGATTTTTATGTGCCGTTATACCATGTATTTTTTTCGATACCTGAAATATCGATTGAGTAATACCTTTATTTTCAGTATTTATATGACTATTATCTGCAAAATACACTGTAATTGTTGTTTCATTGATATATAACAACGACGCATTATTCTCATTCAGTAAAGAGACAGCCTTTTCATAGCAATTTTTAATCTGAGCATCATACTTATTAATTATTCTGCTAACTTCAAAGAACCTCCAATAATCATACTGCGAGATACTATAAGGGGAACAGCCATATGTGCTTACGATCAGCATTAATAATAACAATACAATAGATATTATTATCTTGTTAGAATTGCTTCTTTTCATATAGTTTCCCTTCTGTATCATATAGATATTCATAAGCAGAACGAGTATAGTGGCCTGGGACTCATATGGCTCAGCACAGGAGCTTTTTGTCACATCGATCGCCCAAGCAAAAACGTGTGTCTATGCTTTACTATTCTTTTTCTTCCTTGTGCCCGTTGTTAATTGTTTTATCGAAGCAGAACAACAGTCCTTTCATGTTGATTCTACTCAAAAACCGTGTAATTTCCTGCTCTTGAAAATGCAATGTATTTCCAACCTAGTCTGAGCGTCGTCACTTTTTCGAAGTTTAAATCGGTAAGGGAATCAGCCGGTGAACTATAAAGAGTTCTGCCTTTTAAATAATACATTGTTCCATTTACACTGCCGACCAGCTTTCTATTACCCAGATCAATCGACTGATATGTTTTCCAGTCAGGAGTGAAGACGAAAACATCATCGCCTTGATAGATCCTTTGCTTTGGGGTTTCCGTTTTAAACCAATTCTTCATCTTTCGCATTGTTAAGACATGCATTCCGCTTTTTGTTCTTTCAGCTTTTCCAAACTGATATCTGAGCGTTTCATCTCCGTCGTGTACATTAGGAACGGTACCTATTTCTTTACATTGTCCTGCAGCATCAACTTCATAAACAGCATAGCTGTTATTATCTTTTACAGTAATAATATATGCTGAGTCATCTGTTATATCTAATATAGCAGATCCTCTCCCTGTCTCCTCAGCAATATTCCCCTGATCAGTTATAACCGCCCATGTTACACCATCGGCCCCGGTATTTTTTAGTATTCCTATCTTATATTCATCCAATTGATATATGTTCAGGCGATATTCAAATCCTTTCATCTGAAATAAAGAATTCCAAACCTCCGGTATCCTCATTATTTCTTTATCTTCCCGCAGATCATATGCCTGTAGTCCTCCAGAGTTGAGCACCAATAAGGTGTCATCGTTTGTTAAGAAGATCTCGATCTCTCCTTCATATTTAGCTTTATATGTTTTCTTTTTTTTACTTGAAAACTGATACGTAATAATGTTTCTGCGTGCCACCAATTCACCTTTCACTTCATCAGCGACAGCACATGCAAGCCAATTCTCGTTAACACAAACACATGACGGTTTGTTATCTGTTGAAATAACTCTTATTGAGTCTTTCTTGTCATAAATACCGTCATTAGCGATAAAATATGCATTCTCTTCGTTCATGCACCCATATGTTCCGACTGCGAACTTCTTATCCCAATCTGAGCCTATTAGCTTACAACCGACAAGCGTTATTATGTATAACAGTACACAAATTAACAGTACACAAATTCCTTTAAGAAACAGTACACAAATTTCTTTAAGAACCTGCTTCATTCAAAAAGCCTCCTTGTATAGACATTTCAATTAATACTTAATTCCCCAAATGTTAATCAACTTTTCGTCAGATCGCAACTGACTGAACTCTGCTTGAATGGTGTTCGTCCTTGTATCAAATGTTGATCCATTATGAAAAGTAAAAGTCCCGTCGCCGTTTGCAACACCTGCATAGTAATGTCCTCCAACTATAAAAGGAATACTTGACGGGCCATATATCAGTTGTCTATTAGGGTTAGGAATATCTATTGTATTCACGATAAGGATAATTACTGCATCATATACTGAAACATCATCAGTCAAACCAATGCTTGTTGCTTTACCATAGGATCCCACAAATGTTCTCATCCTTAATGTAATCTCCGCCTAATATGTCACCCACCAATACCGTTCCATACCAGTCCAAGATGTATCCTTCCGGTTTACTGTATTGATCCGTTGTTATAGTGGAATCCAGCATGATTAGTTGCTTTAATTAAAAGCTTAGCTTCTGTTTGCGGCAGCATGGTGTCTCCTCTGCCCCGAAACACGTCAACATCACCAAATTCTTCAATATACATGTTTTCTATCTCTTTCTCTTTTTTTGACATTCCAGATCCAGGAGGCGAATTATAATATGCATTTTTTATAGATGACTGAATTACTCCTAAATTAGTCAGCAATCCCCTTACTGTTGGTTTAAGATTTTTTACTGCACCATAGTTTTTGTAGTCAAAATAATAAAACAGCCACAATGGAATCAGTGAATTTGGGAAACGGTCCTTTCCTCTCATAGGATGTATAAAACCATTCCCGTTGAGATCATTGTGATAATATTCACATATTCGATCACAGTATGCATATACTGTGTTACCGCTTTTCATCGAAAAATCGTTTATTCGAAGAACAGGGAAAATATCTTCCATCATCAGTCTAAATATCCTCATGGAAGAAATTGCAGGTCCATAATGAATATCTTCCCGACCAAATTCTTCTAAAAAGTCTAAAACAGGATGCTGTGCTTGGGTTTTATCGATGATTTCAAGTTTTTTATATAACTGAAGTTCATTAAATCTGACAATCTCATTCATCAGTCTTACCTCTTGTCGTTATAGATGAACAAAGAAATACATTCACAGGACCTGTTTTCTTTCAAAACCAATGCTGTTCGGTTTTTTACGGAAGATCCTGATCTTTAACATACCTTATCCATCCTCCCCATTCTTCGGTTTGATATACATCCATTGACCTGACCAGCCAAACAGTTCCCTTGGTTTCCTTATTTGATCCAGGCATATACTTTATTACTAATGTCTTTTCACCGCTTATCAGATGTGCTGAAAAAGGTCCCCATGAAACCCCCGAGTCAAATTCCATTTCCGGATCTATCTTTACTATTTCTTCAAGAGTACTCGATCCGATAACTACATCTTTGAATGCATCATCTGAAACAAAACTATTGTCAAAATGTCTTGCATACT
This sequence comes from Christensenellaceae bacterium, assembly GCA_017523755.1. Classification (GTDB taxonomy): domain Bacteria; phylum Bacillota; class Clostridia; order Christensenellales; family Christensenellaceae; genus SIG371. Next base: position 13,290 of record JAFWWA010000035.1, on the reverse strand, counting down.
TCGCAAACAGTATTGCTTTTTCCTCTTCATATGAGATCCCCCAAAACACATAATAGTATCCGCCTTCGGTCAGCGGATAAACAGAATAAGCATTATACAGCGATGAAAAATCCATCTCTCGGAATATCGCTATCGGAAAGATCCTGTTGACCGCGCCGATCTGATATTTCTCAAAATCAAGCGGTGTTTTCATTATTGAGCTCAGAGAATAAGAGTGTGGGTTCCCGAAATAATCAGTCAGACTTTTAAGAGAATATCTCCGGGTATCTTCTATCTTTATTGAATCATCAGCAACAACTCCATTTTCCGCCGCTGTCTTTAACAGTACAGAAGACATATATTCTTTAAACATTTCTTCCTGATCTGAAGAACTGCTATCCGTATCACCTGATCCCTCAACATTTGACTGCTGACTGTTATCATTAGCCGCATCTTTCGCCTCGGAACATCCCAGCAGCATCAAACAAGCCATCAATATCAACAAAACTCTTTTTATAAACATACTCAACGTCCTGTTTTTACAGGGAAGCGTAACCAGCTAATGCTGTTTACATCCTGTCAAAGATAAATCAAATACGATATCAGCGATCAATATAGTCCCGTTACGCAGCACAGACGGCCAAAACCTGTCCCGTTCTGTCTTCCGCCAGTATATTTGCCGCTCCTCCTTCATATCCCGGTGTTAATGTTCCGCATATCATCCAAATCTCATGCTTTTCATCATAAAACACCTCGAAAGGCTTTTCATTCTTTATCTCTTCACCATACACCCTGATCGGTATCCTTTCAGCCTTATCAAGGAGATCATCGACGCTGTTTACAGGGCCGATATTGTCGCTCGAAGGGAATTCGTCGATCTCGTTCTGAAAATCTTTAATATCAAACGGTATGATATCATGGGTATTATCCTTGCCGCGGATTATCAGAAAAATCCCATAATGATCAAAAGCAACAATATAACAGCATAGACAAGATACAGTTATTTCATAGCCTTTTCTACTTATGTGCTTACAAAATGATGCTCCTGCCCTTTATCATCAGATATTCTTTTGATGTCTTTCGTGCAGATCGTTCTTATTTGTTTTCCTTAATACCTGTATGGTTTTATTGTAGGGCGGCAGAGCGGAAATTGTCAATTATCCGGCTGATCGGAAGATCATATCTGCCGTGCCCATTCCTAAATTGATAAAACAGGTTTAGAATAAAGTCGGAAGGAGATCCTGATATCGTAAAAAATGACTGATCGGTTCGCTTTTGAAAGAATTAAGGCTTCCGGCCTTCCCGTCCTGTTCTACGGGATGGGGAACGGAGCGGAGCAGATAAAGAAGTATCTCGATATATTTGACATACCGCTCAAAGGGGTCTTTGCCAGCGCTGGTTTCGTGCGCGGCCAAAGCTTCATGGGCTTCAAGGTCATAGATTATGAAAGAGCCGAAAAAAGATTCGGCCGCTTTCTTGTCGTACCTGCTTTCGGCACGGACAGGCCGGATGTAATGGAGAATATAGAGAAGCTCTCGGAAAAGCAGACGCTCGTATATCCCGATCTCCCTCTCTACGGGGGACAGCTCATGGACAGGGAATATGTTGGCTCACATAAAGAAGATACAGACGGAATTAAAAAGCTCATAGCTGACAAAAGATCGCTTTCCGTCCTTGAAGAATGGCTCGATTTCAAGATATCAGGGGATATAGCCTTCCTTAAAGGGATAATGGAAAGCCCTGAGGAAGTCATGAAAAAGGCCGCTGCCGGTACCCGCCGCTTTGCCGACCTCGGAGCATATGACGGGGACACGGTGCTTTCATATGCCAGGTCTGTCCCCTGCTATGATGAGATATATGCCGTCGAGCCCGATCCCTATTCTTTCAAAAGGCTTTTGAGGAATACGTCGGGGCTTAAAGGCGTAAAGGCTTTAAACTGCGCGGTATCTGATACCGGAGGCACCCTCGCCTTCTCGTCCGAAAGCAGCAGGAATTCGCATGTGTCCGAAGAGGGGATCTGTGTAAGGGCGGAAAAGGGAGACGATCTGCTATATCCCCTGTCGCCCGACCTTATAAAGATGGATCTCGAAGGGCACGAGATGCGGGCGCTTAAAGGTATGAAAAGGCTCATAAAGGATAAAAAGCCCGATCTTCTCATAGCCGTTTACCACAGGACCGACGATTTCTTTGAGATACCCTTCTTCATAAAGGATCTGGTCCCGGAATACCGGCTCTCATTCTGTAAATACAGCTGCTATCCCTCATGGGATATGTTCGCTCATTTCACGGTAAAGACATAATGATGTAAAAAGAGGACAACAGATATGCCGTATATCGATATAAAGGAAAATACCGTCGCCCCGGGCGAGATATTAAGGAAGCTCCGCCTTGAAGATGACCCAGACGATATGGAACTTATTGAAGACATGCTTAACGAGGCGAACGGTATCGCTTCCCCTAAAGCATACTATAAGGAGAGCCGGATAGACGATGTCTATTTTGACAGGATAGTGATAGACGGAGTCGCCGTTATGTCGGGCTTCGCCGCATCAAAGCTCAAGGACTGCACCATCGTCTACCCCTACTGCTCCAGCTGCGGGACCGAGCTTGAGGAATGGTCAAAGGCATATACCGATCCTGTCGAAAGCTATTTTGCCGATCAGATAAAGGAGCTCTTCCTGTATAAGGCCATGGCCGCTCTTAAAAAAGAGATATCTCTCATATCGCCGGGGCTTTCATCCCTCAATCCCGGCTCACTTAAGGGCTGGCCCGTATCGGGACAGAAAGAGCTTTTTGCCATACTTAAAGGCTGCGACTGCGGTATCACCGTGACCGACAGCTTCCTCTTACTTCCCGTCAAATCAGCTTCGGGGATCTTTTTTAAGTCAGCGGAGCATTTCGAGAACTGTGAGCTCTGCCCAATGAAGAACTGTCCGAACAGGCGGGCACCCTTCAGCGGAAGGCTCAGCGTATAAGCGGATGATACAGACACAAAAAAACACATCGCAGGATGTGTTTTTTGTTTACGGCAGGTTCAGCTCTCAGAACGAGAGGCCGGCCTTTCTGAACTCCTCGGGGATATACTGATCCTTATCGGGCACGTATCCCGCCCTTCTTAAGGTCATGTTCCCCATCATGTAGAACTGGTACGGATTGTCCCCCGTATCCGCAAAGGTGCAGTCGACATATGAGACGATCCCGTCCAGGAGCACCGCGTTCCACACGTGAGCGGTATCCTCTATCTTCCCCGTTATGACCATGCACGGGAGACCGTACCTGTCGCAGAGCGCCTTGAATGCCGCGGCATATCCCGAGCAGATGCTCTTCCCTTTTACAAGAGCCCCGTACGAGCCTCTTGAAGTCATCGCTTCCTCGCTGTCGAACTTCTCCTTTAGCAGCTCGTCCCTGAGGAAATAGTCGTATTCGCAGTTCGCCGTGACATAATCGAATATACGGGCGTAAAGATCGCGGCTGCCGGTGTCAGGGAGGATTATCCCGTCAAGCTTTTCCCTGGTCTCGCCGCAGAGCCTCAAAAAGGTCTCCGTATCCTTTATGTTGAGGGAATAGCTTATTATATAATTCCCCTGCTCATCCTCATAGGTCTTGCTGTTTATGTCATTTATAAGGACGGCTATGTCCTCGGCGTCATTGTAGTAGGCGGATACGAACACCGTGTTCATGTCCTCCTTCTTTATATCCGCTGCCTGGGCCTTTACAACCACGGTCTCAAGGCCTGTCTCGAGCCTGTCGAGGAAATACCTGTACGCTTCCTCCTGCGTCTTAGCCTCAAATATATCTTCAAGATCCGCCCTGTCCGGATAATACTCGGTGTCAAGCACGACGACTATGTAATCGTCATAGACCCTGCAGGAATGGGTGCAGCCCGCTATGAGATACCTGTACTCCACCCTGCTTTTAAGGGCGGAAGACACCAGCGAGATCACTTCTTCCTCGTCCGTCCCTCCGGGGTTCCTGAAAACAAGCTCCTTTTTGGTCTCCCTTCTTAAGACCATATGGAAGATCTGCTCAAGGACAGCTTCTTCGGAATATTCCAGTGCGTTCCCGAGGTCAGCCTTATCGGCCTCGCCGTATTCGAGCCTCACGTCATATAAGGCCCTTCCCATGAACGGTACCTTTTTCCAGGACATCCGCTTTATACCGCTGAACTCGAGCCGGCTCTTTGTGAGCGACCCCAAAAGCTCCGAAAACTCCTCCTCAAGGCCTTCCTCATCCCTGTAGAGGACGGTAAAACCGTCTTTCCGTTCCGCCACGGCTCTGCTTATATCCGCCGTCAGCTTTCCCCTGTCGAAGGTCTCGGGATCCCCCATGAGCTCGGCTACGGGCACGCTGCTAAGGAAATACAGCCCTACTGATATGAACGACACGAGCAGCCCCGTGATTATAAGCGCCGTAAGTATCCTTTTTGTTTTTTTCCTGCTTTTCTTTTCTCTCATATCTTCCTCACAGGGACTATCATATCACACAGGGGGGATATCTTTCCACTTTTCGGCATGAGCGGACGTCTGTCCTTCGTGCGGGCAAAATCCTATGGTATTTTCATGCCGCAGATGATAATATTATTGTGTAATCATACTTATCAGGCAGGTCTTTTAAAACATGGAACCAAACGGCAACACAACAATAGTTTTATGGAGCGACAAGAAGAGGACCATATTCGGCCTTCCGCTCTCGTTCACAAGATATACCTTAACGGAAGACAAGCTACTCATCTCTTTCGGCTTCCTTAACAAAAGGGAGGAAGAGATACGTCTCTACAGGATCTCCGATGTGACCTTAAGGCGCACCTTCGGGGAAAGGATCTTAGGCCTCGGGACGATCCACTGCTGCTCGTCCGACCCCACCACGCCCGAGTTCAACATAGTCAGGATCAAGAATTCACAGAAGGTGAAGGAGCTCCTGTCCGACCGTGCCGAGCATGAAAGGGATGCCCGCCTTGAGAGGATGGGCAGATTCGGCGTACCGCCGCGCGACATAGTATAACCGGCATCTCGATGCTGTCATAAAGAAAACAGGAGAGGGAAATAAATGGAAATAGCTAAACTTAAGGAACGCTTCTGCGAGATATTCGGAGAAGGAGAAACACGCGTTTTTATAGGACCTGCCAGAGTCAACCTCATAGGCGAACACATAGATTATAACGGCGGGAACGTCTTCCCCTGCGCCATCAGCCTCAGGAGCGCATGCGTGGCAAGGAAAAGGGACGACAGGAAGATAAGGCTCGCTTCAACGTCATATCCGAAGATCGTCGAAGCCGATATAGACAGGCTCGAAGAATATAAGACCCTCGAGTGGGGCAACTACCAGCTCGGAGTCGCGTACTGTATAATGCAGGACGGCCACGACATCTGCGGCATGGACATGCTCTTTGACGAGACGGTACCCCATGCAAGCGGACTCTCCTCCTCGGCTGCGATAGAGATGGCGACAGGAGCCGCCATAGCCGCCCTCTCAGGGCTCGATATCGACCCGGTGAGGATGGCCCAGCTCGGTCAGATGGCAGAGAACCAGTACGTAGGCATGAACTGCGGCATCATGGACCAGTTCGCTTCCGAGATGGGAAAGAAAGGCAACGCCATACTTCTCAACTGCGGGACGCTCGAATATGAATACGCCCCCTTCGATCTCGAGAGCAGAGGCCTCCGCCTTATCATAATGAACACAAAGAAGCCGAGAAGCCTCATAACCTCCGCTTACAATACCAGAAGGGCCGAGTGCGAGGCTGCCCTTGCCGATCTCCAGGAGGGCTGCGACGCCGAATACCTGTGCGATCTCACTCCCGACATGTTCGCCGAGCTGCAGACGCTCATCACCGACCCGGTACACGTAAAGAGAGCTCTCCATGTAGTAACAGAGAACCAGCGTACTAAGGACGCCATCGCGTGCCTTAACGCGGGCGATATCGAGGGCTTCGCTCATCTCATGATCGAGTCCCACGTTTCTCTCCGCGATCTGTACGAAGTCACCGGTCCCGAGCTCGACGCCATGGTGGAAGCCGCTCTTGATCAGCCGGGAGTCCTTGGCGGCAGGATGACCGGAGCCGGATTCGGAGGCTGCGCGCTTGCCATAGTAAAAGAGGAATGCGTCGACAGCTTCATTGAGAACGTAGGCAGGATCTACAAGGAAAAGACCGGCTACACCGGCGAGTTCTATATCGCAGAGATCGCCGACGGAGCAGGAGAGTATGTAGGCTGAAGACCAAAACGAACAGACAGAACTTACGGGCTGCCGCTTTTAAGCGGCAGTTCTTTATTGCGAGGACTTAAAGTATGGACCGGATATATGAGATAAATGAACTTATAAAGACGCTGTGCAGGATACCCGCCCCTTCCAATATGGAGCATGAAAGGGCTCTTTTCTGCCGCGGCTATCTTGAAGACGCCGGCGCTTCAAATGTATTCATCGATGATGACGACGATGTGATTTTCGAATGGGGCTTATCGGATGACAGGCCCGTTACTGTCTTTACCGCACATCTCGACACGGTCTTCCCCGATCTTGAGCCTTTCAGTCCGGTCGAGGAGGACGGAAAGATATTCTGTCCGGGCGTAGGCGACGACACGGCGAACGTCGCCCTTCTAATGTATGCCGTAAAGGAGCTTATAAAAGAGGGGATATCGATTAAGGATACGGTCATATGCCTCAATTCAGGCGAGGAGGGCTTAGGCAACCTTAGAGGCGCAAGGGCACTTATGGAACGCTACCGCGGCCGTGTGAAGGAATTCGTATCCTTTGACGGAGGCTATACGGCCATAGCCAATGAGGCCGTGGGATCCAGGCGCTTCAGGGTAAAAGTGAAGACGGAGGGCGGTCATTCCTTCGGAAACTTCGGGAATCTCAATGCGGTAGCCGCTGCTTCACAGCTCATAAGCGCGCTCTATACGGTGAAGGTCCCCGATATCCCGGGCAAAAAGACGACGTATAACGTGGGAGTCATAAAAGGCGGAACTTCCGTGAACACGATAGCAGAGGACGCGGAATTCCTTTATGAGTTCCGCTCCGACTCGGCAAAAGGCCTTTCCCTTATGGACGGCATCTTTGAAAGCCTTCTTTCCGCCTTTGACAGGTCTTTAGGAGAACGGGGCGGCATAAGCTCTGAGCTCATAGGCGAGCGTCCGTGCTCCGATATCAGGCAGTCACTTATGGACGAGGTCACAGAGAGATACATCTCCCTCATAATGGAAGTCACGGGCGGGGATGTCCGTACCGTCAGTTCTTCCACCGACTGCAATATACCCCTTTCAATGGGCGTGCCGGCGGTATGCTTCGGAGGCTATCTGGGGAAAGGATCCCATACAAGAAGCGAGTATATAGAAATAGACAGCCTGGGGCCTGGATACGAGATCATAAGAAAATGCCTCCTTCAGGGTATGTGAGACAAAATAAAAAGAAGCGGTGTGGATCGGATCGTTCCTTTCCCTGCCGCTTCATTTTTTATGTTCTCTTTCAGCCGTTCAGCAGGCGGTCCTGCGAATCCTCCCTGAACTGGTTGGTATACAGCTTGAAGTACTCGCCCTTCTTTTCCATCAGCTCCTCATGGGTCCCTGACTCAAGGATCTTTCCGGCATCGATGACGAGTATCCTGTCCGAGTTCCTTATGGTTGAGAGCCTGTGTGCGACTATGAAGCTCGTCCTTCCCTCAAGGACCTTTGTGATGGCCTGCTGGATATACTGCTCTGTCTCGGTATCTATGGATGCCGTTGCCTCGTCGAGGATGAATATCCTCGGGTCAGCCAGCACGACCCTTGCAAAGCATATGAGCTGCTTCTGGCCTGTTGACAGAAGGACTCCGCCCTCACCTACCTGCGTGTCATAGCCGTCCTTGGTATTGAGTATGAATTCCTCGGCATGGACGAGCCTTGCAGCTTCCCTGATCTCATCCATGGTCGCATCCTTCCTCGCATAGGCTATATTGTCCTTTATAGTCCCTGAGAACAGATGCGGTGTCTGGAGCATGTACCCGAGATTCTTCTCAAGCCAGAGCTGGCTCCTTTCCCTGTAGTCGCGGCCGTCGATGAGCACCCTTCCCTCTGTAGGCTCATAGAACCTGCATACGAGATTGACTATGGTGCTCTTCCCTGCCCCGGTCTCTCCGACAAGGGCGACCGACTTTCCGGGCTCGACGGTGAGCGAGAAATCATCAAGGACCTTCTGCCCTTCCTTATACTGGAAGGACACATGCTCGAACTCTACCTTTCCTTCCATGGGCTCCCAGTTCTCTTCCTTGGGATCGAATATGTCTCCGTACTTTTCGATGACTTCGGGCGTATCCGATATATCGATCTCGGTGTCCATCATGTTGAACACCCTTTCAGCGCTCGCCTGAGCCGTCTGCATCTCAGCAAATATCCTGGCCAGCTGCTGCACCGGTTCAAAGAACTGCGATGTATAGGACAGGAAGGCGGAGAGCATGCCGAGGCTTATCGTTCCCCCGAGCACCTCCACGCTGCCTTTTCCAAGAGCGATCGAAGTTCCTATGGAACCCAGTATCATGACGAGCGGCATGAACGTTGCCGACAGCACCTGCGACTTTACGGCCGCTTTCTTCATCGTTGACGAGAGAGCCTGGAACTCCTCGCAGTTCTTGTCTTCCCTAACGAGGGTCTTCGTCGTCATCGCGCCCATGATTCCCTCATTGTAGGCCGAGGTGATCCTCGAGTTAGTCTTCCTGACGATCCTCTGGTTCTTCAGGATGATCCTCTGGAAGAAGAAGCACATGACGGCAAGAGGTGGCACCACTATGAGCACCAGCAGAGCGAGCTTCCAGTTGAGGGACAGCATCGATATGATGCAGCCTATGACGTAGAAGCCTGCCCAGAGTATATCCGTAAGGCTCCATGCGACGAGCTCCGAGAGCCTCATTATGTCGCTTACCATCCTGGCCATCATGTAGCCTACCGGCGTCTTGTCATAATATGAGAGCTGCAGCCTCTGAAGGTGGTAATATGCCTCATCCCTTATCGCATATGACACGTTCATCTCGAGCTTGCCGGCGACAGTTATGAATATAATGACGCTTGCAGCCTGGACAAGTACCAGAAGAGCGTACATTATCCCGAAGACCGGTATCCCCGAAGTGTTCCCCGCTACGGCAAAATTGTCTATCGCGTATTTCTGCATGAGAGGATAGGATATGTCGACGAGGGCCGTCACCATCTGCCCGACAAGCAGTATGAGGAGCAGCTTCCAGTTCCTGAACGAATAGCCTATGAGCCGCTTCCAGATCTTGAGATCGACTTTACTGTCTGTAAAATCCTGTTCGTAATCCATCAGCCTCTCACCTCCTCTTCATTTCCTGCCATATCCTGTATGACCGCTATCCTTCTGTAGAGCCCGTCCTCAGCCAGAAGCTCTTCATGCGTGCCCATCTGCGTCAGCCGTCCGTTCTCGAGCACCAGTATCAGATCCGCTTCACAGAGGGTATTTATCCTGTGCGAGATGATGAACATGGTGTTCTCTCCCCTGTTGCCCTTGAGCGCGCTCCTTATCTGCGCGTCGGTCTCGGTATCGACAGCGCTCATCGAGTCGTCGAACACGAGTATCGGGGTCTTCTGCATGAGCGTCCTTGCTATGGCGACCCTCTGCTGCTGTCCGCCTGAAAGAGTTACTCCGCGCTCTCCCACGAGCGTATCGTATCCTTTTTCGAATTCCATGATGGCGTCATGGACCGCAGCCAGCTTTGCCGCATGATAGACCTCCTCTTCTGAAGCGGAGGAATCAACTATCCTTATGTTCTCAAGTATGGTCCTCGAATACAGGAACGGCTCCTGAAGGACTATACCTATATTTCGTCTTAAATGCTTCGCGTCTATATCGTTTATGTCCGTGCCGTTTATGGTTATCTTTCCCGCTGTGACCCTGTACAGCCTCTGCAGGAGCTGGACCAGACTGCTCTTGCCCGAACCTGTCGACCCGAGTATGCCCACGGTCATACCTTTCTTTACGGTGAACGAGATGTCCTTTAAAACGTCGTCGTATTCGTCATAGCCAAAGCATACGTGATCGAAGACTATGTCGCCTTCCATATCGGGAGTGAGCGCTTTGCCGGGTTCTTCTTCAAGCGGCACGTCAAGGATCTCCTGGAGCCTTCCTAAAGCCACGGTCGCCCTTCCCATATCGGCAAGTATCCTTCCAAGAGCCCTTACAGGCCACATGACCATGCCCGAATAAGAAGTGAACAGGACGACATCTCCTACCGAGAGCTCGCCTCTTGCGGCGAAAAGCGATGAGAAGACGAGCGTGATGCATATCTGCATATAGCTCATGGCATCTGTCCCTCCCCAGAACAGTCCCATCTGCTTGGTTATCTTGTAGTTGAGGTCGGAGTATACCCTGTGGGCCTCCTCGAACTTGTCCATCTCATTCTTCTGCTGTCCGAAGGCACGTACGACCCTGACTCCGGTCAGGTTCTCCTGTATGACGTTCGAAAGAACGCCTTCGGCCTCATCAGCTTCCCTGAAGATATGCATGACATGCCTGAAATACAGGAACGATGTCCCTATGAGGAACGGGAACGATATCATGGAGATCAGTGTCATCCTGACATCTATCGCGCTCATTATGGAGATCGTCATGCCCATGACCACAAGTATCCTTATGATCTCTATCAGCTGCACGCCGAAGAACCTTCTCACGGTCTCGACATCTGACGTGCATCTCTGGATGAGGTCGCCGGTCGACACATGCTTATGATAGTCGTAGGGAACGTTCTGAAGATGCTCGTAGAGCCTGTCTCTCAGGTTCTTCGCAAGCCCCTCCGAGGACTGAGCCACGCTCCTTCCCCTTATGTGTACGAATATGCCGTCGAATATCCTGAACATGAGGAAAGTAAGGACGCATATCCAGATGTTCCTCATAAGGAACTCCCTGCCTCCGAGCACTTCCACCGCCTTCATGACGAAGGGCGGGACCGAAGGCTCCTTCCCCTGCAGGACATAGTCCAGAGTGAAGCTTGTGATTATAGGCGAAAGATAGGCGACCAGCGCGGACAGTATGACCGCAGCCGCTCCCAACAGGAAATATTTCTTATATCCTTTTGTGATCTCCAGAAGTATGCTGAACTTTCTGCCTTTATTCTTTTTTTCCAAAAGAACATCCTCCAAGCACAAAAATGGCCCATATCGAAATATTTTCGAAAACGGGTCGGGATCATTATATCAAATCCCTTCGATCTGTGTCAATTTTTTATATATAACAGGAGCAAGATCCTTAAAACCAAAGAGACCCGGGATATCCTCCCGGGTCCCGCGGTTTTCTTATCAGCCCTTGAAGGGAACTACTCCCTTAACGGCGTCTGCCGGCGTGATGACCTTGTTGTCGTTGTCAAGGTCGATGAGGATATATCTGTCATTGCCCATTCCGAGCTCTTTCATATATGAGAGCTGGCGGTATCCGTGACGGCTCTCTATCCTTTCGATAAAGGCATGGTGATCCCTCTCGGACATTGCCTGTATCATGTCGACGCTGGCCTGATCTGCCGCAAGTATATCGACGGATGCGAGTATACCGACGTTCGGTGTAACGACCGGTTCCGCTGCCACGCCTTCGCAGTCGCAGCTGACGGACATGTTGCGCATGACGTTGATGTAAGTCACGTTCTTGCCAAAGTAGTCGATCGTAGCCTTGCAGGACTCCGATATCTTCTCCATGAGCTCTTCCTCGAGCGCATTCCAGGGAACTCCGTTCGATCCGCCGTGGACCATGCCCTTGCCGATCCTTCCGTCAGCGCATCCGATTCCGATGTTCTTATTCGAGCCGCCGAAGCCGCCCATCGTATGGCCTTTGAAGTGTGTCAGAACGACGAGTGAGTCGTAGTTGACAAGGTGTGAGCCGACCGACATCTCGGTGAACCACTTTCCGCCCTTCAGGGGGAGCATCACGGTGCCATCCTCGTCTGTGATATCGACTTCGGTGAAATCGGTCCATCCGTTGACCTTAAGGGTCTCCCTGTGCTTCTCTGTGGTATAGCGGTCACCTTCATAGTATGTGTTCGTCTCGACTATCGTTGCGTCGGGAAGCTCCTTCTCCATGAAGGCCTTCACCCATTTTGGGGGTATGATGTTGGGACCGTTCGGTTCTCCGGTATGGAGCTTGATAGCTACCTTTCCCTTTATAAAGCCGTTCACCTTCTCATAGACCTTCATGATGCCTTCGGGGCTCAGGTCTCTTGTGAAGTAAACGATCGACTCGTTGCCTGTCCGCTCACAGTATGGAACATAACGCCTTCCGTCTGCTGCTTTGTTTACCGTCATTATTGTTTTCTCCTTCTGGATAAAATGCCGGCTGCCTGCCGGCGCTTTCACCTAAATTAAGATCCTGTTATTTGCTGCTGCCTATGTTGAGCAGTGATGCAAGTCCTGCCACCGTCATGGACTGCAGATATACCTTGCCGGGTCCGGTGACGATAGTGTCGAACAGTCCCTCTCCGCCGAAGAACATGTTCTTGAGCCCCTTGACCATCTGGATATCCATCTGGCAGGTCGACTCCATCATCGCGACCACTCCGGTATCAGCTACGATCTGCTCACCTGGCTGGAGATCGTACTCCACGCAGTGTCCGTCTATCTCGACAAATACTATTCCGGGTCCGGTTATCCTCTGCATGATGAAGCCTTCTCCGCCGAAGAATCCTGCTCCGATCTTCCTCTGGAAGAATACCGAGAGGTCAACGCCGTAGCTTGCTGCAAGGAAAGCTGATTTCTGGCAGATGATAGACTCACCGGGTTTGAGCTCATAAGCCACGATCCTTCCGGGGAAGGATGACGCGAAAGCGATCTCTGCCTTTCCGCGCGCCGTATAGGTGCTCATGAAGAAGCTCTCGCCTGAGAACAGTCTCCCTATGCTCCTGCCTATGCCGCCCTCGGCCTTCGTCTCTGTGTCTATCGGTCCTCTCGACCATGTACGGCCGCCGACTTCGCTGATAAGTTTATCGCCTGCATCGAGCTCGAGTATAGCTACCGGCAGACTGTTCCCTTCTATCCTGTACCTCATTTCCGATCCTCCTAAAAGTTATTTTTTTATCGCCGGGCCCGTTTTTTTGACAACAGGTCCCCTGTTTCCGTGATACCTATATTATAATTAGTCATAAACCAAAATACAATCATGTATCTTCCCGGCAAAGGCTGTAATGCATATAAAAAGAGGCTCCGCAAATGGTGTGCTCTCCGTCAAGCAGACAGTAAAATATCATAAGGTTTTCGTGCAAGAGCATCCCTCGTGGGTGCTCTTGTTTCGTTAGGCAGCGAGTTTCATCGCCCGCACTTCCATCGGCGTCAGGATGCCTAGGTTTCTTTG
>JAFWWA010000034.1 GCA_017523755.1 Christensenellaceae bacterium | reverse complement strand
TTTACCTGCCGGCTCTGATCATCTTTGAACTCACCGTTCCTGTTCTGGAATTCCTTTACTACAGGAAGAGATTCAGCGACCAAAAACAGAGAAAGATCATTATATACGTTATTACAGCAAATATCGCCAGCCTGTTAATAGGGAGATTAGCTTTTTATTACATTGTCCCGTTTATAATATAGATATGTTTTTTTTAAGGCCGACTAAAAATCGGCCTTTTTCTTTTAGACAAAAAAGATCCGGAAGCCTCAGCCTGAGAACCGCCGGATCTGACATGACACATTTGAACCTTATATCTTGTTTGCTGTTATTTTATCCAGGTATCAGAATATGAAAACACTCTTTCTTACGAATACTTTTTCAAGAGTCTCCCTGTTCGAAATTATGCGGGTACCTTCCCTGTATTCCGCTTCCTTTAATGATATGGCGCCGATACAAAGCTGGCATAGCGTTTCCGAAGTCACAAAAACATCGGCATCGCCTGCGATCTCATCGACAGACACCGCCTTCCCATCCTCATAGCTGACCCTGTATGCTGCTGAATCTTCAGACAGGAACCTGTCCTCCTGACGCACGGTATATGTACCTTTTCCGTCAGGGTGCTTCATGTTCATGAGCACCCTTTTAACGTCGAGCAGTCTCGCCATAAAATGCCCCTCGTGGGTCCTCTCAACACCGCCGCAGTCCGGAAGCATGAAGGCAAGGTCCATATCAAGAGGCAGATCGAAATTCACATGGGTCATTTTTGCCCTCATCCTGTATATGAATCCGAAAATGCTTTTAAGAGCTTCAGGACCGTCATATATGAGTTCGCATACATTCATCTCACCTATGAAAGGATTGTCCTTAAATACGAAAATAAAGGAGACATAACCTCTTAATGCGCCTGTATCGTCACGGAAAAGATAGGTATATTTTTCCCTGTCCTTATTCATCCAGTCACGTTCCCCAATCTCTCCGTTGCCCCTGTACCTCCAGTGGTCTTCCTTCTTTATCTCAGAAAGATTGTAGCCTGAGGCAAATCTCCTGAACAGTTCTTTCATCTCTACTATCTCATCTTCTCCCGAGAGCTGGCTCACTTTAAGAGAGGGCATGAACCCGGCAAACTGTGAGACAGCAGCCCTCTGACTGAGATTGCACTGTATGAGGTCGAATCCGAATTTCCTGTAAAATGAAAAATTAAAAGGGATCAGCACCGACAGAAGATCTCCTCTTCTCCTGAAGTCAAGAAGCACTTCCCTCATAAGCCCTCTTATATTTCCGCTCTCCCTGCCTTCGGGAAGCGAACCCACCATATGGACCTCTCCTACGGGGTAGCTTTTCCCGTCAAAAAACATCTCTTTTCTTACAGTCGATATCGCTGCCGTCATCTTTCCGGCATCATCAAACGAAGCCCATATCTCATCTTCAGGTTCCGTATCAGCTGATGCCTCATCCATCCTCTTTTTCCTTGCTTCTTCCTCATTCCAGTCATGAAGGAACGCGACGGCAAGCACTCTGTCAGCTTTCAGCTTCTCTTCCCATGTTCCAAGCTTTCTAATCTGCATTCTCGTATCTCCTTTAATTGATGGATGCCGTTCTTCAGGTCTCTTAAAAGCAAAGCCCGGTATGAAAACAAAAGCCGGACAAGGAAACAGGCATCTCAGCCTGCAGCCTTATCCAGCAAAACGATTTCCAGCGAATGTCTGCCCTCCGACCGACAAGAGTCATTATATCAGCTCATAAGCTCACTATCAAGTGCCTGTATCAGTCCGTCAGCAGCACTTCCCTGTTCGTACCGTAGAAGATATCGTCACGGAAAGCGAGCCTCCTGCATATCTCCTCGATCCTGTCCCAGGTCCTGTCCCTGTCGAACTCATAGCTGTGGCCCCAGATATACAGCATGGACGGCTCAGAGGGCCTCATTCTTACAAATCTGTCGATCATATCGAATATATCTTCCCTGTTGTGGCTTGCAGAAGCCTTGAGCTCAAGGAGATCATCCGATATGCTGAATCCTCCAGTTTCCTTTACAGTCCTTGCGTATCTTATTCCGCACTCTCTGGCGATCTTCTTTACAGTTTCATTGTACGTGCCGAAAGGATATGCCATCCCCTCGATCTTTATGTCAAACAGGTCCTCGAGGGCGTCCTTGTCGGACTTTATCTCGTTATATATCGTATCCTCATCGAACTCGAGAAGATTTGCATGAGTAAGACAGTGTACCGCGATCTCATGCCCGTCATATAGATCCTTTATATCAGTTTTGTTTATACGTCTTACGAGAATGTCCTTCTGCATGAATGTGCTGTTCTTGCTCATAAGGCCGCTGTTGAGATTGAAGGTCGCCTTCATCCCGTATCTGCCAAATATCTCAACAAGCCTTCTGTCCTGTTCCACTCCGTCATCATAGCTGAATGTGACTGCTTTGAGTTTTCCGTTCCACATATCTCCGTATATCCCCCTTCAGTTCAATTATATACGATTATATGCTCACCCTTCATCTTTTTTCCTTAAGACATGAAAAGACCCGGAATGACGGTCTTATCATCCCGGATCCGAATTTTGCTATTTCAGCTCAGTCTATATTTCTAACTATTCCCGAGAAAAGGATCGATCCGTCTTTACCCGTCACTATGAACATGAAAGGTCTGTCAAACACGAGGTCTATCTCATCGTCAGGCTCTGCGGCGCCTTCAGCAACAGCGATATCGGTATATGCCGCGCCTGTGACTCCTTCCTCATCTATCTCTATCATTGCCGCATGGTCAGCCTTTGAAACATAGAGATTTTCCGTATCTGACGTGAGAGGCGTGAAATCCGATCTGTCAGGGGCGAACACGTCTGTCAGCCTCAATTCTTTCATGATGTCTTTCAGATCATACTTTTTCGAGACTCTGAATCTGGGCAGAGAGAGATTAACTAAAGGCGCGCTCCATCTTTCGTCCTCATTGTCAAACTTCAGGGACTTGAATATCTCAGGATCTGAGACAAGCTCACTGATATCGATATCTTCTTTTGGAAGAATGAAATGCATTTCTCCGCTGTCTGTAAGCGGGATCCCTACAGCCGTGAACTTTGAAGACTTATATACTCCCGTCATATAAGTCTTGTGCATCATGTTTACGGTCGTATCGCCTTTGGACCCGTGAAAAGTCTCTTCATCAGTAAATTTACTGTAAAAAGGTTCAGTCCAGCCCGCCTTGAAATAAAGAGTCGAAACGATCTCCATCACTGTATCGGGATCCATTCCTATATCTTTTGTGTATTCAGTAAGAAGGCCTCCGGTATTGTCGTCTATCCACTTCCTTAAAGCCTCTGCCATCTCCTTTGATCCTGTATCTCCGATAAAGGATGATGCATAGTAGTTCTCACAAAGTGTCTTCAAGGTCTTCTCGTTATATTTAAGGCCCTCACGCATCCAGATCGAATTTGCAAGCAGGCTCTTAAGCACCGGAGTATCTGCATAATTACCGTTCCAGATTAAAGCCACATTTTTCCTCAGTGTCCCGATATCCGGAACACCCAGCACATCAAGTAACTGCTGCCTGGTATTTCCGTCAGTCACCTCAGCCAGCATTGAGAACGCAATGTATGTGTTTATGGGCGAGCAGACTGTATTCTCATCATCCGAAGCAACGAGTTTTTCCATCATTTTCTGATAGAATCCCTGAAGATCGGACTGGAGATGCTCCGACTTTTGTATCTTTTCGATATACTGTTTCCACCAGTCATAATAGCCCTCACCTTCCATAAAGGCTTCACTGCTCATCCCTTCCCCTGTCTTTTCAGGATAATCGGCAAGGTACATAGTAAGCCCCAGTGTCTCTTCACTGACGCCCGTGTTCCTCTTCCTGAATATACTGCTTATACCGAATGCCGCACCTGCAAGGAGCACCAGACAGGCCGCTGCGGCCACCCATCTCATGACTGCAGGTCTGTTTGTCTTTTTTGTTTCATAAGCTTCATTTACGCTTTTGTCATCTATTTTCCCAAGTATCTCGAACATCTTTTCCTTTTTCATATCTCGAATCCCCTTTCATAAAGATAAGACCTGAGCTTCATTCTGATACGGCTTAAGCCCACTGATATGCTGTTCTCGCTCTTCATGAAACGTGCCGCTATGTCAGATATGCCAAGGCAATACCAGTATCTCAGGATGAACATGTCTCTTCTGTCCCTTGGAAGGCTCATAAGAAACGTATCTATCTCCCTTATGATCTCCCTTTCCTCGATCACGCGTTCTGTATCGTCCGCCCCTGATACGATCTCCGAAAGCTCATCTAGCACCTCACTGATATTTCCTCCGCCGCGTTTCAGCCTGTTCTCTCTTCTCACAAGATCGAACGACAGATTCCTTGTGATCCTTCCGAGGAAAGTCTTAAGAAGCGAAGGTTTTGCGGGCGGAATGGAATTCCATGCGTTTAGCCATGTATCGTTTACGCATTCCTCAGCATGGTCATGATCGTTAACTATGTTCATGGCTATCGAAGCACAGTATCTGCCATATTTTCTGTCAGATTCAGTAATGGCATTCTCGTCTCTCTTCCAGTATAGGCCTACTATCATACTGTCATCCATGTCTTTTCTCCTCCCTTCACTCTTAAAGACGCTTTTTTCCGGTGTTTCTTACATAATGAATTAAAAAAAGATGTCCTCATCAGTCATTATATCACCCTGTCATACATCTCACCCAAAGCAACATAAACGGACAGGCCGCAGTGCTTTATCCTTCACACAGCGGACTGTCCGTCTCTGTATCACCGTAAACTTATTTGGGTCTGTATCCGAGATCTGCCCGGCACCTTTATTCAAGCCCAGGCACGATCATCCGGTTTTCCGTTATATCAGCTCAGTCTATATTCCTCACTATTCCTGTAAAAAGCACAGATCCGTCGATACCCGTAACTATGAACATGAAGGGTCTGTCAAACACGAGATCTATCTGTTCCTCAGGGAAGATACCTCCGTCAGCTGCCGCGATATCCGTATATGCAGCACCAGTGACCCCGTTCTCATCTATCTCTATCATTGCCGCGTGATCTGCTTTTATAACATTTATTCCGTCGGTGTCTGTCGTCAGTGGTGTGAAATCTGATACATCTTTGTTGAATAGATCCGTCATACCAAGCTCCTTCATCGTCAAATACATATCCGACTTATGTGAGACTTTGAATTTAGGCACTGACAGGTTCACCATGGGGTTTGACCATTTCTCATCACCGTCTTCATAGTTCAGAGCTTTGAATATCTCCAGGTCTGTGACAAGACTGTTTACATCTACTCCCTCATCAGGCAGCAGGAAATGCATGGCCCCGCTGTTCCAGAGCGGTACCCCGACAGAGGTGAAATTCTCCGATCTGTAAACTCCCATCATTTCGCTTTTGTGCATCATGGGTACTGTGGTATCCCCATGAGATCCGTGGAACGTCTCTTCTTTAGTGTTCCTGCTGAAAAACATATCTGTCCACAGTGCTTTCAGATAGATAGTGGAAACAAGCTCCACTACAGTGTCCGGATCGGTCGCTATATCCTTCGTATACTCTTTAAGGAGTCCCCCTGTATTATCGTCTATCCATTTTCTTAAAGCTTCGTCCATCTCCTTTGAGCCTGTTTTTCCGATGAACGATGAGGCATAGTATTTTTCACTCAGCGTCTTTAATGTGTCCTCATTGAAACTGAGGTTGTCCCTAAGCCAGAGCGAATCGGCAAGCAGGCATTTGATGGACTCTGTATCAGCATAGTTGCTTTTCCACAGCAAAGAAACATTTTCCCTTAATGACTCGATATCTCTGGCATTAAGAACGTCAAGGATCTGCTTTCTTGTATTACCGTCAGTGATCTCGGCTAGCATCGAAAAAGCGATATATGTATTTATCGGGGAACATACTGTGTTTTCCTCTTCGGAAATGATGAGCTTTTCCATTATCCTGCTGTAGTAGGTCTCAAGTTCCTTCTGCAGAGGCTTTGATTTTGCAGCCCTTTTTTGGTATCCTGCCGCCCATTTGGGGTCTCCTTTCCCATCCAGGAACGATCCCTCTCTCATCTCATCCTCTGTCCTTCCCGGATAAACGGCAAGGAATGTCTTAAAGCCCAGCGTCTCATCGGAAACATCAGCATTATTCTTTTTAAAAATACTGCTTATGCCCAATGCTGCTCCTGCAAGAACCACCAGGCAGGCTGCTGCTGCCACCCATCTCATGACGGCAGGTCTGTTTGCCTTTTTTAATTCATAAGCATTATTTACGCTTTTGTCATCCATTTTTCCAAGTATCTCGAACCTCTTTTCTTTTTTCATACCTCAAATCCCCTTTCGTAAAGATAAGACCTGAGCTTCCTTCTGATGCGGTTTAAGATAACCGATATGCTGTTCTCGCTCTTCACGAAACGTGCCGCTATGTCAGATATACCGAGGCAGTACCAGTATCTCAGGATGAACATGTCTCTTCTGTCCCTTGGAAGGCTCATAAGGAACGTATCTATCTCCCTTATGATCTCCCTTTCCTCGATCATGCGTTCAGTATCGTCCGCCCCTGATACGATCTCCAAAAGCTCATCCAGGACCTCGCTTATATTCCCTCCGCCGCGCTTCAGCATGTTTTCTCTTCTCACAAGATCGAATGACAGATTCCTCGTGATCCTTCCTAAAAAGATCTTAAGAAGTGAAGGCTTTACGGGCGGAATGGAATTCCACGTGCGAAGCCATGTATCGTTGACGCATTCCTCGGCACGGTCCTGATCGTTACCTATGTTCATAGCTATCGAGGTACAGTATCTGCCGTATTTTCTGTCCGACTCAGCTATGGCCCTCTCATCTCTTTTCCAGTAGAGGCCCACTATCGTACTGTCATCCATGTCCTTTTCTCCTCCCTTCACTCTTAAGACGCTGTCTTCCGGTTTTTCTTACATCAAGTATAAAAATAGATGTCCTCATCAGTCATTATATCACCCAAAGCAACAGAAACGGACAGTCCGCAATGCTTTATCCTTCACACAGCGGACTGTCCGTCTCTGTATCACCGTAAACTTATTTGGAGATGTATCCGAGATCTGCCGGCACCTTTATTCAAGTCCAGGCACGATCATCCCGTTTTCCTTAAGGACTTCCCTCAATTCATTGATGTCGAGTTTATCAACGGAGACACCTGTCTTTACTGACATGGCTGCGGCTGTCCCTGCAGCTTCACCAGTTGCCATACACGTTGCCTGAACCCTGAATGCAGACTGTGCACGCCTGTCTCCGGAAATGATCCTTCCTGCCATCATGAGATTGTCAAAGCCCTTTGCCGTAAGAGCCCCGAACGGTATGCCCGGCACCTTTCCTTCATCCTGGTATTCATTGTCAAGCGGAGCATCCTCCGAGCCTCTGTGCACGTCTATGGGATAGAAAGAATAACAGACGGAATCTTCCGGGCAATATCCTCTTACATATTCCTCTCCCGTGATATATGCATTACCCATTATCCTTCTTGATTCCCTTGCCGAGACGACCGGGCTCACCGACGCTATATATGTGTTCTCAAAGCCCTGAACGTTCTCATTTAGCCAGTGGACGATCCTTGCTATCGACTTCCTGCCTTCGATCTCTCCCTCGGTCCTGCTCCTGCTGTCCGCTCCGTTGAACGGATATACGTGATTAAGGTTGTTCCCCACGTTTATCGTATAATTCTTCCATGCAGGCTCGCCTCTGCCGCGTCCGTGGCCGCTCACGAGCGCATCCACATACAGCCCCCAAACGTCATGAGGATCAAGAACACCGGATTCTACATCTTTAAGGAACTTCTCCACGGTCTTTTCCGGATCATCCGCAGCCTTTCCCCAGTTCATGAATATGCTGTTGAGGCTTCCCGGCTGGAGCTCGTCTGAAATCTCGTAATCCGCTCCCGCCATCACAGCAACGTTTCCGTCTCCGGTGCAGTCTATGAAGACCTTTCCGTTTATCCTAATAAGGCCCTCTGAGGAGTTTATTAGTACTGATGAAACATGGCCATTCCCGCTGTTGCAGTAGACTACCGTCTGATGGAAGAATATGTCGACGCCCGCGTCCTTCACCATCCTGTCTATCGCCACTTCAGCCTCAAAGGCGTTTATTTCTACGGACATCTGCGGATGTCTTAATCCCTGATCAAGGGGAGGCATGGTCGCATATCCTCTTTTATGAAGATCCTCCATGAGCTCCCATCCTATACCGCCTATTATCCTTTTCCCATGCGCATGGAAGAGAGCCGGCGCATTGACCCCTCCGACAGTCATGGTGCCCCCGAAAACTCCAAAGCGCTCTATAACGGCAGTTTTTGCTCCTGCCCTTCCCGCAGCCACGGCCGCACAGAAGCCGGCAGTTCCTCCTCCGCATACCACGACATCATAATCAAATTCCCTTGCTATCTTAACTGTCTGTTCAGGCATAAGATCCTCCGCGATACGTATTTACTTGTTTCCCGTATATATTCAGCATATACCCTTTATATGTTCTCTGACAATACTGACCGCCTTTAATATCTTTAAGTTCATCTTTTTTATATTCCTGATTCTTTTTGTGTCTTTAAATGAGCTTCCTGATATAATATGTGACAGGGAATCGCAGCTTTCCCTGCTTACGATACCGTCAGCAAAGGAGACCGTATATGAAAAAACCGATATGCATACTGCTCATCATTTTGACAGTCATATCCTGTGCGTCGTGCATGAAAAAGGAAGAGGACCTGCCTGAAGCGACACCTTCTGCAATGCCTGCAGTAACAGAAGAGACCGGTGATGATGAAGAGAAACAGGAGGAGACTCTTCCTGATGATACCGCCGCCGACAAAGGACCTGAGGAGGATGGCTCCCATAAGGCAGAAGAGGATGCCGGAACAGATGAAGAGGATATCTCTCCCCTTCCCCTTTATTACGAAGCGACCCTTGAGGATTTCGAAAATAAGAGCGGCAGCATTTTCAGCTATGACATAGATGGCGACGGAGAAGATGAAGAGCTCACCTGGAAGCTTGATGAAAAGGAATGGGATCTTGATTTTTCGTGGGGCGACAATGAGTTTTCCGTAAAATGCATGTATCTTGAAAGAGCCATACTTACGGACCTTGACAGAAGCTCGCCTTTCATCAACCTCATAATAACCGCGGACTATGCTTCTAACGATTTCCAGGTGAATGATTTCAGGATCGAGAACGGGAAGGTAGAGCCTCACAGATGGATGTGGGGAGACATGCATCTTGAGGACGGGAAGATCATTAACTATGAAGCTACGAACTGCCTGGGTACCGGGGACGGGAAGAGACCGTATGCAGGTGATGAACTGGAACCCGAGACCGAATGGCTCGAGGACGTTACAATCGAAAGGTATTCTGCCAGTTATGACAGGAACAAACTTATAGATATGGGCGTCATACTGACGGCATCAAAGGACATACCCTGTGAGATAGACGGAAAAGAGAGCGTCATCCCTAAGGGCAGCATCGTCGAGAAGAAAGCTTTCAGATCCGACGGAACGGCATGCGAGGTAAGGGTCGAAGGTATGGGAAAAGCGGTCATCAAGATGGAAAGAAACGCCAAAGACTACCAGTACTATATAGCAGGAGAACTGCAGGATAACTATTTCAAAAAGATAATGTACGCCGGTTGACGGTATTAAAGCATTTAAAAAGTTCCTGAGAGGATCATCAAGGTCCTGATCAGGAACTTTTTTAATAGTTTGTACTTCTTACACTCAGAAAGTCTTATTTTAAAGTGCAGTTACCGACAGAGCCTTATAGTCCTTTTCATTTACGGCGTTCATAAGGACCTCATCGCTCACTTCCTTTGAAAGGGTGACCACAGCCTCTCCCTTTTCGTGGCTCACATCAGCCTTCACCACTCCGTCAAGAGCCTCAAGAGCCTTCTTTACTGTAGCTTCGCAGTGCGGGCACATCATGCCTTCTATCATTATCTTCTTCATCATATCCTCCTCTTTATCATCAGCCGGTATCACGGCGTCTTTATTTAATGCATCCTTTACTTTCCTGTCCCTTTTAGGGTCATACATATCGAACAGGTTGAGCCTTAAGGCATTGCTCACCACACAGAAGCTCGAAAGGCTCATCGCCGCAGCCCCTATCATTGGGTTAAGAGTGATGCCAAGAGGTATCAGCGCTCCTGCCGCCAAAGGTATCCCTATCGTATTGTATATGAATGCCCAGAACAGGTTCTCGTGTATGTTTCTCAGCGTCGCCCTCGAGAGCCTTATGGCTGCAGCTACATCTCTAAGCGAGCTCTTCATGAGCACTATGTCCGCTGCGTCTATGGCCACGTCTGTCCCTGCCCCTATGGCTATACCCATATCAGCCCTGGTGAGCGCCGGAGCGTCGTTTATGCCGTCACCTACCATCACGACCTTGCCGGACTCCTGAAGCTTCCTTATGACGCTTTCCTTGCCCTCGGGGAGCACTCCGGCTATAACCTCATCAACGCCGGCCTCTTTTCCTATAGCCTCGGCAGTCTTCTTGTTATCGCCTGTCAGCATTACGACCCTTATTCCCATATTCCTGAGCTCCGATATGGCTTCCCTGCTGTCGGGCTTTAAGACATCGGCCACGGCTATGATCCCCATGAACCTCCCGCCCTTTTCGAACAGGAGCGGAGTCTTTCCTTCATCTGACAGGGAATCGATCCTCTCTTCAGCCTCAGCGCTTATCATGCAGGATCCCGAGATGAACCTTCTGTTGCCTCCGGATATCTCCTCTCCTTCCATTTTTGCCTTAAGACCGTTCCCGGGAAGGATCTCAAAATCCGTTACGTCTTCTGCCCTTAGCCCCTCATCTTCAGCTCTCCTTACTATAGCCCTTGCAAGGGGATGCTCGCTCTTCGCCTCAAGCGCGAAGGCCAGGCCTAAAAGCTCTTCCTTTGCCGTACCGCCAAACGGAATGATATCGGTCACCTGAGGCTCGCCTGCCGTTATGGTGCCTGTCTTATCAAGAGCTATGATCTTAGTCTTTCCTGTCTCCTCAAGCGATACGGCTGTCTTGAACAGTATACCGTTCTTGGCACCCTTGCCGTTGCCCACCATTATCGCTACCGGTGTAGCGAGCCCAAGCGCGCAGGGGCAGCTTATGACGAGCACCGATATAGCCCTTGCTATGGCAAATCCGAAAGGCCTTCCTATAAGGAGCCATACGGTCAAAGTGATGAGTGCTATACCTATGACGACCGGAACGAATATGCCGCTCACCTTGTCGGCTACCTTGGCTATCGGAGCCTTGGTCGCTGCGGCGTCCGAGACCATCTGTATTATCTGGGAAAGAGTCGTATCCTCTCCCACTCTTACAGCTTTGCATTTTATATATCCCGAAGTGTTTATAGTGGCTGCTGAGACGGTATCTCCCTCCGCCTTGTCCACCGGTATGCTCTCGCCTGTGAGAGAAGCCTCGTTTACCGCTGAATGTCCTTCTATCACGACTCCGTCAACGGGTATGCTCTCGCCAGGCCTTACAACAAATATATCTCCCTTTGACACCTCATCGACGGAGACCGTTTTCTCTTCACCGTCTCTTATGACGTTTGCGGTCTTAGGCGCCAGCTTCATGAGCCCCTTTAAGGCATTCGTCGTCCTGCCCTTTGCTCTTGCCTCAAGCATCTTCCCTACGGTTATGAGGGTAAGGATCATAGCAGCCGACTCAAAGTAGAACTCGTCCATGTACTTCATAACGCCTTCCATATCCATGTCTGCCTGTGCCCTCGTCATGAGAAGGAGCGCCACAGTACTGTAGCCGAATGCGGCTGCTGAACCCATGGCAACGAGCGTATCCATGTTTGGGGCGCCTTTTATAAGGGACTTAAAGCCGCTTATGAAGAATCTCTGGTTTATGACCATGACGATCGCCGCTAAAAGCATCTGGACTATTCCCATAGCCACATGGTTATCATCAAAGAACGCCGGAAGAGGCCACCCCCACATCATGTGCCCCATGGAGAAATACATAAGGACAAGCAGGAATCCTATCGAATAAAGGAGCCTTCTTAAAAGCGCCGGGGTCTCCCTGTCCTTAAGCAGGTCTTCGTCCGTCTCTGTCCTTTTCTCCTTTGCTCCTTTTTTCTCAGCTCCGTAGCCGGCGTCGGTCACCGCTTTTATAACGGCACTATCGGACGCCGTTCCCTCGACTCCCATGGAGTTTGTAAGGAGGCTAACGGTGCAGGAGGTAACTCCCTCGACCTTCGATACGGCTTTTTCTATCCTTGCCGCGCAGGCAGCGCAACTCATCCCTGTTACGTTATACTGAGTCATCTGCTTACCTCTTTATTTCATAAGCTTCTGGATCGTCGAAACGAGATCATCCACAACTTCATCGCTGCCGTTTTTCACGTCTTCCACCACGCAGTTCCTTATATGGCACGCGAGCAGATCTTTATTGAACGAGTTTATGGCGGCGCCAATGGCCTGCGACTGTATGAGGACGTCCGTACAGTACGCGTCCTCCTCGATCATCTTCCTGACCCCGCGCACCTGACCCTCTATCCTGGAGAGTCTGTTGATGAGCTTCTTCATCTCTTCCTCAGTCCTGTGTTTTTTTCTTGCAGCGCAGCATCCGTGTTCCATAAGCCTGCCCCCTTTATCACTTTCTATATAGATAATATACCCCTCGGGGGTATATGTCAAGCAAAAAGAAAGGGCAGTTTTTAACTGCCCCTGCATTACCCATATATATTAGTTATATCAGTTTCTGCCGTAGATCTCCTTTACCACGGCATATGCGAGCTTCGGTCTTCTCATCTCATCGACCACGCCCTTGTTGTTCATCGTCCTGGGCCTGTTCGCGAACCATTCCTCCGAGACCCTTACGTCAGCGAACTGCCATACATAGACGCCGGATATCCTCTTATTGTCAAGAACTGCCGTCAGCTGTTCCCTTATGATATCGGCCTGTCTCTCCTCGCTCCATTTGGCACGCCTAAAGGCATCGTGGTATCCCGCTATGGCGCCGGCACCTATCTCTGTTATGAGCACCGGCTTGTCCTTGTTCCCGTCCTCATCTATCCATTTAAGCAGCCTCGTAAGGAAATCCGAAACAGGCTCCTTCAGATACCAGGCCGGATAGATATTGAACGAGACCACATCCACAAGGTCAAGACACACATCGTTAAAATGCCTGCATGAGGCGAAGCTCACGGGACGTGTGGGATCGAGATCCCGCAGCTGCCCAAGATTCGTCTTGTATACGGAATATCCGAACTCAGTCTCGCTCTCGCATTCGTTTAACACGCCCCAGATATATATCGAGGGGTGGTTCACATGCTGGGTTATCATCTCGATATTGCAGTCTGATATCTGCTTTTTAAACACGTCTCCCTCAAGGATCTCTCTTGGAAGCGCCCTTGCGTGATCCTCCTCCCATACAAGTATCCCAAGCTCATCGCAGAGATCCAGGAATTTCGGGTCGTTAGGATAATGGCATGTCCTTACGGAGTTGGCTCCCATATCGAGCATGAGCTGGAGGTCGCACATCATAGTACCAGCGTCCATGCTGAGCCCCAGCTGCCCGTGATCCTCGTGGCGGTTGAAGCCCTTTATCTTTATCTCCCTGTGGTTTATAAGTATCTTCTGCCCGTCGATCTCCACGGTCCTGAAGCCCACCCTGTCTATGAGGTCGTCGACAGCCTGCCCGTCCATGTCGAGCACTCCCGCAAGATCGTACAGATTTCCGTCGAGCACGTCCCAGCGCGTAACGTCAAGGTCCTTTACCGTAACGGAAACACTCTTTGTCCCGTCCTTTTTCAGACCGGTAATATCCGTGCTCACGCTCCTGCCCGCAATAAACGCCGTGAATCCCGCTTCCTCAATATCCTTAAGAGCCGTGATCTCAGCCTTCACATGCGCATTGAAGGTCCCGTCTTCGTTCTCTGTCGAATAGAAGCTCATCGAGCTTATATATGCCCCATCCACATATTCAAGGCTTACGGAGCGGTTTATCCCGCCGTAGGTATTGTAGTCGTTGGGGATATGGAGCGCGGACTCAGGCCCGAAGGAATCGTCGACCTCTACCTTAAGCGCATGCACGCCGGCCTTCACTCCCTTTATTAGCACTGAAAAGCCAGTATATGCGTTATAGTGGGATCCGACTGGGACACCGTCGAAAAACACCTTTGCCGTATGGCTCACGCCCCCGAATCTTAAAAGTATATCGGAATCGTATCCCGTTACTACCTCTCTTTCATAATCGGCTTTTCCCTGATATGACGCGAGGTCCGGTATCGTCTCCCATACTCCCGGCACCGCCGTCTTATACTGTCTTCCGTCAGGAAGCCTTAAGTCCCATATCCCGTCAAGGCTCTCGCTGTATCTTATCTCATGTTCACAAAACATCCTAAGCATCTGTTCTTTCCTCCCTGATGTATACCGATACTATCCTGTTATCCCCGTCATTCATGCGGATATGCCATAAGGAAATCCGTGAAAGCCGGAACGAACTTCGTCTTCCTTCCAAGGCCCTTCTTGAACAGGAACGAGGTCCCGTCATATCCGTCGTTCTGAGGGAAAGCTGCCAGAAACACTTCCCGCGACTTATCGTCCCCGGGAACTATCCTGTCTATCTTTTCCCCGTTCTCCCTTATACCTACCGAAGCATACAGGTAATCGACGTCCTTCATCTTAGTGCCTTCCTTTAAGGCTTCCTTCATCCTTGCGGCAAGATCCTCCGCGGTCTCATCGTCTATCGCGTTCACAAGGCCTATGCCGAACTTTTTCCCTTCCACCTCATATTCCTTATAGTCAGAGAAAAGTATCTCGAGATCAGTGAAGCCTTCATATGAGAGCTTTTCCTCATGGAGCTTCCTGTACATCTCCATGGCGTCCTTTACCCCTGCCGTCTTACTGAGCTCTTCCACAGCCTGCCTGTCGGCCTCTGTCGTAGTGGACCCGGTGAGTCCGTCGGTATCGGAAAGCACCGCCCCCAGCATCAGGTATGCCGTAGTCTTATCTATCTCAACGCCATAGTTCAGATAATCGAGCCAGATTATCGTTGCCGTCGAGCCTATCGGCCTTCCCTCATAGACTACCTGATTTCCCGTTATGAGCGTGCCCACGCCGTGATGGTCGATGACACCGACTATATGGGCGTCCTCCATCCCCTCCGCTGCCTGGGCGTATTCGCTGTGATCGACAAGGAATATCGACATCCCTGAAACATCATTTAGCACCTTTGGGACATCAGCACCAGCTTCCTTAAGCAGCCACTTAGTCTCATTGTTTATCTCCATGGTGACGGCCGGCTCGGCAGGATATCCGAGCTCTGTTAAGAGCCTCGCGTACGCTATGGCTCCGACTACTGTATCCGAATCGGGGCTCATATGCCCTATCACATATACCGGGCTCTCCTCTATTATCATGTTCTCTACCGAAGCTCTGTTGAGCGCACGTAAGCGGTCCCTTTCGCCTATGAGCCTGCCCTCTCCCCAGGACTTCCCTACGAAAAGCGCTGCCGCCGCTACTATCACGACAGTCACTATTACCGCTATCGTATTAAGTTTTCTGTTCGTCTTTTCGTCCATATATCCTCCGTGCCGTATTGAATACAGTTTCAGCTACCGATATGATAACATATCGCACTTCCCCATGCGACAGTCATGATGATCATTACGTCCCTAGTTGGTCCTTTTTATCCTCCCTGTTTTCGTATATAATAGTTTAGGCGGGCTTGACTGGCGCGCCTTAATAAGCATAATAAGGTCAATGACTGTAACATAAAGGAGAAGACCATGAATACCAAATGGAATCTTAACGTTCTGTACAAGGGACTCGACGATCCCGAATACGAAAAGGATATGAAAAAGGCCGAGGAGCTCTTTGCCAAGCTCAAAGCGGTCGTAAGGTCAGATGAAGCTGACAGCGTAAAGAAGATCGAGGACATACTCCTCGTAATGGAAGAGATCGAGAAGACCACCGGCAGGCTCGGGGCATATATCGGCTTCAGCCAGGCTGTGAACACCAAGGACGGCGCTCTTATGGCCCAGATGGCACGCCTCATGAGAATGTTCTCTGATGCCGCGGAGGATGAGGCTGCCGCAAAGAAGATACTTGGCCAGGCTGGAGACGTCGACGCTCTTGCTGAGAAGAGCCAGGTCATAAAGGACTACAGGACATTCGTCAAGCGCGCTGAGAAGGAATACAGCCATCTTCTTCCCGACGAGGTCGAGGCCATGGCAGCTGCTATGGACATGACGGGCGGCTCCGCATGGGGACAGCTCCAGTCATTCATGTCATCGACGCTCAAGGTAGATTACAAGGGTGAGGTGAAGACTCTTTCCGAGATCAGGAACCTGGCTTATGACGCCGATCAGGAGGTCAGGAAGGAAGCCTATGAGGCTGAGCTCAAGTCCTACGAGAAGGTCCAGGACGCGATAGCCTTTGCTCTTAACAACATTAAGAACCAGGTCACGATGATGTCGAAGAAGCGCGGCTATGAGTCCCCTCTCATGATGACGCTCGAAGAGGCCGATATGAAGAAGGAAACTCTCGACGCGATGCTCGAGGCCATGAACGAGTTCATGCCTGCGTTCAGGAAGTACTTAAGAAGGAAGGGCGAGCTCTTAGGAGACACTAACGGGATCAAGTTCTACGACCTGTTTGCTCCTCTCGGATCTTCCGACAAGAAATACACTATCGAAGAGGCAAAGGAGATCCTCACCTCCGTATTCAAGGGCTTCACTCCAGTAATGGCCGATATGATGGCTGAGGCATTCGACAATGAGTGGATAGACTTCTACCCCGCTGACGGAAAGGAAGGCGGAGCCTTCTGCGGTGAGGTCCCCACATTAAGGCAGAGCCGCATACTTACCAACTTCGACGGCACATTCGGGGCTGTCGATACGCTGGCGCATGAGCTCGGACACGCTTTCCACAATCTCACGCAGTATGATGAGAGGCCCATGAACCAGAGCGCTTCGATGCCCGTTGCGGAAACAGCTTCCACCTTCAACGAAGTGTTCCTTGGCGCCCATGCTTTAAGGAATGCCGAAACCAGGGAAGAAAGGCTTGCCCTCCTTGAGAGCGACTTAAGAGAAAAGACCCAGTGCGTGGTCGACATCTATTCCCGTTATCTCTTCGAGACGGCAGTGTTCGAGCAGGCTCAGGAGAACTTCCTCATGGCTGATGACTTGAAGCAGATCATGCTCGACGCTCAGGACAAGTCCTACGGAGACGGGCTCGATCCCGAATTCAGACACCCCTACATGTGGGCTTGCAAGAGCCATTACTATTCTTCGGGCTTAAGCTTCTACAACTTCCCATACGCGTTCGGCAACCTGTTCGCCCAGGGCCTGTACGCTCTCTATCTTAAGGATAAGGAAGCCTTCGTTCCGAAGTATATGGAGATGCTCCGCACTACCGGGATCCACTCCATCGAGGAATGCGGCGAGATGATGGGCATCGATCTCACAAAGAAGGACTTCTGGCAGGCTTCACTTAAGAGCATCGAGGAAGAGATAGAGGAATTCTGCAGCCTGTAATTAGACAGCCACATTAATGAAAGAGGCTTTTTACAAGCCTCTTTTTTGTTATTATTCCTTTTAAGAAGGCTCATCTGCAGCTTCCGTATGATATACTTGATGTATCAGAACAAAGGAGAACAAATATGATCAACAATCGCATCTACAGAACTTTTGACCGTCCGTCCCGCGATATCGTACTTGCCTTTAAAGGCATCCCCGTAGCAAATATCGCCGACGAGATGAACCGCATAGCGTGCATGGATGCCGGGATAAGGCCCTATAACAGAAGACCTCTCCTTGGTGTGGCGTTTACCGTGAAATCGGTAGCGAACGACAATCTCATGTTCCATAAGGCTATATCCATGGCTCAGCCGGGAGATATAATCGTCATAAACGGGGAAGGAAGTCTTTCCCACTCCATGTGCGGGGAATTCATGTACAGAGCAGCCATAGCAAGAGGTATAGAAGGATTCATAGTAGACGGGGCCGTACGCGATCTCGATGCTCTTGAGACTCTTGACCTCTCTGTCTATGCCAGAGGCGCCCAGCCCAACGGTCCGTATAAGAACGGTCCCGGCGAGATAAATGTCCATGTGTGTGTCGGAGGACAGGTGGTCGAGCCCGGAGATATAATCGTGGGCGATCTGGATGGTGTCGTCGTTATAAAGAAGGACGACGCGCCGGAACTGGCTGCCCGCGCAAGGAGGAAGCTTGAGGAAGAGCGCGCGTCTCTTGACAGACCGGTCCCCGTACGTCCGCCTTACGGATATCTCGAGCCCGTTCCCTGCTATATCGATGATATAATCGAGAGGAACGGCGTGGAATTCTTTGACAGATGGGAGGGCAGAAAATGATCGCCGGCACGAAAAACGATCTTAAACGGTACAGAGGGATCGATGAAAGGATAGACAGGTGCATAGACTATATCCTTTCACACGACCTGAGCTCTCTGCCTCTTGGCAGGACCGATATAGATGATGACCTTTATATCAGTTCAAGCGCGAATCAGCTTGGGAACGAGGAAGACAAACGCTGGGAAGCCCATGAGAAGCATCTCGACCTCCAGTATGGTCTTACGGACGGCGAACTTATAGCCTGGCTCCCGATATCGGAAGTGGAAGGATTCGGGGAGTTTCTTGACGGAGACATCAGATTCTCGAATGATCCCGTAAAAGGCGCCCTGATACCTTTAAACAAGGACTGCTTCGTGCTGCTCTTCCCCGAAGACGCGCACAAGCCCGGTATAGGCAGCGGTAAAGGACATAAGGCCGTTTTCAAGATAAGCTGCGACTGATAATGATTTCAGGAGTTCCGTATGGTATATATAGAAACTGTTCAGGGAAGAAAAGACCGGCCAGCCGGTACACCGAGATATGCCGTATTTGATTTTGACGGCACTATCTCTCTCATACGCGAAGGATGGCAGGAGATAATGACCCCGTATTTCACGGAAGAGCTTATGAACACACCTGAGGGCAGAAGGATGCCTGTGAGCCAGGTCGAAAACATATGCCGGGAATTCATAACTCTCCTTACAGGGAAACAGACTATATACCAGTGCATAAGGCTTGCCGAGGAAGTCGATGCCTTCGGCGGAAAGCCAAAGGATCCCCAGGAATACAAGGATGAATACTTAAGAAGGCTCCTTATCAAGATAGACGGAAGGATAAGAGGCCTTGAGGAAGGCACTATCGATCCTCCTGATATCACGGTGAACGGCTCCTTCGCCCTTCTCGATATGCTCGAAAGCCGCGGCGTGTCGATGTATCTGACATCGGGCACAGATGAGGAGCATGTGTTAAAGGAAGCTTCCCTCCTTAAGGTGGACCGTTACTTTAAAGGGCATATATACGGAGCGCAGAAGGAATACAGGACCTTCTCTAAAAAGCTGGTCATAGAAAAGATGATGCGCGACAACAGGCTTGAAGGTTCAGAGCTTATCGGTTTCGGCGACGGGTATGTCGAAATAGAGAACATCGCGGAAGCGGGAGGATTTGCCGTCGGCGTTGCAAGCAACGAACGGGAGAGAAAAGGGATAGACTCCTGGAAACGGGAGAGGCTCATAAAGGCAGGAGCTGATATCATAATACCCGATTTCAGCGATGTCCGTCAGCTCGAGGAACTGCTGTTTGGCTGACCCGGGAAAAGGAGCATAAAAATGTCACTTACCAAAGAAAGACTTGATGAACTGCTGGAGCGTTTTAAGGATCTCAGCATCGTCCTTATAGGGGATCTGTTCCTCGACCGCTGGTACGAGATAGATCCGCTTCTTGATGAGCCTTCACTTGAGACAGGAAAACCCGCCCATCAGGTGGTGGGAAAAAGAAGCGCGCCGGGAGCGGGAGGCAACGTTCTTAACAATATAGCTGCTTTAGGTACAGGGCACGTGACTGCCGTCTCCTTTGTGGGAGATGACGGCGACGGATATGAGCTGTTGTCCCATCTTAAGAGGATCGGCATAGATGTATCAAAAGTCTTAGTTTCAGACAGAGTCGTGACTCCCTCGTATATAAAGCCGCTGTGGCCTGAGGAAGGAGAAAGATTCGATATAAAGAACTTTAGGAAGACCCCGGCTGATATAGAAGATGCGCTCATCGGCTCACTTGAGTCCCTGATGAAGGAAAAGCCTGACGCCGTGGTCATACTCGATCAGGTATGCGAGGCCGACTGCGGAGTGGTGACTGAAAAAGTAAGAAATGCTGTCGCCGGTATCGCCGGGGCAAACCCCGGAACGGTATTCATAGCCGACTCAAGGCAGTTCCCGGGCGAGTTCAGGAACGTGATACTGAAATGCAACAACCACGAGGCTCTAGAGATATCGGGTGGGAGAAAAGATGATGATACTTTCAGCCCTGATGAACTATTCTCTGCCATGCACAGGCTTGAAGAGCTAACAGGAAGACAGGTCATAGTTACATGCAATAAATACGGTATAGCCGTAAGGGACGGAAATGAATCAAGGCTCGTCCCTGCAGTAAGACAGAACGGTCCGATAGATGTCTGCGGGGCAGGCGACGCGGCAACAGCCGGCTTTGCGGCTGCCTTGAGCGCAGGAGCCAGCATGCAGGAAGCAGCAGCAGTGGCAAACCTCTGTTCGGGGGTCTGCGTAAGGAAGATAGATCAGACCGGCAGCGCTTCTCCCTTGGAGATACAGGCGATATTCAGGGAATACTGAGATCAGACCTTTAAAAAAAGGATACAATACCCGAGTATCGGCGGAAAACAGGCAACAATAAAACATGCCCCTTTTGTCAGATGATCTCTGATTAAAGGGGCTTTGCCATATCAGGAAAAAACATTCATATAAGTCTATGACCGGACCTGTATCTGTCAGCGGCCGAGTATCATTTTTCCCAGGTCATCACCGGCTTTGATACCGCAGACCGTCTCTACTGCCGCCTCGATACCTTCATTCTTAACGGTATCCATTACAAAACGTGTGCCCGGATCGTCATGTGTAAAATCGAACCCGGCTCTTATGGCCTTTGCAATCGATACGGGACAGCCGCCGGCTTCAAGGCAAAGCATCGCGGGGCCTGTCAGTCTGTCGAACCTGGAGAGTTTCCTCCTCGTATCTGCGCCAAGGCGCGGAAGATCATCGTTGATCCACGGATTATCAAGAAGGTCAAGTATCTTCCCAGGCCATCCTTTCATCACATTTTCATCAAACCCGTATGCCTTTATAAGTCCCTCGGATGCTTCAAGAATCGCTTTTGTAACAGTATCGCGCAGCCGTCCGTCCCGCATCACGTCTATCACTGTGCTGTGCCCTTCGGGTATGCCAAGATAGCTGCACACGGCATGAGCCATATTAAGAGTATAGAGCTTTCTCGTCTCTTCCGCATGGACATTATCCGTAAGCCGAATACGGGGAAGATCGACAGGGATACCTTTTAACTGCGGCAGACCTATCGCCTGTTCCGGCCAGTTGTTGTTGATAAGCGTAAGAGGGTCCTTGATAAGCTCTTCTGCAGGAGCGACGGGAGATATGCACATCGCGGCGATCCCCGTCACACCCACGCGGTCATGAAAATATGCAAGGCTCTCTCCCTTCAGCCTCTCATCCATCATATGGATGAAGGCTTCATCAGGTGAAGCCATGTTGACATTCATCATTATGTCCATACACAGAGCGCATGAACCTGCTCTGTGTTCTATAAGAGGAGCTATCATGTCAGCAGCAGCTGAAAGCTCGGGCTCATGGACCGCGATGTCCAGCATAAGGCCGTCAAGACCAAACAGTTCATTTAAAGCTTCCGTCTGAGAAGTATGAAGAGCTTTAAAACCACCTTCGATCCTTTCACTCACGATGCTGTTTTTATCGGCACGAAGGATAGTATAGCCTTTCCTTTCATTAAGACGGTCAACGAGCGTTTTATCGATATCGACGAAAACGACGTTCCACCCGCCTTCAAGAAACATAGGTGCTACAAAGCCGCGTCCGATACGGCCGGCTCCCCATATGACAAGCGTTCTCATCTCATTTCTCCGGTCATTTATTCAATCTGTCAGTTTCATATACAGATTGGGTATCGTTTCCTTATGGTCCCCAACAAAATGCCAGCCTTTCCCTCCGTTCTTCGGCGGACGGTTGACGATATTCTTTCTCGGGCGGTAATAATAGAAGGGGTCATCATACCCTATCGGCTTCCTGTAGTCGCCGAGATCTATAAGATCGAAATTGGCGGTCGTTATCCTGAATGTGTCATATCCCAGGTTCCTCGATATGGAGATCGCTTTCAGGAACACCTCGGGCCCGATCACTCCCGAGCCGAAGTTCATGAAGACCCCTCTGTCCAGTTTTGAGACCGAATAGCAGTATCTTCTGAAATCGGTACCGCTCGTCTTGCCTATCGCTGCAAAATCACATGCAGGATGCTGATGGATTATATCGGTACCGAGAGCTATATGATAAGTAGCCGGGACACCTGCCTTATATGCCTGATAAAGGACACAATCATCCCTGTAGGGGAAACGTTCCTTATGCTCGTCTATGTACACTGCAAGCGATTCTCCGTAGCCCATGCCCTTCTCCGCTCCGCTTATAATCGCCTCATTCATCCATCTTCCGGTCTCCTCCCACATGCCGAAGGAGCCGTCTTCAAGGGCGGTAGGGACATCCTCGCTCGTTCCGCCGAGATAAGCCAGCTCGAAATCATGTATGCTGCATGCCCCGTTTCCTGAGATATGCTTTATGAAACCCAGTTTCATGAGTTCTATAAGATACCTTGAAAGACTGTTCTTTATGACATGCGCGCCCATAGAGAAGATGATCATCCTTCCTTCCTCACGGGCTTTCTTTATCCTTGAGACGAGCTCTTCAAATTCCTCTCCGCCGTTCCATTCAGGCACCGGGTCCCTGCCCGGAGTAAGAAGCGTATCTATGCTTACCAGATTCTTTCTGTTCCTTGAAGATCCGGTCCTCACCTTACTAAGATCAAGCTCATTGTATACCATTTGGATCACCCTCTTCTTACAGTCAGGATATAGGAGCCGGTATGAGGCCGCTCCCTTAACAATATGATACCATATGCGGGCAGGGTTGATACACAAACTCAGGTGCAAAGAGCTGTCCTTTATTTTCATATTTCAGGGCACTCTTCCGCCTGTTGATATAATCTCTTTTTAAGTGGTATCATTTCTGTAAAGAAAGCATTTACCAGGAGAGATGAAAATGGGATTTCTTGAGATCGTCGGCATAATCGCCGTCCTTATAACGGCAGGCGTCCTGTTCAAGGAGATGGGATACGACGGGTGGTATTTCACCGATTTCTTTTTAAGCATCATCTTACAGGTCATAATGGTAGGAGGGCTTTACCTCGCTCTAAGAAAATTCGTCCCCACCGGGAAGGTCTTCTTCATCGCAGCCGCCGCAGCGAGCTTTGCTGCCCCGCTTCTTGGATATATAGTGTTCCATGCTCCTCACAACAAAGAAGTCAAACGGGAGAATAACATCAGGAAAGCGATCAGGCGCAGCGCGAAATACAAGGAATTCTCGGATTATATAGACAGACACAACGACGAAATAATAGCTGTGGGCTTTGGCGGTATGGTCTACCATACCGATAAGGTGAAGCCCCTCTACGTTACCGAGGAAACGAAGGATTCCTTCAGGTGTGTGCTAAATCACGAGCTCAGGTATCCCGACTCATATGTTAGCTACGGTGAGAAATTTATCCCCTGGGATAAAACGGGATTCTTCACCGTCGCCCATGACGAAAGGGCCTGGACGATGGAAGAGGCCGGGATAATAAAGGATCTGATAAAGGAAAAACTGGATCAAAAAGACAAATGGTACTCCGACAATGAAAAGAAGATGTACATAAAGAGCTTCGAACACATGACAAGGAAGAAAGCCCTTAAAAACCCATACTGATGTTCCGGGACAGACAAAAGAGGACCGCCCTTATATAAAGAGCGATCCTCTTAGTTTATTTACAGCTGATATCAGTCGACCATAGCTGTACAGAATACTTCCTCGGCTCCTAAAGCAACCAGTTCATCCTCGACACAGTTTATCATTAGATTCTCGAAATGCGGGTCGCATACATCCATGGACTCCGGATAGAATATGTAATTCCTTCCCTCATACCTGAACTTTTCGGAAACATATTTCAGCGGGCAGGCATAAGGGTGATCCTTAATGAACTCTTTGTCGTGCTCTGCCCCGTATTTTTTCCATTTCATATAGAGAGCCATAAGCTCCTCCGGTATCCCCTCGGCACCTTCATATATCTCCTGAAGATCATCAAAAAGCTTGTCATAAGTTCCCTTGTATCCTTTTTTCATTCTGCTGTCCTCCTTATCGGTCTTTTGGGAAAGATATGCCTGACGGGGAGAAGGATGAGCACATGTTCACATAAGCCTCTTATATATGTCGAGCATGCTCTCCATCTGATACTTTAGAAGCCATGCCGCATCGTTGTATTCAGGTACCGTCTTTATGAGATCAAGGAGTGCCGGATAATACTCCTCAGTCTCCCCTATCATCCTGTAGATCCTTTCACGGCTGAGCCCCCAGGACATCGTTGTCAGATTGTTGCATCTGTCTATGCATTTAAGAAGTGCTGCCCTGGGGTCTTTCATGATGTCACCGTAATAGGCCTCATTCTGTGTCTTTCTGTCTAACTGTGACGCCTTGTTCCTTGTGAGCAGCCTCACCATCTGCTTTACTTCCTGCCTTACCGGGAGTTCTCCCACTGTCTTCCCACAGTCCTCCACCACATCATGCAGGAGACATGCCGCTATAACGTCATCTTCCTTGATCCCCATGGCCAGCGCATGGCAGGCCATATTGAGGGGGTGATAGATATACGGGATGTCAGACTTCTTCCGTTTCTGTCCTTCATGTGCCTCCACGGCATAGTCGAGAGCCCTTAAAGTCTCATTCATCTTAAGATTCCTGGCAGTGGTCTTGACGAAGGTCTTCATGTGTTCCCAGTCATATATCGTCTCCTTCGTATGGAACATTTTCTTCCTGTCCTCGACTATCGAGGATAGCGATACGTCGAATGCCTCAGAGAGGGCAAGAAGCTTGTCGGTCTCAGGCCTGAACTGATCCCTCTCCCATGAGGATACCGCCTGGAACGAGACGCCTACCATCTCTCCCAGCTTTTCCTGTGTGATCTTCCTTTCCTCTCTAAGCCTTCTGATGTTTTCTCCTATGCTCATCACGTTACCTCCCCGACTACAGGTATTTTCCTTATGCTCTTTTACATCTGTGCGCCCGTCACATCTTTCCCACGATCATATGATACTCCGGGTTCCAGTCTCATTGTAGCTGGCCCTGATTGAACTTACAATACATTTTTCAAGTCCAACTTGAATCCGTTCTGACCGATGAAAAAGCGTGCCGTTTCAGCACGCTTATTATTTACCCTTCAGTCCCACATCATCTCAACACGTTTTACATGACAGCTCCCGCACCTGGGGCATCTTAAAACATCGGTCTTTTCACCTTTCGCCTTTATGGAATTACAGCCGCTCTCATTATCGTTAAAAGCCTTCTTTCCAAGTGCTCCCTTCCCGCGAAGAGACGTATATATGTATCCGCAGTCACTGCATACGAAGCTCGTGCCCCTTCCCATATCTGCCGTCCTCCTTTTTAAGTCACGATCGGGAACCAGAAGCCTGCTAAACTCCCGTCATCGTCTATCATGAACTCCCTTATCTGTCTTCCCATGTCGATCCCGTCAAGCTCTGCCATCGAAAACGTTCTCCCTGTGTCCTTGAGCACCCCTACAGGCTCGCGTTCCCATCCGCCGATCATCTCGTCATAGCCTCCTGCAAAGATATATGCCTTCTCATACTCTATGCAACTGTCGATATCCTGGTCCTGTATTTTTGCCGTTATGAATGCTTCCCTGAATGAGATCATGATCATATCTCCTTTTGTTTTCATCTTACGGTATCATTCTATCAGCATGAGACAACAGTCTGGTCGCCCGGCATGCGACATTTTTCAGTGTGAATACCGAAAGAACATATGCTTATCGAAGTTGATTTGAACCCTGCAGGAATATGGGATATAATCCTTGTGGGCCGTGTCATATTATACATGCATGAATAAATGATAACGGAGAATGAAATGAAAAAACTGCTGATCGTTATATTTGTCCTTATGATGATACTGAGCGGATGCTCATCTTCTGAGGGCACTCTGCCTCCGACACCCGCTGAGAAAACTCAGGAAACTTCCGAAGTTGTTTCAGAGCCTTCGCTTCTTCCCGAGCCGACTGCTGAACCGGTCCCGGAAGAAACCCCGGAGCCTACGCCCGAACCAACTGTCGAGCCTACGCCCGAGCCAACACCTGAGCCGACCCAGGCACCCGCTCAGACAGAAGCGGCAAAAGACATTTCAGGATATCAGAGTTTTACTTTGGATGGGCTCAAGGTATTTATCCCGGATGATTTCCGCATACGTGAAGATGAGTCAACTGACGCTAAAGGCTGGAACCGTGTCTTCATCGGTATGGAGCTCTCCTTCTACTATAAGAGATTTAAAATAGAGGAAGCCAATGTCTCATCGCTCGAGGAGATAGAAAAAGTCTGGAAAGAAAGCGGAAAACCTGAATGGATCAACGGATGGATCTGCCGTATGGAAGAGATCACGCCGAATGAGGCGACCCATGTATTTCAGGCTATGAATCTGAAGGACGGATACTTCTATCAGTTCGCATTCCTTGGAAATGCTGGCTTTGAAGAGAAAATAGACGATGTGATGCGGGATGTCGTTTCAAAGCTGCAGTTCGAATGATATATCACAGAAAGCAAAAGATCCGGAAAAATGAATCCGGATCTTTTTTAATGTCCTTTAAGACAGTCTCTTAGGATGAGCACCGTTTCCCACATGACGCTCGCCCCGTATGTGATAAAGTCAGATCTTGCAGGATATCTCTTAAGATCGGTAAATCCTGCATTCTTTGCTGCCATAAGAGCTCTTTCCATATGATAACTGCTGGTTATGACAGCTACAGGTCTTTCCCGGTCTGTCAGAGCCGCTGAGAAGATGAAGTTCTCGTCAGTGGTACCTGCCATGTTTTCAAGCCGTATCCTCTTTTCATCGGCACCTTTTTTCAAAAGAAGATCCTTCATCATCATGGCCTCGGTCGTTCCGCTGCTGTCCGGATTCCCGCCTGTAAGGATGATAAACGCAAGAGGATGGTCATCCAAATATCTCTTTGCAGCATTCACTCTGTAAATAAGATCCATTGAAGGCTTTCCATTTATAAGAGCCATACCCAGCACTATGGCGCAGTCCGTATCTTCCTTTGATCTTAACGACCCGCCCACTGCTACCCTGATCAGGAAGAACGCTACTACAGCGGAAAACAGCATAAGCATGATCCTAACAGCTGTCCCCAAGGTATTCAGGACCGGACTGTCAAAGCCGCTCAGAAATCCCGTCCGGATATCCAGCACACACAAAAGCATGGCGGATAACGCCAGCATCTCTGCCCTGAATATTTTTACATAGGCATCCTTAAGAACTACAGACCTTATCCTTTTTATCATCACAGCCATGACATCTGCAATGAGTATAAGAACGGATGCGATCAGAAGACCTCCCAGTATTTTTCTTAATGAAAACATCTGCCTATTCCCCTTCTCCTGTATGCCGTATCAGTTGCTCTCGGGACTTTATTTCTGATGCACTCCTATCTCACTTATCTCAACCGTCCCTCTTCCCATATAC
>JAFWWA010000033.1 GCA_017523755.1 Christensenellaceae bacterium | reverse complement strand
GCTTCCTTCTCGTTATATCTGTCGACAGTTTCCTGTGTCACATAATCCCAGTGTACGGGCCAGCCTATGCCGGTGACTCTTGAAGCCTTGAATATGAATATCCATATCTCGACTTCTTCTCCCGCTTCGAAGCAGTCGGCGTCCACATACCACTGCGGTATGTAATGGCCGTCCCACGGTGAATTCGCAGCGTGATGGGCATATGCCGTCTTTCCGCATCCCTTGATATAGATGTCAGCTATGCCGTCAAGTCCCTCGAAGTTGAGGAAGAGCTTCTCTCCGGCTTTTCTTTCTCCCATATCAGGAACGACAGTCTTCGTGAAGTAAGCATAGTTGAGGTCCATATCGACAGGATAAAGCGCTGCT
Source organism: Christensenellaceae bacterium (assembly GCA_017523755.1). Lineage (GTDB taxonomy): Bacteria > Bacillota > Clostridia > Christensenellales > Christensenellaceae > SIG371. The sequence goes on along the minus strand of JAFWWA010000033.1, from coordinate 35,522 downwards.
CCGCCTGTGAACGGATTCGGCCTTGCTCCGAACAGCACGTCAGGCGATCCCTGTGTATCGATATGCTCCCAGAGCTCCGTATCCTTCTGGGACATGATCTTTAAAGGATCGATCTTTCCGGGCATGAGCTTGCTTATCTGCCAGTCGATGACGAAGTTGTTCGGGCACTTCTCTACCTGAGGTATCGCTCCTGTCTCCTCTCTCTTTATAACGAGCTCGGAAACGGGCAGTTCGCTGTTCTCGGCCTTTATAACGAGATCTCCCTTGCATGCGCTCGATCTGAAATAGACCTGCGCTTTTCCGTATACGAAGTTCATCCTGGGGCCGTGCCAGCCTACGTGAGCGTCGAGCCTCTGCGTGCAGGAGCCTATATACTCGCCGTTCTCGTTCGAGCTGAAGAGCGTGGGCCATCCTGTAGCCTTGTCGCACCAGTTGCCGTCCTTGTCTACGAGAAAAGCGTTTACGATGGCGACGTCCTCTCCGTCAGCCTTGAGGCTGAGGTTAGCCATCTCGAGTTTTATGGCAGCAGGCTTTCCGGGCGTATGTACGGTGTCTTCCGCCCAGACTTTCCCGTCCTTATATGCCACGAGCCTTATCTCGCCCGGTTCATATACTATATCCACGGGGCTGATCGAGAACATGTCGGTCTCCCTTGCAGCCGCAAGCTTGCCGTTAACATAGACCTCTACCCTGTCTCCGTTGTTGGGGAGGGATATATGGACCTTCTGACCTTCCTTGCCCGGGAAGCACCAGCTCACTATCTTTGCGAGCGGTTCGTCGGGCTTGAGGAACGCCTTGTATCCGAAAGCCTTGTCCTGGTATGTGCCGTCGCAGGCCATGATCCTGGGTCTGTCCGAGTCATGTGCCCATGCCGTGAAGTGGAAGCCGCCAATGGCGAACTCCTTCTCGGTGAATACGTGTGCGTCAAGGCCGTCGGGATATATCGATCCGGGTCTCTGCTCTCCAAGAGGATTTACGCTCTCCGAGCAGTACAGCGGGAGATCCGGTTTTTCCTTATGTAGGCCTTCGAAGTATGCCGCCTGATGGTTCACGCCGAACAGGTCGTAGCCGTACTCCTTCTCATGAGCGCCTTCCGTCCACATTCCGTAGGAGGTAGCTCCGGAGATGGCTCTCATATCGTCATATTCCCTTGCCACGGCGGCGAGCTTCTGATGGATCATCTTTCCGGTACGGATGGCGACGGAATCTTCTTCGTTGTATAGCGACCACATGCATACCGACGGATGGTTCCTGTCTCTCTTTACGAGCCTCTTCACTTCGTCCTGTACGAATTCGGACGGATGGAAGACTCTGTTCTCATCCATTACGAGGAGACCGTACTTGTCGCAGTAGTCATAGGTGGCTTCCCCGTGAGGGCTGTGCGCAGTCCTGAATCCGTTTCCGCCTATGTCGGCGATCGTCCTCATATGATACTCGCGCATGGAGTCGCTCATGGCGTTGCCCATGCCGACCTGGATCTGGTGGTTCGCGAAGCCGAAGATTATCGTCTTCTTTCCGTTAAGGAACATTCCGTGATCCTTGTCGTACGTGATCTCCCTGATACCGAACTTGGTCTCATAGGTGTCCACGGTCTTTCCTTCGCATACTATCTCCGTATGTACGCGGTAGATGTTTGCCGTAGCCTGCCCAAGATCCCAGAGCTTCGGGTCTTCGACCGTGCAGGACTGCTTTACTACCGTGACCTTCTGGAGCGGGAAGCATATCTCGTCTGACTTCAGCACGCACACCGTATTCCCGTCCGGGTCCTCGAGCGTTGACACGACCTGCGCCTTCTTGTCCTTAAAGTAGTCGTTCCTTACCTCTGTATCTATAAGGACTTCCCATCTGTTCCCCTCAAGGCGCTTTGAACGAGCGTATGTTCCCCAGAGATCCACAGCCAGTCTGTCGGTCTTGATGAGCCATACGTTCCTGTAGATGCCGCCGCCTTCGTAATACCAGGCTTCATAGTCGCGGCAGTCGGCATGTACCGATACGAGGTTGTAATCGGTGCCGAAACGCGCCACTTCGGTTATATCCACTTCGAATCCGATACCTGCCGTATTGTTCCTCTTGAGCAGCATCGAGTTAACGTATACTTCGCACTTCGTGCTGACGCCGTCGAACAGAAGGGTTATCCTCTTGTCCTTATCGGCTTCGTCGAGCCTGAAGTATCTCCTGTACCACGCCGTCCCTCTGTTTAAGGGGTACTTATGCTTCTCTCCGTCGATGAGATCCTGATCGGGCCCGTTCTCGTTCACGAAATCGTGGGGCAGATCGACATGTCTCCATGATATGTCAAGGAAATCCCTTCTTGCCGGTCCTCTCGCGTTCTCGCCTCTCGAACCTCTGTAAGTCTGGTCGGAACTCGTCTTCTTGGGCTGTTTGTACTCGGGCTCACCGAAATAATACAGCCAGTCCTTGTTCATAAGCAGTTTTTCTCTCATAAGACAACTCCTGTATTTATTTTTTGACTTTGATAAAAAAGATTATATCATGCCGCTTCCGCATTTCTGCATACAGAAGCAGACATTCACGCTTTATTTTCTGTAATAAAAAGTAAAGACAGGGCTTTATATCACCCTGTGCTGATACCACTTCTCTCCCCTGAAACGGAGCAGGAAAATGACCGAACGCACGGTCCATTCAAGGCACATGGCCAGCCATACGCCAACTACGCCCATGCCGGCCCAGAGGCCCAGGATATAGCTCAGCGTCACGCGGACAGCCCACATGCATATGATCGATACCGTCATGGTGAATTTCACGTCACCGGCGGCCCTCAGGGCGTTAGGCATGCAGAACGAGGAGATATGGAAGAGCGCTGCGAACACGGCGAACATCCTTATCATCACGAACGCCATCTGATTGGTCTCATCCGTGAGGCCGTACCATCCGAGGATGGTATTTGCCAGGAAGAAGGAGATCGATGCCGTTATGAACATGTCGGCATACGCGACTCCCATGAGTTTTAACGTATACTGTCTTGCCTGCTTCACATCGCCCGCGCCTATGCACCTGCCCACGACCGTTATCATGGCGAGGCCCAGAGCGCCTGAGGGGACGGTTATGAAGTTCGATATGTTGTTCGATACGGCGTATGCCGCTATCGATGCGGTTCCGAAGGATGAGACGAGGCCTGTTACCAGCACCTTGCCGAACTGGAAGAGCCCGTTCTCTATGCCGCTCGGTATGCCTATGCCGAGTATCCTCTTTATGATCCCGAAGTCCAGCGAGAAGCGGAAAAGGCCCCTTATATGGACCTGATTGTTGATATTCATCAGGAACAGGGAGATGACAAATGCCCCGGCAGCCCTTGCGAGGAGCATGGCGATGCCGGCTCCCATGACGTCGAGCTCCATCACTATTATGAGGATATAGTCAGCCGCTATGTTGACCACGTTCATCAGTATAGCGATGAACAGGGATATCCTCGTGCTGCCTATAGCCCTTGATACCGCGGCGCCCGCGTTATATATCGCGAGCATCGGGTAGGATATGGCAGACATCGTGAAATAGATCTGCGTGGCCCTTAAGACGTCGCTCTCGAGGCTGCCGAAGATCCAGCGTATGAGCTGGTCCCTGAGCACGAGCGTTATGAGGGTTATAAGAGAAGACACGGCAAAAACGCTGTAGTAAAGCTGTCTTGCAGAAAGACGCGCTGCGCCCAGATCCTCTTTTCCAAGATACTGAGAACAGACGACGGCGCCTCCAGTAGCAAGCGCCGAAAAGGCCTGTACCAGAAGGGCATTGACGGAGTTCACGAGAGAGATGCCCGAGACCGCTGCCTCGCCCGCCCGGGCCACCATAAGAGACGCCACAATGTCGATGGTGACGGCAAAAAACTGCTCCAGTATCAGCGGTATCACAAGCCGCGTTATGTCTTTTCTTGAGAACAGCATACGTGAGACCTCACTTGCCCGGCCTTACTGATCTTCAGACCTGAAATCCTTCATCTTCTTATATCTGTAGAACCACAGGCAGCCGGCCATGAATCTCAGTATGCCTATAACAGTATAGAGCGAAGTGAGCCCTTTCGATCCTCCGCCGAAAGCGTTATATATGGCGACTCCTATCGAAGGCATTATGGCGTTCGTTATGGTCGTCAGTATCGTATAGAGCGATATGCATATCGCGCTGTATTTTTCGTCCACCACCTCGATGAGGTTAAGGGGAAGGTTGAGGCTCGTGACCGTCTGCGGCAGATTCGTGACCGCCCAGATGAGCATGTACGTGATGTATGCCGCCATTTTGTTCCCGGCCTCATACATCGGGACTGCGATTATTACCGACAGAGTGCACGCGGAAAGGCCCCATGCTCCGAACATAAGACCGAAACGGACGCCCTTTTTATTGTTGATCCTTCTCCATATGCCTATGCTTATGAACTGCCCCAGCGTTCCTATGGCGTTGGCGTATGCGAGCCATGCCTCGTCCATCATGAGATAGTCGGTCTTCGCGATGAGCCACATCGTCCAGTCTATCTGCCATGAGAAATAGAAGCAGAGGAGACAGAACATGAAGAACATGTAGTTTTTGTTCTTTGATATGTGCTTTAACGCCTCTATGACGTTGATCTTTTCCTTTACGCCTTCATCATGGGTCTTGACGTCCCCTCCCCTTATCTTCTTTATGACATAGAGGAGCAGGAGGCCTACGAACATCGCGCCTATTATGAAGGCCTGATATATGAGGGTCTTTACGGCGGCATCCTTCGCGTGAGCGAGTATATTGCCGGTTATGATGGGCACCACGACGCCGAGTATGAGAGTGATCCTGGTCCTTACGGCCATGACGTCGCTCCTGTCCTCCTCCTTCGTGGCGTCCTTGAAGAACGCGTTCCATGTTGCGAGGTACAGCTGTCTTCCCGCGGCTCCGAACGATATCACTGGGATGAAAGCGTAGAGCGCGTACTTGCCGAATATCGGCGTCAGCGCTGCCAGGAAATAGAACACCATGAGCACTATAAGTGCGACGTTCAGTATGATCTTCTTGTTCCTCACCCTGTCGGAGACTATGCCCATCGGGAAGAGCACCGCTACCGTGACGACCTGATTTAAAAAGGTCATGAAAGCCAGCTGGTCCGGGGTCGCTCCCATATGCTGCGCAAAAGTATTTACGTTAGTCCATACGAGCTGCTGTATTATCGTTATGAGCATGCCGTCAAGAGCGAACATCACGAGATTGTGTCTCTTGTCGTCGCTTTTGATGTTTCTTATAGCTGTCTTCACTTTTTCCATAAAGCTGTCCTTTCCTGTGTGCAAATGATATTTTTCCGTAAAACCGCCATGTAACTCTTTATATGATTATATTATATCCGCGCCTTATATATAAAGTGTTTTTAAAATACCTTTACCTTTTAAAGCGCGTCGTGCATCAGAGTGAACGCCGGCTTCATCGCGGGATAGAGCTCCTTAAACACCTTGTACTTCCTGTCGTAGAGCTCTGTGAGCACAGGATCGGGAGCTATCCTTTCCTTCACCCTTACTATCTTTTTACACGCTTCCTCTATAGAAGCGTATTCGCCCAGGGCTACGGCCGCAAGTATGGCGGCTCCAAGGCCCGGTCCCTCGTCGAGCTCCGGTATCTCGACTTCTATCCCCAGAACGTTTGCCAGTATCCTGACCCAGAGCCTGCTCTTTGAGCCTCCCCCACAGATCCTTGTGACGGGGATATCTATGCCGAGGCTCCTTGCCACCTCAACGGAATCCCTTAAAGCAAAGGCCACACCCTCCATGACAGCCTGCATCATGTCCTCTCTTTTCGTGTTCATCGTCATCCCTGCGAAGACTCCCCTCGCATAAGGGTCGTTATGGGGAGACCTCTCTCCCATGAGATAAGGCAGGAAATAGACCTCGTTCTTCCCGAGATCCCTGATATCCTTCTGTTCCCCGTCATAATCGGGCGACTTAAGTATCTCCTCCGTCCACCATTTGAGACATGAGGCCGCTGAAAGCATGCATCCCATCAGATGCCAGCTCCCGTCCGCATGACAGAACGAATGGAGGGCATTGTTGCCGTCGACCCTGAAGCTGCCGCTCGATATGAACACCGTTCCCGAGGTACCGAGGGATATATTGCATCTTCCCTCGCCTATCGTACCGGTCCCAACGGCTGCCGCCGCATTGTCCCCGGCGCCCGCGGTCACGTATACTTCCTTAAGTCCCAGCTCCTGAGCTATCCCGGGAAGCAGCTTTCCTGTGATCTCACTGCTCTCATAAAGCCCCGGCAGCATATCCTTCTCTATCTGAAGAAGGCGTATCATCTCGTCCGACCAGGCCCTGTTCTTCACGTCGAGCAGGAGCATGCCAGAAGCGTCCGACACGTCAGTAGCGAAAACTCCCGTGAGCCTGTACTGGAGATAGTCCTTAGGCAGCATTATCTTCCTTATCCTTTTAAAAAGCTCCGGCTCATTCTCCCTCATCCAGAGGATCTTGGGAGCCGTGAAGCCCGCAAAGGCTATATTCGCGGTATGGGCCGACAGGAAATCCTTCCCTACCGTATCATTCAGATAGTCAGTTTCCTTACCAGTCCTTCCGTCGTTCCAGAGAATAGCCGGGCGCAGCACACGGTCGTCCTCATCCAACACTACGAGCCCATGCATCTGTCCTCCGAAGCTCATGCCTCTGACAAGGCTCCTGTCCGTGCCGTCAAGCAGTTCATGAAGGCCTTCCATGGTCCTGTCGAACCACTGATACGGATCCTGTTCCGACCAGCCCGATCTTGGGAAGCTTAAGGGGTAGCTCTTTGAAACGCTCTTTATGATATCCCCACCGGCATCCATAAGGATGAGCTTTACCGACGAGGTTCCGAGGTCGACGCCTATATAGTACATGGCATATACGCTCCTTCTAGTTTCATATCTGATACCTGAATGATACCACAGACGGCGCCCGCGGGCAATTGACCTGGGCATACGGGAAAGGATATAATCGAAGTATCAAAGGACAGAACAGCATATCATCGTACAGCGGTTTTACTATGCCGTTCGGAAAGAGGTAAGAAATGAAGAATCCCGTAATAAAGGAAAACGCAGGCGATCCGTATATCTTAAAAGACGGAAACGACTACTATATGTCCGCTACAGGCGGAGCAGCGGTCTCAGGCATAAGGCAGGCAGGTTTCGTCATGTGGCACTCCACTGACCTCGAGCACTGGAGCGAGCCCGTGAAGATCCTCGATTTCGATGATATACCGTGGGCTCACGGCGGAGCATGGGCTCCCTCGATGGTGGAAAAGGACGGCTATTATTACTTCGCGTTCGTAGCCGACCAGCAGATCGGCATAGCCGTATGCGATACCCCGATGGGGACATACAGGGAATTCCTGGGAAGGCCTCTTATAGCGAAAGAGGATTATGATTTCCAGACGATAGACCCCTGCTTCCTTAAGACCGACGACGGGAAGATCTATCTTGCCTTCGGTCAGGGAAAATGCATGATGAGCGAGATAGAGCTCACTCCCGAGAGCGCTGAGTTCGTCGGACCGATGGAATGTCTCTCAGAGATGATCTACCGTCAGTACAGCATACCGACGCCCGCCGAGATCAAGTCGGTATACAACGAAGCCCCGGACCTCATAAAGATAGGCGACAGATATCTTTTCAGCTGGGCGATATACGACGTTCTGGACTACAGATACGCTATAAGGTACGCGTGGTCGAAGAACCCGATGGGACCGTATATCATGCCTCTCGACTATGATCATGACAACATACTGCTCCAGGGAATGAACAATATAACCGGATGCGGGCACGGGTGCGTGACCGAGTACAACGGAGAGTACTATGTGACATACGGCCGTCACAGAAAAGACAGGACCAGGAACTTCGGACGTGAGATGTGCACCGAGAAGATAGTCTTCCTGGACGATGACCATATCATAGCGATCCCCACGGCTTCCGAATAATAACAGGATCAGATGGCAGGCAGCTGCCTGTACCGGAAGACCGGATCGGTATGTTCCATCCACTCAGCTTTCCTAAAACGGGTGCTTTAAATGCACCCGCTTTTCTTTTCCCCGGTTTGACTTTACATCGCGGGCTAAATATACTCTCTATAAGCATATTACTTGTTGGAGGTTTATGATGAGGAATCTGATCTACGGTGCCGGTTCTATAGGAACGGTGCTTGGTGCTTTCCTTTCAAAGGGTGGGGCTGATATCGGTCTCGTCTCCAGGAACAGGAAACATATAGAGGCCTTAAGGAAAAACGGGGCAAGGATCACTGGGACAGTCGATATGACGGTGCCTGTTAACGCATATCTTCCCTCTGAGATGGCCGGCAGGTACGATGTCATAATACTTCTTACGAAATCACTTGAAAACAGCACCACCGCTGCCTTCCTTAAGGGCTTTCTCGCGGAAGACGGGGTCGTAGTCACGATGCAGAACGGCCTCCCCGAGTCCGGCATCGCGAAGGTCATAGGGCCTTCACATACGATGGGATGCGCCGTCGAGTGGGGAGCGATGCTGGTCTCACCCGGCACAGTCCGGCTCATGAGCAGTCCCGACAGCCTGTCGTTCCATACGGGAAAGACTGAGGGCATCACCGGCAGTCAGTTCGAAAAAGTGAAGTCCCTTCTTGAGATGATGTGCCCCGTAATTGTAGAGGACGACTTTACGGGAGCAAGATGGTCCAAGCTCCTCATAAACGCCACGTTCTCAGGCCTTGCCACTGTGATGGGCGGCACCTTCGGGGACGTGACGACGGATCCGGTCGGGAAAAGGGCTGCCGTCGCCGCCATGAAGGAGTGCATCGATGTGGCAAGAGCTTCAGGGATAAGGTTCGCTCCGGTCCAAGGGAAGGATATCACGAAGCTGTTCTATTACAGGGGTCCCGTTAAAAGGGCTTTTGCCCTTGCCATACTGCCCCTTGCCATGAAAAAGCACAGCGGCATAGTTCCTTCGATGCTCCAGGATATAAGGAACGGGAAGCCCTGCGAGGTCGACGCCATAAACGGGGCCGTATGCGACAAAGGGGACGAGACAGGTGTCCCGACGCCTGTAAACGATCTCATACGAACCATAATTAAACAGTTCGAAAAAGGTCAGATGCAGCCCGGACATGACAATATTTATGATTTTGATGATATAATCTAGATATCAGATCATACTATATATAAGCATCGGAAAGGAACGACATGAAAACAGTACTTATCACCGGAGCCGACCGCGGTCTCGGCCTCGCGATGGCAAAGGCCCTGGCGAAAAAGGGCTTCACCGTTTTCGCGGGCAGGTTCAACACAGAATACGACCTGCTGTTAAAAGCAGCCGCCGAAGATCCACGTATCATCCCGGTCACGCTCGATACCGCAAGCGACAGCTCGATCACGAATGCGTATGAGTCAGTATGCAAAATGACTGATCATCTCGATATGGCGGTATCGGACGCCGCATACATGGGAGGCCCGCCCTCCTCCGAGATAATGGGCAGCATGCCGATAGATTATGAGCTCCTTGACTATTCCTTCCAGGTGAACTCCCTGGGTGCTCTTAAAGTGATGGAGACCTTCCTTCCCCTTCTTGACAGGGGAGAGATGAAAAGGATGTGCTTCATCTCAAGCGAGGTCTCAAGCATAATAAACATGAGAAGGAGCAGCGGCTTCAGATATACAATGAGCAAATCCGCTCTCAATATGGCAATTAAGATCCTGTACAACACTCTTTATGACGAGGGGTATACCTTCAGGATCTATCATCCGGGCTGGGTCAGACGCGAGCTGCCCGACGGTTCCCTTGCCGAGACCGGAAGACTCACGCCCGACTGTTCCGCCGCTGTCGCGGTCGACGATTTCCTGAAAGACAGACCTGACGAGATGAGATTCGTCATGACCGACTGGCAGAAAAGAGAGTGGGTGTTCTGATGAAAAATGTTTTCCTTACATGCATAAAGAACGGTTTCGACACCGCTCTCGCGGATATCTTCAGGAAAAACGGATGGAACGTGTACTTCGGTGAAGGCTTATATGAAGGTGAGGAGCGCACAGGAGAAGACCTTCTGTCATATCTTCCCTCTCACATCAGCATGTTCATAGACACTTCGAGATACATCTCCCCTGCCGACGACGCGGGAGTAAGGGACGGCCTCAGCCGGGAGGCCATATCAGCCTCGTTTACCGAGAACTATATAAAGCCCGTGAGATATCTCGAGCAGGTCATATCTGTGATGGAGGACACGGAGCCGGGAGAAGACTGCCCCTTAAAAAGGATAGTGTTCATAAATACCGAAGAGTCGTCAGTCAACTGGAACAGCAGGACAAAAGGGTACGGATACGCCATGGCAAGGGCTGCTCTCAACAATACAGTGAGCACTTTTGTGAATAAGCTCCTTCCCCTCGGGTATACCTTCAGGATGTTCGATCCTATGTATGACAGGGTGCCTGCAGAGCTTTCAGCGGCTTCGGCCTTCGGGTACCTTTTAAGGGACCGCTGTGACGACGACGGAGACCCGAGATGCCAGGACGAAAGAAGGCTCGTCATAAGGGACGCAAGGGGAAGAGAGATCCCCTGGTAAATATTCAAATCATCAAACAAAGGAGCAAGACATATGGATCTGAGCAGACTGCCGGTCATAGACAACCACATGCATATAATGACCGTTAACAACACCAGAAGGGACATGAATTTCACGATATCCGATTATCCGATCGACGAAAAGCATGTTCACAGCATGATAGCCTATAAGATGTTCATATCCCGCATATCGAAGTTCTTCGGGATGGAAGGCGCGTCAGCTGAGGAAGTCATAAAGGAGAGGAACAGACGCTATGATGAGGATCCGAAAGGCTATATCGACGCCTTCATGAAAGACGCGAACATAAAGGCGCTCATATGTGACCTCGATTCCCCTATAACCGCCTACTGGAAGGGAAACTACAGGACCGATAAGGATGCCGAGACCTTTATAGAGCTCATGGAGCCGGAAATAAAGATCGGCCGCATAATCCGTATCGAGATAGTGGCCAACCTCCTTCTTAAGGAGAAACTCTCCTTTGAGGACTTCCTTGCAAAATGGCGCGCGAACATGCTGGCTCAGGCAGAGAAGTTCGACATCATAGCCGTAAAGTCGGTCATAGCGTATTTCACGGGGCTCGCGGTAACATGTCCCGACGACGCCCAGGCAAAAAAGGCATACGATTCTTTCATGAGTGACAGGAACGACCGTGCCTCAGAAAAGACATGGCGCGACTACATGCTGCATAAGGGTCTTGAATTCTGCCTCGAGTTCGGCTATCCCCTGCAGATACACACCGGATACGGGGACGTGCCCTATGCCGATCTTCGTGTCGTGAATCCGATACTTTTAACAGACCTGTTCAACGAGGAGCTCTCAAGGAAGGTCACGACGGTACTCCTCCACGGCGGATATCCCTACTGCCGCGAGATAGGTATACTTGCATCCCAGTTCCCGCAGGTATATCTCGATTTCTCCGAATTCACTCCTCATGCCGGCTATGCCCTTGAGACAGCGCTCCCGATGATATTCGAGACAGCTCCCTACACCAAGGTCCTCTACGGCACCGACGGCGGAGGCGGCCCCGAGAACGTATGGCTTGGAGTCATGTACACGAAGGATGTTCTTGGAAGATTCCTTGACAGGCTTCTTGAAAAGGATTACATAACGGAAGCCGACGCTATTGATCTCGCGAACGCCGTGCTCTGGCGCAACGCGACCGAAGTCTATCCGAAGCTGTATAAGGACGGGATACCCTTCTGATATATTTATGACACGCCCTTAACGGATACAAAAACGCTGCAGGCATATCAGTCTGCAGCATTTCTTATTTATCCATATATATTTCTTACAGTCGTCACTTAACAGTGAATTCCGTCCAGTCGATGTGATTGAACCGCATCACATCCTTAGACTTTTTCATCCCCAGGCTCGTATAGAAGGGCACCGCGTTCTCGTTCGCTATGAGATATACAGCTATATCCTTCTCTCCTCCCGCCAGTTCATGGGCTTTCTTCATGAGCCTGGTGCCTATCCCCTGCCTCAGATACTCCCTGTCCACTCCGAGATCAGTCACATAGAGCCAGTAGGCATAGTCGGTGAGCCCGAAGAGCGCTCCCACGAGAAGTCCTTCGCCGTTCCTCGCCGTGAGGCTTATCTGTACGTTCTTAACGAGTTTTTCTATACGCGAGTCGAATCTTTCAAGCGGATACTGGCTTCCGAGATCGGTCCTTTTAAGAAAGTTTACATACTCTTCCTTCGTTATCCGTTCTTCATCAATGATGATATTTTCCATAATGACCGTCCTGTCACAGGTTTTTTATCACGGCCCTGATCCCGTGTTCCTCAAGTATGTTCCTGTACGATATGAGCTCTTCCGTGTCCGGAGCAACAAGCTCCCTGTGGCACATCTTTATGCCATATCTCGCGTATTTCAGAGTGCCGTAGGCGTGATACGGAAGTATATCCGCCTCAGCGATATTGTCAAGGGAGGCTATGAGCTCCGCTGCATTTTTTATCTCATCGGCATCAGCATTCGCCCCTTTTATGACAGGCATCCTTACGAATATCCTCACTCCATCACGCGACAGCTTTATAAGATTCTCGAGTATGATCTCATTTGACGCTCCGGTGTTCTCCATATGCTTTTCTTTATCCATCCCCTTTATATCAAAGAGGAAGGCGTCGGTATACGGGAGCACTTCCCTTATGCGGCCGTACGGAACGTGCCCGCAGGTATCAAATATTATGCTTATGCCTCTTTCTTTCAGGTCCTTTATGACGGGAAGAAGATAGTCCGTATGGAGAAGCGGCTCTCCTCCCGAGAAGGTTACCCCTCCCCCGCTCTTCCTGAAGAAAGGCTCATCCTGCATGAGAGTATCAATAAGCTCTTCTTTCGTATACTCTCTGCCAGTCACCGACATCGCTCCGGTCGGGCAGGCACTCACGCACGTAAGGCATCCGGTGCATTTTTCACGGTCTACCTCTATATCTCCGTCCTTTACAGAAAGAGCACCGTTTTTGCATGTCCCGATGCATCTTCCGCAGTGCGCGCACTTGAGGCTGTCATTAAAAAGTTTCCTCTTTCCCGTGATGCATTCAGGATTGTGGCACCATATGCAGCTTAAGGGGCAGCCCATCATGAACACGGTGGTCCTTATCCCCGGGCCGTCGTCCACGGAGAATCTCTGTATGTTCGATATGAGGTGCTCCATATCAGATCCTTTCGTATTCCGTCCTCTTTATTATCTCGTCCTGAAGAAGTTTCCCCAAAGTGCAGAAATACGCGCTGAAGCCTGACACACGGACTATGAGGTCCCTGTAGCTTTCGGGGTCTTCCTGTGCGGCGATCAGTGTCTCCCTGCTCACGACGTTGAACTGTATCTCCATGCCTCCAAGCATGAAATACGTCTCGATCATATGCCTGAAAGCCATGCGGTGTCCGTCCGCTAAAAAGAACGACGGAGTGAATTTCATGTCGAGGACCATGCCGTTACCAAAATCGGTATGATCGACCTCAGTTACAGTCCTAATGACCTCAGTGGGGCCATAAAGCTCGCTTCCCTGTGTCGGCGAGAACGATGACGAGAATGAGGTGTTGGCATGACGTCCGTCAGGCGTGGCTCCCGTCGCACCTCCCATGCCCGCATGGTGAGCTACTGTATAGAAGCCGCAGCCGTAGCTGCCTCCCCTTGCGCCTCTGTGAGCGGTCACGGTGCTTACGAAAAGGTCTGTGAGCTCCTTTGTGATCTCCTTCGTTATTTTTGCCCCGTTTCCGAACTTGTCTGCATTTAAAAGCTGCTGTCTTAAGATATCCTCTCCCTTAAAGTCATTCCTTAAAGCATCCTTGACCTGTTCAAGAGTCGCGAGCTTCCTTTCATATACGGCCTCTTTCAGGGCGATGAGAGAATTGACGGTCGTCGCTATGGCGCAGGTGTTCACGACCGAATTGTTGTAGACCGCCCCGCCCATGGTGACGTCCCTGTCCTTCTCAAGACAGCCCTCCTCTATGGCGGACATGAAGGGCACGGGCCAGTGGCGCCCGTAGTTTAGATCTAAAAGGTCGTTCGCTCTTATCCCGAACTCCGTCTGATATATGAGCTCATCCTTATATGCCTTATACAGCTCGTCAAATGTATCGAAGCTGACATCGCTGTATTCACGGCTCAGCTTTATCTTCTTATCCGTGCCCGGGCAGTCCCCGTTAAAGAGAAGGGCTTCGAGTATCTTTCCCCAGTTCACGCGGATCGACTCGGTATTGCTGAATTCCCTTCCACCTACCGAGATCTCGACGCATCCTACCGCGGCATAGTTCCTCGCGTCCTCAAGGGATATCCCCATCTTCATCTTGGCGGGTATCACGATATCGTCGTTGAAGAGCGCCGGGAATCCCATCCCGCATTCTATGAGCTTCTGGACTTCCTCCCAAAAGCTGTCGGGCATCATGCTGTTGACTCTTACCACGATGAGCGGCTGGTCCTTTTTTAGAAGCCTGCAGGAGCGCAGCCCCATATATGATATGTCGTTATAGCCTGACTTTCCTTCGCGCGTCATGCCGCCTAAGCATACGTTCTGATAGCCTTCCCTGAAATTTCCCAGTTTGACGAAGAGGGCGTCTATGAGCTCTTCGGCCTCGGCAGAGATATCGCCCTTCTCCATATCCTTCATATAGTATGGATAAAGGAACTGATCTATCCTTCCTATCGAGAGCGAACCCGTAAGGCTCTCGGCAACTAGCAGCTCCTGAGTCATCCAGAGAAGCTGTACCGCCTCGAAGAACGATGACGGTCTGTTTAAAGAAAGATTCCTGCACGCGGACGCGATACGGAGGAGCTGATCCCTGTATTTTTCAGGAGCGCTCTTTGCTCTTTCTTCTGCAAGAGCAGCGTATCTTAGGAAATACCTAGACGCAGCCTTAAGGGTTATAAGGGAATCTGCTGTGGGCCCCGTTCCGTCAGGCTGGATGTGTTCCTCAGCCCTCTTTATGAGCTCCCCTATCCCTGTATTTATAAAATGCTCGAATCCCGGGAGCACGTGGCCGGCACCCCATCTGCTGAACAGCCCCTGACCGCAGGCATCCATATAATCGGTGAGAAGAGCCTCTCCTTCAGGAGTATAGAGATCCGTTTCCCTATACTTATCGATCTCCCTCCCAATCTGGAACGACGTTCCGGAATAGTCAGTGACATCCTCGACGGGCTGCGACTCACTGTAGTTCTCCTTCTGTATGTGCCCGGCGATAATATCCTCGTCAAATATGCATATATCCTTCGTATCGAGATATTCCGCGAAAGCCAGGGCGAGCACCCTGCCCGGCGCCATTCCAGGATGTTCCTTCCTGATCCTCTTTATTATGCCATTCCTGAGCGTATCATTTTTCGGAGACGCCGACATATGCTCCTTTTTACTAAGAGCCAGTATCCTTTCGCTTAACTGTCCGGACAAGACCATAGTACCTACCTGCCTGTTATGTTTTGTTCCCTATACATCTAATATATTCATAATCCCTGCTGCGTGCAAGTATAAGGAAAGATCTGGTGTAAGGGAGAAGCTATAACAATTGAATTCCAATAATAAGAACATAAAAATATACCCGATATGGTATAATTCTATATATGTAAGGTGCTATTATACCTTATCGGGTATAAATATCTATTAATTTCTTATTATACCCTAAAGGGTATATAATAAAATGCAGATCTAATGTTAAGAAGGTATCATATGAATACTATTGGTCAGTTTGTTAAAAAACAGCGTAAGCAGGCAGGATTGACACAGGAGGAATTTGCTCTGCGCTCCGGCCTCGGGCTCAGATTTGTGCGTGAGCTTGAACAAGGTAAACCTACTGTGCGTATGGATAAGGTAAATATCGCACTCGGCATGTTCGGCTATGAGGCTGTTCCCGGAAAAACAAAAAGGGACAACGATTAAATGCCAATGAAATGCTGACTAAAGTGTATTACTGAATCATCCATAGGTTTTAGACACAACGCATTGCTTAAGACATTTGTTGTTTGATAAATCCGAAACGTTGATGATATTATGGTGATTATTTACAACTAAGAGATGATAACGGACATATCCTAACACTATTAGTATCCAGATCTCCACTGTTGACATTGTCCCGATAATCCCAGTATCGACATCTGCTTCAGATGTGGTATTATTATTTTGAGCGATGTTATTGCAAAATGACGGAGACAAGCTCTCCTGATCCCTTGCAATCATTGCTCTTTTTCTTTTATATCCTAAACAGTTCTTCTGTTCTATTCTGTCATATAATATGGAAGAACCTCTTTTGCATAAACACAAAAGAGGTTCTTTTAAATGGTGGAGATGAGGGGAGTTGAACCCCTGTCCGAAATCCCTGCCAAGAGACTTTCTACAAGCCTAGTGAAAGATTTTGGTCTTTCTTTGCCGGCTCCTCTTTCACTGGATACGGTAAAGGCAGCATTCTGAGTTCATCTTCTGCCCCGAACGCATAGACAGCAGAGACGTTCCCGGACTGATTTGACGCCAGGCTCCGCAGCATCCGGTGACCGCGGGCATGACGGCGCTGCATTAAGCAGCAGCTAAAGCGCTATTGTCTGCGTTTAATTTAAGTTTCCGGCTTTTTAATGTAGCTTCCGGGACTACAGCTTGCTTATCTCTCCTCAATGGACCCCGTCGAAAGCCATTTACACCCCCGTTTCACTGCATACGCTGCTGCCGCTTCATATGCTTGTCTATCTCACGGGCGGCATCCCTTTCCTTGGATGACTCCCGTTTGTCATAGTTTTTCTTTCCTTTTGCAAGCCCCAGCTCTATCTTGACCTTCCCGTTTTTAAAGTATACGGAGGTGGGGATCAGCGCGTAACCGTCCCTCGATACCAGCCCCAGGAGCCTCGTTATCTCACGCTTGTGCATGAGGAGCTTCCTGGTCCTTAAGGGATCCCTGTTGTATATATTGCCCTGTTCGTACGGGCTTATATGCATCCCGAAGACGAAGATCTCTCCGTTCTGTATCCTGGCGAAGCAGTCCCTCAGATTGACCTTCCCCCCGCGTATCGATTTGACCTCGGTGCCCGAGAGCGATATGCCGGCTTCGTATTTCTGCTCTATGAAATAATCGTGATAGGCTTTTTTATTGGTTGCTACCGTTTTGATGCCCGGTCCGGCCATGCCCCTGACACCTCCCTTCAGATACTCATTATATCATATATCATATATCACATATAAGGGGACAGGTGACCGAATCTTTCAGCGTCTGCCTCTTCCTCTTACCTCACCTTTTCTTGCCTTCCTCATCGCCTTCATGTATCCGGGCCCGTACTGTCTCTTCATTTTGCCGTTCGTTCCGGTCCTGTCAGAGGACGTGCGGTCCTTCGTTATGGCTCCGAATTCGACTCTTCCCTGTTCGACGTCGGCATCGAGCACCACGACTCTTATCGCGTCGCCAAGGCTGATCCTTCTCCCGCTCCTCACGCCTATGATGCACTGGAGCTCTTCCATGACCTCATAATAGTCGTCCTTTATCTCGGAAAGCGATATGTAGCCCTCAACGGTATTGGGCAGCCTCACGAATATGGCGGCCCCGCCTATACCCGAGACTATGCCCTCGAAGCGCTCGCCTATATGGCCCGACATGTACTGGGCCTTCTTAATGTCGTCGACCTTGCGTTCAGCCTCGACCGCCTTCACTTCGCTTTTGCTCGTGCTGTCGGCTACCCCGGGAAGGAGCGCTCTTAGCTCCGCTTCCCTGGCCTTATCCATATGTCCTAAAAGCTTCTCGTTTATGATCCTGTGGATCTGAAGGTCGGGGTATCTCCTTATAGGCGAGGTGAAATGGCTGTACGCCCTTGAGGCAAGGCCGAAATGACCTGCGTTCTCAGTCGAATACCTGGCCTTCTGCATGGACCTTAAGACCATCTCGCTCACTATGTTGTCGATCTTAGTGCCCTTTACTCTTTCAAGGACTTCCCTCACGTCGGAAGGCTGAAGCTGATCCTTTATGTTTATGCCGAAGTTAGCGAGGAATTTCCCCAGTATCTCGGTCTTTTCCCAGGACGGTCTCTCATGGATCCTGTAGAGGAAAGGAAGATCTCTAAACATCTCGGCCACACACTCGTTGGCCTTTATCATGAAGTCCTCTATCAGCCTTTCGCCCTCGCCTCTTTCCCTTATCTCTATGGAAGTCGGGACACCCTTCTCGTCGAGGATTATCTCAGGCTCTGTCTCCTCGAAGTCTATGCCTCCCCTGTCCTCCCTTATCTTCCTTAAACCGCGGGCAAGGTCGTCCATATCCCTTAATTCGTGGACTATATCCGCGTATTCCTTTATAAGATCGGGGTCTCCGTCGAGTATGGCGTTGACAGCAGTATAGGTCATCCTGTGGAGGGACCTGATGGCCGTCCTTTCCACCCTGCTTGACACGACACGCGCGTCATCATCGAACTCCATGAAGCATGAGAGCGTGAGTCTTGTGACGCCTTCGTTTAGTGAACATATCCCATTTGAGAGCTCCGGCGGAAGCATCGGTATCACCCGGTCCAGGAGATATACGCTGGTCCCGCGCTTTAAGGCTTCCTTATCTATGAGCGTCCCTTCCCTCACGTAATGGGATACGTCGGCTATATGGACTCCAAGAAGCCTGTTTCCGTTTTCAAGCCTTTCTATCGATACCGCATCGTCGAGATCCTTTGCCGTCTCGCCGTCTATCGTTATGATCTTTTTGTCAAAAAGCAGCTTCCTGCCCTTTAGCTCCCTTTCGGAAACGGACTCCGGCACCTTTCCTATCTCTTCCCTGCACTCCTCCGGATAATCCTTTTCCATCCCGAAACGCTTTGCGACGGCAAGTATGTCGATCCCGCTGTCCCCTCTTCTGCCAAGGACCTCGGTTATCTTCCCCGCAAGCCCGAAATCACCGCGCTTCGTTATGAGGCATATGACCACGTTCTCGTCTACGGCGTTTTTGTCGCCTTTTGAGAGAAAGATCTTCCCTACCGTCCTGTCGTCGGGGAGGACATAGTGGCCCTCGTTGTCATGATGGACTATGCCGGTTACTGCATATGCCGGGTCTGAGGTTATCCTTACGACGACGCCTTCCCTGTTCTCCCTTCCGCTGTCCTTTGTTATCTTTACCAGGACCTCCTCGCCGTTAAGGGCATTCTTCATGTCGTCCTTCCTTACGAAGATGTCTCCGTCCTCATCTCTCACGAATCCGAAGCCTGCCCTCTTGACCTCTATATGTCCTCTTACGTATTCCTTTTTCTCAGGAACGGTGAGCTTACCTCTCCTGTTCCTCACGACCTCGCCTCTGGCCTCGAGCGTGCTCACAATCTCCTTGAGCTCTCCCGGAACTATGCCCGTCATCGCCCTTATGTCCTTTTCGGCAATGCCTTTGCTGTTCCTTATTATCTTTAATATCTTTTCTCTGTTTATTTCCATCCTCTTAATCAAAAAGCCCGTCTCGTATCAGAGGCGGGCGTCCTTTCAAATCATATCATTTGAGGAAAAACTTGGTTATTACCGCAAGCGCTACAGCGAGCACCATGAACGCTACTGCAGCGATCTTGGTGAGTTTCTGGAGCAGGGCATCCTTTCCCTTAGCTTTTCCCTTCGCAGCGAATGAATCACCGCCTGTTATGGCGCTGATGCCGCCTTCCTTGCCCTTCTGAAGCAGGACTATTATTATAAGGCCGACAGATACCAGCCAAAGTATCACTCTTATGATCCAGGTTACGACTTCCATCACGAGCTCCTCCCGTTAGATTAACACTAAAGAATATATCACAGCGAAAAACCAAATGCAAGAGGCAAAATCAAAATGCGGGGGACCCTCCCCAAGGTTGATTTAAACGGCCCGAAAATATATAATGGACAGGAAAATTGAAGGAACGGCGGTAATGATGATCAATATAGCTGTTGATGTGATGGGCGGCGACAACGCCCCGGTAGAAATAATAGCGGGAGCGCTCGACGCGCTTGAGAAGTTCAGCGACATAACGATAACGATGATAGGGACAAATGAGGTCCTAATGACCGTGGACGACAGGCCGAGGCTCATGAAGAAGGCCGCTTCCGAGGTCATAGAGATGGCCGAGTCCCCGGTAAAGGCGATAAAGTCCAAGAAGGATTCGTCGATGGTCGTCGGCATGACGATGGTGAGGGACGGTCTCTGTGACGCTTTCGTCACGGCCGGCAGCACCGGAGCCGCAGTGGCCGGCGGAACGCTCATAATAAGAAGGATAGAGGGCATACAGCGTCCTGCCCTTGCGCCTCTCATACCCACCGCCGACGGCGGAAGGGTCCTACTCATAGACTGCGGGGCCAACGTAGACTGCAAGAGCTCCTACTTAAGACAGTTCGGCATAATGGGATCCGCGTACATGAAGGCGGTCATGGGGATAGAGTCCCCGAGGGTCTGCCTCATAAACAACGGCGCCGAAGAGGAAAAGGGAAACGCTGTCACGAAGGAAGCCTATCAGCTCCTTAAGGATACGCCCCAGGTCGATTTCAGGGGCAACGCCGAAGGGCGCGATATCCTTTCGGGAAAGTACGACGTGGCGGTATGCGACGGCTTTGTAGGAAACGTCTTTATGAAGGGCCTCGAGGGTTTCGCCATGATGCTTTTAGGCATGCTGAAGGAGAACCTCATGTCGTCCAGGATATCTGCCATAGGCGCTCTCCTCTCGAAAGGCGCATTTAAAAAGGTGAAGAAGCAGATGGACTACACCGAATACGGCGGCACTCCCCTGCTCGGCATAAAGGGCTGTCTCATAAAGGCCCACGGGAACTCCGATGCCAAGAGCATGATGAACGCGATAGGCCAGGCCGTCTCGTTCATAAAGGGGAACGTCCTTTCTCTCATAACAAAAGAGATAAGCGAATCGGCGGAGGCTACGGAAGAAGACTGACGGTGACACGCCGTTAAAGATACGGAACATATGAAGGCTTTCCCTGTAAAAATACGGTAGGGAAAGCCTTTTTCATACCGTACTCCCTGCATATCACTCATCAGGATGATATAATAGAGGAAAGTGAAACGTGAAAGGACATCCACATGACGGACGTGACCGGGTTCATAAAGGAAAGAAAGAACGGAGAGCTTAAAAGCCTTTACTTCATAATGGGCGCCGAGAATTATCTCATAGACGCCGCGGTAAAGGCGGTTGCAGCCGACCCCGCTTTCGGGGACGCCGGCTTCAATGTGTCCCGGTTCGATAAGACATCACAGAGAGATGAGATAGAAGAGGCTGTCTTCAAGGCTCCGTTCTTTTCCGACAGGCGTCTTGTCATAGTGAAGGACTGCCAGTATTTTGCCTCCGCCGGGGCAAAGGAGAGGGAAAAGCTCATAGCTGTCCTTGACGATATCCCCGAGACTACGACTGTCATATTCACGTTCTTCGGGACTGATGATCTGAGAAAGGCCGAATCGCTGAAAGTGACCAGGATCGATAAAAGGAATGCCCTTTATAAAAAACTCATGAAGGACGCCTTCCTTATTACAGCAGATCCTTTAGGGCCTGACGTTTTAAAAAAATGGCTCATATCCTCGGCAAAAAAGCAGGGAGTCAGGCTCACATCCGTTACTGCCGACCTCATGCTCGGGATATGCGACAGCAGCATGTACGGGCTTCTTTCGGAGATAGACAAGCTTAGGAACACGGGGATACCCGAGCCCGGTTACGACGACATAACAGACACAGTCTCCCATACGACCGACTATAACATATTCGTCATACAGGACAGTATGTATAAGCGGCAGTATAAAAAGGCTTTCGACGTCATAGACCAGGTGTGGGCGGATGACAGGAGCTTCATAGGGCTCACTTCTGCGCTCGCGGGCAAATTCAGGCTCCTCTACATGGCAAAAAGAGCCCTCATGGCGGGCTCATCACAGTACAAGGCAGAGGAGAGCCTTATTAAGATAGGCGGAGCCGCTCCTTATCCGGCAAAGCTTGCGGTAAGGGAAGCCGGGCAGTTCCCGCTTGAGGCTCTTGAAAAGTCGTTCAGGCTCATACTTGAGCAGGACATAAAACAGAAATCGGAAGTGATCTCTCCCGAGGACTTCAAGGTCTTCATGCTGCGGCTCTACAGGGGGCTGTAGGCAGAAGCCTATAAAAAGGGCACCAAAAAAAGGCGGTGGATACCGCCTTTTCCTGTTTACTGATATCAGTACTGTTCTCCGCCGCCGCCACGGATCGAGTCGATACCGACAGCGATGATAAGAACTATACCTTTGGAAACTGTCTGCCAGTACTGTGTGACACCGTTCAGTGAGAAGATGTTGTTAAGTATTGTCAGGAACAGACATCCGAGGAAGGAGCCTACGACGTTTCCTTTGCCGCCTGCGACTGAGAGTCCGCCGAGTATGACAGCGGTCGAAGCATCAAGGTCGAGTCCGTTGCCGGCTGCGACGAGTGCGGAACCGATCTGTCCTACGTAGAGGATAGTGGTCATAGAAGCGAGGAGAGCGCTGAAGATGTAAGCTCTTGTACGTACTGAAGTAAGATTGATACCTGACAGGTATGCAGCTCTTGAGTTGGCACCGACAGCATAGCAGTCTCTGCCGAACTTCGTGTACTTGAGCATGAAGTAGATAAGTACGTATACGATAGCCATCACCCAGAAGCAGAAGGGGATACCGAGAATGTTTCCGGTTCCGATGAACAGGACCTCAGGTATCTCACCGACACGCTGGTTTGCAGCATCGGTAACGATGAATGCAAGTCCGCGGGCGATGAACTGTGTGCCCATCGTAGCGACCATCGGCTCAACGTGCATTACGCAGACGGTGAAGGCGTTGATGAGTCCAAGGATAACTCCGAGAACCGCTACGAGAAGAACTGCCAACCAGAAATTGAACTTCCACCACACGAGCATGATAGCGAACATCATTCCGCTGAATGCCAGGATAGCGTACTGGGAAACGTCAAGACCTCCCAGAAGCATCGAGACCGTGAGTCCGGCTGACATCGTTCCGACGATGGAGACACCGGTCATTATCGACTTCCAGTTCTTCCACTGGAAGAAGAATTCTGATGTCACTCCGCCGACGGCGATAAGTAAAAGCATTGCGAAAATCAAGCTTATCTGTGAGGAGTTGTTCTGCAGAAAGGCTTTCCATTTATTCGGCTGCTGCATATTCTCCATTATACTTCACCTCCAATTGCGTATCTAAGCAGGTTATCCATATTGATCTCAGAACCTGTGAATTCGCCGGTGATCCTGCCTTCATAGAATGTGTTGACACGGTCTGCTATAGCAAGGACCTCAGGCATGTCGGAGGAGACCATTATGACTGCGTATCCGTCTTCGCAGAATTTCTCCATCAGGTTGTAGATCTCGACCTTGGCGCCGACGTCGATGCCTCGGGTAGGCTCATGGAGAAGAAGTACTCTTGCGTCGGTGGACAGCCACTTTGCAAGAACGACTTTCTGCTGGTTACCACCTGACAGGGAGTCAGCTTTTGTATCGGTCTCAGGCGTCATGATCCTGAATCTGTCGATCCACTCTGTAACGAGCGAGGTCTCTTTCTTAAGATCCAGAACGCCGTGCTTTGAGAATGCTCCGAGCGAGGATATCGTTACGTTGTAGTCAACGCCCTTCTGGAGGAACAGACCTTCAGATTTTCTTTCGCTCGGGATGTAAGCTATGCCGTGAGCCATAGCGTCGTAGGTTTTGTTGATCTTGATGGGCTCTCCGTCCATATAGAACTCTGCGCTCTCGAACTTGTCAGCGCCGAATATCGCGCGCAGTGCTTCATCGGAACCGGATCCGATAAGTCCGTAAAGAGCGAGGATCTCGCCTTTCCTGACTTTGAAGCTGACATCCTTAAGGAGCTTCGTGCGGAGGTTCTTGACCTCGAGGACGACGTCTCCGATAGGACGCTCATGTACAGGATACATGTCTTCGATGTGACGGCCGACCATCTGTGTGACGATTTCGTCTCTTGTGATCGATTTGACCTCTTCCTGGGAGATCTTCTTACCGTCTCTCATTATCATGACTTTGTCGCATACAGCGAATATCTCGTCAAGTTTGTGGGAGATGTAGATGATACCCTTGCCCTCAGCCTTAAGGTCTTTGATGATCTTAAAGAGAGCTTCTGTCTCGCTTGTGTTCAGTGTAGCCGTAGGCTCGTCCATGATGATTATCTTTGCTTCCTTTGAGACAACCTTCGCCAGCTCGAGGAGCTGTCTCTCAGCAACTGTCATGTTGAGGGCCTTAAGAGACGGATGCAGATGGCCTAAGCCTACTCTCCTCTGGATAGCCAGAGAGTCAGCATACAGTTTCTTATAGTCTACAAATCCGTGCTTCAGAGGCAGGTTTCCTACGAAGATGTTCTCTGCTATGCTCAGCTGCAGTATGGAGTTCAGCTCCTGATGGATGACTGCTACTCCGAGGCTTTCGCTGACGGACGGTGTGAAGGTGTCCATGACGGTCCCGTCTACCGTGACGGTTCCTGTTTCGGGGACGTTCTCACCAGCGAGGACTTTGATCAGTGTGGATTTACCTGCACCGTTCTCTCCTACCAATGCAAGGACCTCGCCTGCTTCCAGGTCAAGATCGACGTTGTCATTGGCGAGAACACCAGGGAAGCGTACTGTTATTTGCTTCATTTCCAGTAATGCGCTCAATGATTACACCACCATTCTTCATTTTTTGTAAATATAACTGCCCGGTACCGCGTCTCTGCGCTCAAGTCAAGCCTTTGCTGGAAAAAGGATATCCTCTGGCGCCGCTGCTGCGGCAGGCAATTTTACACGAACATTAAAACTCAATACATAAAGCCTGAAATGCTGTTTTTGATCTGAATGCGTGCTTTATAGGTACTGCTGTTTTGAATTTAAATGGATTATACTACAAGTTTTTACAATAGACAACATTATTTTTTTATTTTTCCGTGATTTGTAAAAAAACAGTAAAATATTACAAAGCCATGATACCATATCACGGCCTTTAACGGGAATAGCCTTTCCTTTATGAAGTGTCGCGGGGAAGCTCCTGCATCAGGCCTTTTTCCGGGGTCCCGTATCCCCTTCCCGGGGTCCGGCCGCTGTTTTGACCGAAAAAGCCCTGTTTTTCATTTTCTTTCCCGTAAAACCGGGGATCTTCACAGCCCTCCTACGGGAGGGAAACGCCCTTTCTGGTTTTATTTAAACAGTTCGCGCAATGTTGCTTTTATGACACCTTTTTAATATAATTATTGTCAGATGGTTCTTACATCCCGATAAATAAATCAACATATTTATACAAAATATCACTGAAAGGACATTCGTATTACGTTATGAAAAAAGTCGTTATAATAGACCACGTTTTCGATAATGTAGATATCGAAAGGGAGATCTTAAAAGACGTCGCGGATTACTACGAGTACCAGTTCACCCCCGACAGGGAGGATGAGGTCCTTGAAGCCGTAAAGGATGCCGACGTCGTGATGGCCACGAACTATGACCCGATCAACAGAAGGCTCATAGAGGGCATGAAGAAGGCAAAGTGCATAGTCCGCCACGGCATAGGTGTCGACAGCGTCGACCTCGAAGCCGCGACCGACAACGGCATCATGGTGACCAACGTTCCCAACTACTGCCTTGATGAGGTATCGGACCACGCCATGGCCCTGGTCCTCGCGCTCGAGCGCAAGATACTCATGATGGATAAGAAGGTCAGGGACAATCCGTACTATAAGCCCACCGATCTTCCGCAGACCAGGAACATGCGCGGCAAGCAGGCCGGCATAGTGGGCTTCGGAAGGATAGGAAGGCTCACGGGCCAGAAGCTCAACGCCTTCGGCATAAACGTCGTCTACTACGATCCCTTCCTTACGCAGGAAGCCGTCGACGGCATGGGCATGAGCTACGCTAAAAGAGTGAGCTGCGAGGAGCTCATAAAGACCTCCGACTACATAATAGTGCACGCCCCCTTAACGAAGGAGAACTACCACTTCCTGAACCGCGAGACTCTGGCTTTAGCAGAGAAGAAGCCGTATATCGTGAACGTCGGAAGAGAGGGACACATAGACATCGACGCCCTGGTGGAAGCCATAAAGGCGGGCAAAGTCCAGGGAGCGGGTCTCGACTGCGTAGACGGGGCGCCCCCGTATAACCATCCGGGCCTCATCGCTCTTGACGAAGTCATAATCACGCCCCACGCCGCGTTCTACTCCGACGACTCGTTCAAGAACCTTCAGAGGATAGCGGCCAATCAGGCAAAGCAGGTGCTCGAGGGGAAGATCCCCGACAACCTGGTCAACAGGGACGTTTTGAACAAGCTCAGATAACTCTTATACAACTATAAGGAGATATATATATGAAGGAAAATGATTTAAGAGGAATTGTGCCCATACTGCAGGCACCGTTCAACGAAGACGGCACGCAGATCATCTATGAGGATCTCGAGCGCGAGATCGAAGCCTGCGTACTTGACGGTGTCAGCGGCGCCGTGCTCTTCGGAGTCGCCACCGAGTTCTACATGCTTGCCGACGACGAGTGCATAAACATGGTCAAGACGGCAGTGAAGGCAGCAAAAGGCAGGATCCCGATCTTCGCTTCGATCACGAGGGACTCCACTGCCCTTGCGATAAGGGACGCGAAGACATACCGCGATCTCGGCGTTGACGGTCTCATGATGTTCTCGCCCCATTTCTACAAGCCTTCTACAAAGATGCTCCAGGATCATATAATCGAGCTCGCCAACTCCACCGATCTCCCGTTCATGATACAGTACGCACCGCAGAACGGCGGCGGCATAATGACCGCGCAGTCTGTGAAGGAGATCCGTGAGGCTGTAAAAGGCACGCTGTTCATAAAGGCAGAGCCACAGCCGGCAGGCCCGTTCATAACCCAGCTCGTCGAAGCCGACATCAAGCCTTTAGGCATACTGTGCGGCAATGGCGGAAGGTACATGATCAACATACTCGACAGGGGATGCCAGGGAATAATGCCCGGCTGCAGCCACCAGAAGATATACGTCGACATCTTCAATCTCTGGGATCAGGGAAAGAAGAAGGAGGCGTTCGATCTGTTCGAGCTCATGAACAGGAACCAGAGGCTCGGTATCGGCGCCAATGCCGGATACAAGGAGATCCTCGTCGAAAGAGGTATATTCACCACGAACGTGAGCCGCAAGCCCTGCCCGCCGCCGCCGTCGCCCGAGATGAGGAAGAAGGCCGTGGAAGAGTGGAAAGAGCTGGCAAAATACACGGACGTCGGCTGCATCTTCGAAAGATAATATATAAGGAGAGTTCATATGCTTAACATAAAAGGCGTTGTACCGATTCTCCAGGCTCCCTTCACGAACGAAGGCGCCCTGGACTACGAAGACCTCTACAGGGAGGTAGATACAGCTATATCAGACGGTGCCGGAGCCGTAACGCTCTTCGGTACGGGGACTGAGTTCTTCATGCTCTCCGACGAGGAGAAGCGCAACATGATAAGCGTCACATTAAAGGCCGCCAAGGGAAGAGTCCCTGTCATAGCCTCCGTGACGCGCGATTCCACATATCTCGCGATTAAGGACGCGAAGCTCTACAAGGACCTCGGCATAGATGCCCTCATGAACTTCCCTCCCCACTTCCAGGTGCCGACTCCCGAACAGGTGAGGAACCATGTGATAGCCATAGCCAACAGCACCGATCTCCCGTTCATAATCCAGTATGCGCCGGGCGCCGGCGGAGCCGTAATGACGCCCGATGACTTCAGGATCATAAGGGAAAGCGTAAAGAACGAGCTCTATATCAAGGTCGAGCCCCCGATGGGTGCCGTACAGATGATAAAGAGCGTCCACGAGATGATGGGCGAAGACGTCCAGCTGCTCTGCGGCATGGGCGGGAGCAACCTCATAGGCGTATTCGACGCCGGCGGGCAGGGCATAATGCCCGGCTGCGCGTTCGTAAGGCCCTTCACGACGGTCATAGACCTGCTCACCAGCGGAAAGCGCGACGAAGCTATCAGGATCTATCTCAAGATGGCTTCGATGATAGAATACGAAAGCCCGGTAGCCGGCTCATACAACGAGTGCGAGAAGAGGATACTGGTGGAAAGGGGCATATTCAAGACCGCTCACTGCCGCTATCCCAACAACCCGCCGGACAAATCGTATTTCGAGACATTCCACTCCCTATATGAGGAGCTTAAGGAAATGACCGATCCCGGCATCTCCTACTGAGGAATATCAGACACATAACATGCGCTTTATGGGACTTGGCGGGCTTTCCGCCAGGTCCCATAATTAGGTGCGGGATTTTAAAAACCGCGTTTTTACGGCGTTTATCAGATTGAGAAAAAACACGTATCGTGTATAATATATCGTGGACTATAACAATGAACATATTTGGAGGATTAAACATCAATGGCTGACATGAACAAGATCTTCTGGAGGACCAGGAAACCGGTCAGGAACAGATTTCAGGACAGAGTTGCCATCGTGACGGGCGGTTCCGCAGGAATAGGCAGATCCATCGTCGAAGAGCTCGCGCGTGAAGGCGCAAAGGTCGCTTTCACAGGCAGGAACGAGGAAAAGGGCAAAAAGGCCGAGGAAGAGATGAAGGCCGAAGGGCTCGAGGTCATGTTCATCTGCGGCAACATGCGCGACGAGGCTTTCTGTGAGGAGATCGTAAGGAAGACAGTCGAAAAGTGGGGCACCGTACACCACCTGGTGAACAACGCGTTCTCCTTCCTGGCAAAGGGAAGGGACGCCACACGCGAGGACTTCCTCGAAGTCTATGAGACCGGCCCCATAGCATACGCCAAGATGATGCAGCTGACGGCAAAGTACATGAAAGAAGCCGGCTTCGGCTCCATAGTCAACATCTCGTCGATATCGGCCCATATCGGACAGCCCGACAGATGGACGTACAACAGCGCAAAGGGCGCCGTCAACATGCTCACGGTATGCGCAGCCATGGACTATGCCTTCGATAACATAAGGATCAACACTCTGTCCCCCGGCAACATCCTTTCCGAGGCAACGACGAGAAGATTCAGGGAAATGACGGATGAGGAAGTAGCCGTCGCTCTCCAGAACAGACCGTCATATGAGCTCCTTGAGAGGAGCGGACAGCCCGTTGAAGTGGCAGGCCCCTGCCTGTTCCTCCTTTCCGACGAGGCTTCGTTCCTTACCGGCACCGAATACATGGTAGACGGCGGCAACCTCACTCTCTCCCCCCAGGGAATGCCTTCAAAGGATTTCGTATACAAGAGACGCGACGAATACAAGAACTGAGGCGCGGGGTGTCCCCATGAAGACGACAGATTACATCAACAGAGACCTCAACTACGACGGTTCCCTCACGATAGAGGAATATGTTTCAAGAAGAAGGGATTTCGTTCCCGGCCGTTTTGACGGCAAGGTGGCCATAGTCACCGGAGGTACTTCAGGCATAGGCTTCTCCGCAGCGCAGGAACTCGGACGCGAAGGCGCCAGGCTCGCGATCACGGGAAGGAATCCCGAGACCGGTAAAAAAGCCGTGGAAGAGCTCGAGAAGGAAGGCATAGAGGTCATATACTTCGCGGGCGACATGAAGGACAGCGCGTTCTGCAAAAGGATAGCGGATGAGACCTACCTGAAATACGGAAGGATAGACTGCCTCGTAAACAACGCGTTCCTGTTCATTATGCACGGCCTCGATGCCGAGGATAAGGACTGGGACGACGCCTTTTTCACGGGACCCGTCGGATACGCCCGCATGATACAGAACGTCGTGCCCTATATGGAAAAGAACGGCGGAGGATCCATAGTGAACGTATCATCCATATCGGGCCATATAGCCCAGACGAATTTCTGGACCTATTCCATGATGAAAGGCGCCGTGGGGCAGCTCACAAAGTGCGCCGCGCTCGACCTTGCTCGCATGAACATTAGGGTAAATTCCATAAGCCCGGCCACCATTTTCACGAGGATTACCTCACAGGCTCTTTACGAAGATGACAGGAAGGCAAGGAGGGCAAGGATGAAGGCCGAAGGCCAGGGATATATGCTCAACCGCGCGGGCGAACCCGTAGAATGCGCTAGCACCATACTCTTCCTGCTTTCGGATGACGCTTCCTACGTGACAGGCAGCGACTACCTGGTAGACGGCGGTTTCATCAGCCTCGGCAGCCAGGGATCACTTCAGAAGGTCTACAGGGACAGGGAAAAATACAAGCTCGAGTACTCCGACAACATAATGAAGGGACTCAGCGCATACGAGGACGAACCGTACTGATCAGCCCGGGCAGGCATCTCATGTCCTCATAAATCCATATAAAGATCAGGTAAATGATGCAGAAGAATGTAAACAGTGACCTTTTCTATAAAGGTCCTATAACAAGAGAGAGCCTCTCGTCAAGAACGAGAGAGCCGATAAAAGACAGATTCAAGGGAAAAGCTGCGATAGTCACCGGAGGAACGGCAGGCATAGGAAAATCGATAGCCCTTGAGCTCTTAAAAGAGGGAGCCAGTGTGACGATCACCGGCAGGAGGAAAAACGTCGGTGAAGCCGTGATACAGGAATTCAGGGATAACGGATATCCTGAATGCATATATCTCTCGGGCGACATGTCGGATGAGGATTTCTGCAGGAGCATAGTAAAGGAGACCGTAAAGGCCTTCGGAAGGCTCGATTATCTCGTGAACAACGCCTTCAATATGCTGGGAGTCGGGCGCGAGGCAACGACGAAGGATCTCACCGAGTGCTATTTCGGAGGTCCGGTGAACTACCTCCGGATGATCCAGTTCTCAGCAGAGGAGATGATAAAGACAGGCGGCGGCGCCGTGGTCAACATATCCTCCATATCCGGCCACATAGCACAGCCGCGCTTCCTCACGTACAACATGATGAAAGGCGCAGTCGGCATGCTGACGAAATCAGCCGCAATGGAATACGCGAGGGACCATATCAGGATCAATCAGGTGAGTCCGGCCCATACCTGGACCGAGAGGATGCTCAGCAGATTCGATCACGAGCTCAGCCCCGAAGAATACGAGGATATAAGATACACCGGGCAGGGATATATGCTCAACCGCGGAGGCGAATGCGTAGAGGTAGCCGCTCCCACGCTGTTCCTTCTGTCCGATGACGCGTCATATATAACCGGCAGCGAATTCATGGCCGACGGCGGCTTCATAACGCTTGGCGGCGAGGGCTGCATAGAGAAGGCCTACAGGGATGAACGCGTGTACGGGAAGCCCATATCATACGGAACGGGCGGCTGGAGCGCCATACTCAATCCCGACAAGCCCGTATCCGATTATCCGGAGCTTTTCGGAAACATGCAAAAAGAAGATAAATGAAGGATCTTTACGAACTCAACATAAACAGGGATCTCAATTATGACGGACCGCTGTCGCTTGCGACCGTGACCTCAAGGACGAGAAAGCCCATACCGGGAAGGTTCGCAGGCAGGGTCGCAGTCGTGACCGGCGGGACCTCGGGGATAGGATTTTCCGTCACCGAGGAGCTTTTGAAGGAAGGCTGCAGGGTCGTCTTCTCCGGGAGGAATCTTAAGACAGGAAAGGAAGCCGAAAGGAAGCTTAAGGAAGAAGGCCTTGAAGGCTTTCTTTATGTGCAGTCCGACGTCTCAAAGGAAGAAGACTGCGCTCTTTTGGCCAGGACCGCATATGAAAAGTTCGGAAGGCTAGATCATCTTGTAAACAACGCCTTCCCTTTCAGCTCGACCAGCAGGGATCTCGACAATAAGATCTGGTATAACGCGTTCACGGGCGGGCCGCTTGCGTACGCCAGGATGATGCAGCAGTGCTCAAAGTACATGATCATGAACGGGGGCGGCTCCATAGTCAACGTCTCCTCCATCTCGGGGCACATAGCACAGTGGTGCAACTGGACCTACAATACGATGAAGGGCGTCGTGGGCATGCTCTCGAAGTCTGCCGCGATGGACTTCGCGAGGGACAACATAAGGGTCAACCTGATGTCCCCGGCTCACATATGGACAAGGGTCACCTACGGCGGGCTCACGGGAGATACGGATCTCCCCTATGAATACGTGCGCGGGCATGTGAGGATGACCGGTAAGGGATATATGTTAAACCGCGGCGGCGAGGCAGTCGAGTGCGCGGCGGCAGTGCTGTTCCTTCTCTCGGACGATGCCTCATATATCACAGGTGAGGAATTCATGGTCGACGGCGGCTTCATAGCCATGGGCAGCCAGGGTGCTCTCGACAAGGGCTTCCGCGACGAGAGGGAATACGGTCTCGAGCCTATATACAGCCACTGGAAGTTCGGGACGCTCAACGGAAAACCCCTAAGGGACTACCCTGAGCTCTTCGGAGAGTTCTACGATTACGAAAACGAAGACAGCAGGAAATAACAGATGGCAAAAAAATATGTCATGAACGCATACCCCGACCTCAATTACGACGGGGAGATAAATATGAATACGCTCATATGCCATGACCGCGAGCCTGTGGAAGGAAGATTCGACGGAAAGGTCATAATAGTGACCGGAGGCTCATCGGGCATAGGCCTATCCATCGTGGAGGAGCTTTTGAAGGAAGGCGCCTGTGTGGTCTTCACGGGAAGGAATATGGAGACCGCGAAAAAGGCATGCGCCGAGCTCGACAGCAAGGGACTTAAAAACTACATGTTCTCGATGAAGGACATGTCTGAGGAGAATGCCGCAAAAGATACCGCTGAGGAAGCATATCTCAGGTTCGGCCGCATAGACGGGCTTGTGAACAATGCCTTCTTCTTCAAGTCGACCAACAGAAACCTCGACAACGAGCTCTGGTATACGTCCTTTAAGAGCGGGCCGCTGAACTACGCCAGGATGATGCAGGCGGTATATCCGTATATGATAAAGGCCGGCGGCGGCTCTATAGTCAACGTTTCATCCATTTCGGGCCACATAGCTCAGGGAGGGAACTGGACCTACAATACTATGAAGGGCGTCGTGGGCATGCTCTCAAAATCCGCTGCCATGGACTTCGCGAGGGACAACATAAGGGTCAACATGATCTCCCCCGCTCATATCTGGACCAGGCAGACGACAGGGTCCTTCACCAACGACGAGGGCTGGAGATCGGACCCCGAATCGAGAAGGAACTACGCAAGATACACCGCGAAGGGATATATGCTCGACCGTGCGGGCGAGCCGGTCGAATGCGCGGCTGCTGCTCTCTTCCTCCTTTCCGACGACGCTTCGTATATAACGGGCGATGAATTCATGGTGGACGGCGGCTTCATAACGCTGGGCAGCCAGGGAGCCATCGACAAGGGCAGAAGGGACGAAAGGGAATACGGTCTCGAGCCGATATACAGCATAGGGCCGGGACACGGAGGCACGGTATTCACCAAGCCGCAGCGCGACTACCCCGAGCTTTTCAAGGAATATATAAAAGAACCGCATTTTGAGCCGTGATATAAGGAACAGGACTGAAATGAGAGATATAACCGAGAACAATATCAACAGGGATCTTAACTACGACGAGCCCATAACGATGGATACCGTCCTTTCAAGGGAAAGGAAAGCGATCCCCGGCAGATTCGAAGGAAAAGCCGCGGTCGTGACCGGAGGCACTTCCGGCATAGGCCTCTCGATCGTTGAGGAGCTTTTAAAGGAAGGCTGCAAAGTCGGATTCACCGGAAGAAATGAGAAGACCGGACAGACTGCCATAGACCATTTGGAAGGCATGGGGCTTTCCGGATTCATATTCATCCAGGCCGACATGCATAAGGAGGAGGACTGCCATAAGGCCGTCGACAAGACCTATGAGGCTTTCGGCAGGATCGACTATCTCGTGAACAACGCCTTCCCCTTCACCAATGCCGCAAGGGACTTCACTACAGAGGAATGGATGGAGAGCTTCGAGGGCGGGCTTCTGGCCTATGCCAGGATGATGAGCTTCGTTTCCCCCTACATGATAGAAGTTGGCGGCGGAGCGATAGTCAACGTCTCCTCCATATCGGGACACATCGCGCAGGGAAGCTGGATATACAACTCCATGAAGGGCGGAGTCGGCATGCTCTCAAAGTCCGCTGCGATGGATTTCGCAAGGGACAATATAAGAGTCAACCTTATGTCCCCCGCTCACGTGTGGACGAGGCAGACTATGAGGCACTTCTTAAAAGACGGTCAGTCAAACGAGGAGGCCAGGAACTTCGTCAAGTTCAACACCAAGGGGTATATGTTAAACCGCGGCGGTGAGCCTGTCGAATGCGCGGCTGCTACCCTCTTCCTTCTCTCTGATGACGCATCGTATATAACCGGGAGCGAGTTCATGGTGGACGGAGGCTTCATCGCCTGCGGCAGCCAGGGCTCCTTCGATCTCATAGACGTAAGAAAACGCGAATACAACATCGACCCGCCGATAAAACCGAACTTCCACGAGAAAGGCTGACGGGATATATAAAGACACGGAGATATCTATGGATTTTATCAACAGGAACTATGACTTCGCAAACTATAGCATCGACAACATCTTCACAAGGACGAGGCAGTTCGTGCCCGGCCGCTTCGAAGGCAAGGTCGCGATCGTAACGGGAGGCTCTACCGGCATAGGAAGGGCCATCGTTGAAGAGCTAGTAAAAGAGGGCTGCAATGTCGCGTTTACCGGCAGGAAAGCCGAGACCGCGCAGAAGCTGCTCGACGACATGGAAAAGCTTGGATTCAAAGATCAGCTCTATTATCTTCAGGGCGATATGGGCAGCGACGAATTCTGCAGAGCCGTGGCGGACAAGACCGTGGAGCATTTCGGAAAGCTCAACTATCTCGTCAACAACGCCTTCCCCTTCGTCATGAAGGGCTGGGACGTCACGACCGAGGACTGGATGTTCGGAGTCACGAACGGCATACTCAACTATGCGAGGATGCTCCAGTACTGCTCTCCGTATATCGCTAAGGAAGGCGGCGGATCCATAGTCAATACTTCCTCGATATCAGGCCACATAGCACAGGGCATGTGGGTGTACTGCACGATGAAGGGCGGCGTCGGCATGATGACGAAATGCGCCGCCATGGCTCTTGCGAGGGACAACATCAGGGTCAACTCGATGAGCCCGGCAGGCATATGGACGAGGGTCACGACAAGGGGCATGAGGGATCCGGAGAACCAGGAAGAGCCTTCGGAAAGGGCAAGACACGTGTTCCATTCATGCAGGGAGACGATGCTCCTAAGGCTCGGCGAGCCTGTTGAATGCGCTTCAGTCGTGCTGTTCCTTCTTTCGGATGACGCTTCATACATAACCGGGAGTGAATACATGGTCGACGGCGGATTCCTTACGATGGGCAGCCAGGGAGCTTTCGAGCGTGACCACAAGGTATTCAGGAACATGCCTGAATTCGCCGATTTCGTAAAGGACCTGAGGCATTAAAAGACATATTGGCTCTATGTCAAATGTTGGGGTAGAGCATAAAATTAGGACAAGATTGTTTAATCAAAACAGCTACAAGATCATGATCTTGTAGCTGTTTTTGAGCTCACCATCGAACCTGATCATAATCTATATCTAAAACCACTAAAAATGGGCATACCAAAGACAGTCACTTAATATTTGTTTTAAACAGATATCCTTAACCGGCTGCCAAAAGTATCCTGGTTCTGAATCTGTTAAAGTTCCGGATCCCAAACGATACCCTCTTCAGGACCTTG
>JAFWWA010000032.1 GCA_017523755.1 Christensenellaceae bacterium | reverse complement strand
TTCGGCGAATATACGGTAGACTTTACCAATGTCAAGACATTTGCGGAAAACTGCCTTGTTGATGTGAGCCAGAATTTCGGAAGTCTAACGATACTCCTTCCGAGGAATGTGAATCTCGTCAAATCATCGGATACCTCATTCGCATCGTTTGCGGTGATAGGGAATGCGGATCCCGATGCGGATCAGAGGGTAATAATAAGGGGAGACGTGAATTTCGGAACGCTTCAGGTGAAATACCAGTAAAATGATCCGGCGGATAAGAAAAAGGAAATGCCCGAGCCTGATGAGGCGCGGGCATTTTTATGTTATGTGTAAATGCTGTATGTTTTATTCTTCATTTACGAGCCTTACAGCCATCCTCGACTCAGGATCGTCGATGCCGTTCTCGCCTAAGGCTCTGCAGCCGTTCTCAAGGATATCGAAATAAACATCCCAGTAATCAGCAGTATTGCACCATGCCCTTACGGTAAAAACGTATGCGTCGTCGCCGAGAGAGGTCATCCTGACGAATGGTTCGGGATCCTCAAGCACACCCTTCGTTTCAGCGGACGATTTCAAAAGGACTTCCTTTACAAGATTGACATCGATATCGTTCGTGACTCTGAACTCCATATCGACCCTTCTTTTTTCCATAGCGGTGAAGTTCGTAATATTTGCCCCCATTATATCGCCGTTGGGTACCATGATCTTCTTGTTGTCTATAGTCATTATCGTCGTATAGAAAAGACTTATCTCGCTTACAGTTCCCTCAGCGCCTGACGCCTCAATATAGTCGCCGACCTTATAGGGATGAAATATGAGTATCATGACGCCGCCGGCAAAGTTGGTGAGAGCTCCCTGAAGCGCAAGGCCTATAGCAAGACCGCAGGATGCAAGCACGGCGATCACGCTTGACATCGGTACACCGAGGATCTCAACGCAGGCCAGGATGAGGATGATGTAGAGAAGGTACTTTACCAGATTCTTTAAAACATTTTTGATAGTTCCGTCAAGCTTCGATTTTTCGATCAGGTTTCCTATGAGCCTGTTCAGGCCTCTGATGACGATGCTTCCGATGATGAAAACGAGTATGGCAGCTATTATCTTGCCGCCGTATGTCGTTATCAGCTGTATAGCGTTAGATAAAAATTGATCCATGATAATCCTCCTTGTGATAACATATTACGCATTGCCCGAAAGAATGATCATTTCAGGCAGCGTATACTTTCGCGATCGCTATTTTTTTACCCGATATATTTATTTTAGAATAAATCATGATTATATTCAATGATGTTGGATATCATTTCGTGAGCTGGAAAATATCTTCTTTGAAGTCGTATATATTTATTTATTCTATATTTATATAAATTATGATACATTATATATAAGGAATTCCCTGTTCAACTAACTTATCTGCGCGGGTGCCGTATATGCTGCGATATAGGGCGGCATCTGTTTTTAAAAACAAGACAGGGAAAAGGAGGTAAAGGTTTCGATCTTGTCATCGGATACTGCCCGATGCTCAATATGTGGAGCCAGCTCACAGACGACGAGGACAAGAAAAAACTCATGTGCAGTGCTGCATGCAAGATGTATGAAGGCGTCGGCGGGAAGCTCGGTATCTCTGTAGAGAAGAAGTGCGCTCTTGCCTGCGGAGCCGAGTGCTGCCGTCTCGCTTTCAGAAAGAACTAGATCCTTTCTGAAGAACATATAATGATCATCAAGACCTTCATCATAAAGGGAGGTCTTTTGATCTATAGAGATGATTTTGTGCAGGGAATGCATTTTGGCACTTCATTAAATGTGTCCCAGCGGTTATAATATGAGATATATAGTATCAACCGATATGAAAATATCAGAAGGAGACAGATCCAGATATGAAACGTTTATTATCACTTGTGATGGTGCTTATCATGGTACTTGGCATGACGGCATGCGGTGGAACAGATCTTCCCGACGCTGTCCCGGCAAAGGAACCTGTTGCGACAGAGGAAGTCAAGGCTGAGCCTACACCCGAGCCGACACCCGAGCCGACACCGGAACCTACACCCGAGCCAACGCCCGAGCCGACTCCTGAGCCAACGCCGGAACCGACACCTGAACCCACTCCCGAGCCCGCTGTACTTACATCGGTCCATGGTAAGGCGGAAGGAAATACATATACGAATGAAGCTATTGCAGTCCAGATCACCCTGCCTGAGGGCTGGTCATTCCTTGATGATGAAAAGCTTTCCGAGTATTACGGTGTCGATCTGTCCTACTATTCTTCACCTGATTACGGGGATATTGTAAGAGACAAGGGAGGACTTACAGATGCGGCAGCGTTTACGGCTGCGAGCACCAACCTGAATATCATAATCC
Organism: Christensenellaceae bacterium; assembly: GCA_017523755.1. Taxonomy (GTDB): domain Bacteria; phylum Bacillota; class Clostridia; order Christensenellales; family Christensenellaceae; genus SIG371. The sequence continues at coordinate 548 of JAFWWA010000032.1, read as the reverse complement.
AGTACAATATGGCCGCTATAGGAATGTTTGACGACAAGGTCATACTGGAGTCCACAGAGAATTCTCTTCAGACACAGTTTACTGCCCAGGGTTATAAGCTTGAGAAATTTGAGGTCATCAACGCCAAAGTTGGCGGGAAGGATAAATTCGTTTCCCATATGGTCGTCTCGGGAAGGGGAGTCACTATCGATGAATATCAGATGATATTCCGCGGACACGGCGACTATTTCGGCATATTCTCTTTAGCTCTGTTCGATAAAGAGGACGTCCAGGCCATATTTGACGGCATAGTAGAGATCTGAAGGGAATAATCAGGATGATAAAGGTCCGCAACAGTTTCCGTGAAAGATAGAAAATGCTTATAACATCAAAGAAACTGCTGCTTCCGGCAGCTTACACCCTTTACATGTCTATAGGCATTACACTTGTCATGATGCAGCTGTTCTCGGGCAGTTTTATGGAGAGTTTCGGACTTTCCATGACTGAGCTCGGGACACTGCTGTCATGCCAGTTCATTGCAGGTATAATCCTTCCGATATTTCTCGGAA
>JAFWWA010000031.1 GCA_017523755.1 Christensenellaceae bacterium | reverse complement strand
TGGAAGTGCGGGCGATGAAACTCGCTGCCTAACGAAACAAGAGCACCCACGAGGGATGCTCTTGCACGAAAACCTTATGATATTTTACTGTCTGCTTGACGGAGAGCACACCAGATCGGAGCTCTCAGTATAAATGTTCTGATTCCAGTGACCTGCTGTCACTTTTATGTACTTACAGTGTACTTTCAGTACAGCTTTGCACCTGCCGGGATACCTGGGTCCACCATCAGAAGATGGAGTTTCTCATCTTCGCCTTCCTTGTGGACGGCGCTGATCAGCATGCCGCAGGAATCGATCCCCATCATCTTTCTGGGAGGCAGATTCGTGATGGCGATGCAGGTCTTGCCGATGAGCTGTTCGGGCTCATAATAGGCGTGTATACCGCTTAAAATGATACGGTCTGTACCTGTTCCGTCGTCCAGTGTGAACTGAAGCAGCTTCTTGCTCTTCGGAACGGCGACACAGTCCTTGACCTTCACTGCACGGAAATCGGACCTGCTGAACGTCTCGAAGTCAACAAGGTCCTCAAACAGCGGCTCGATCACGAGGCTTGCGAAGTCAGGCTTATTAGCATCGAAGATCGGCATGGACGGATCACTTACGTTCACGGAAGGCGCTGCTTCGGGATCGTTTTCACTTACTTGAGCGTTCTTTACTTCGCCCGTATTCTTGTCAAGAGGTTTCATAGTCGGGAACAGAAGGACGTCTCTTATGGAGTCGGAATTCGTCATCATCATGACGAAACGGTCGATACCTATGCCCATTCCTCCTGTGGGAGGCATGCCATATTCCATGGCGGTAAGGAAATCCTCATCAAGCATCTCGGCTTCCTCGTCTCCCCTGTCTCTGAGCTCCAGCTGCTTTAAGAATCTCTGCCTCTGATCTATTGGATCGTTGAGCTCGGAATATGCGTTTCCCATCTCGCTCGAGCAGATGAAGAACTCGAATCTTTCGGTCAGTCTCGGATCGTCCTTCGAACGCTTTGTGAGCGGGCTCACTTCTACAGGATACATCGTTATGAAGCAGGGCTGTATGAGGTGCTCCTCGACCTTCTGGTCAAAGCATGCATAAAGGGCGTTGCCCCATGTCTTTTCCGCTGTCTCGGCCAGTTCGACACCGGCAGCGGCTGCGGCTTTTACGGCCTCCGCGTCGTCGTTTATCTCCGAGAAATCGATGCCGACGTATTCTTTTACGGCCTCGATCATAGTCATCCTCTTCCAGCCGGGAGAGAGATCGATCTTATGGCCCATCCACTCCGCCTCATAGGAGCCGAGTATCTCTTTTGCACATGACGAGAAGATCCCTTCCGCGATCTCCATCATACCGTACAGATCGGTATATGCCTCATAAAGCTCGATGCTCGTGAACTCGGGATTATGCTTCGTATCCATGCCCTCGTTCCTGAATATCCTGCCTATCTCATACACCTTTTCCATACCGCCTATGATGAGCCTCTTTAGCGGCAGCTCAGTGGCTATCCTCATATAGAGGTCAAGATCCAGCGTATTGTGATGGGTTATGAACGGTCTTGCAGACGCGCCGCCGGAGATCGTGTTTAAGACCGGGGTCTCTACCTCTATGTAGCCCCTGTCATCAAGATATTTCCTTACGTGCTTTATTATCCGGCTCCTTAAGACGAATGTCCTCTTGACTTCCGGATTGACTATAAGGTCGACATACCTCTGTCTGTATCTCGTATCGGTATCTCTTAAGCCGTGGAACTTCTCGGGAAGCGGAAGCAGCGATTTGGAAAGGAGCGTGACCTCATGGCATTTGACCGAGATCTCTCCGGCATTCGTGCGGAAGACCTCGCCTGTCACTCCGAGTATATCCCCTATATCCAGCTTTTTGAATTCGGCATAAGGCTCATCCCCCATGACGTCCCTTCTGGCGTAGCACTGTATCGTGCCCTCGCCGTCCTGGATATGGAAGAAGCTGGCCTTGCCCATGACACGCTTCGACATCATCCTGCCCGCTATCGCGACAGTCTTTCCCTCGAAGGCATCAAAGCCGTTCCTTATCTCTTCGGACATGGCCGTCCTGTCGAATCTGACTATCTCGAAAGGATCGCGCCCGCTGTCCTGTAATTCCTTAAGCTTATCCCTGCGGACCTGCAGTATCTCCGATAAATTCTCTGTATCTGCCAAAACCTTTTCCCCCGACTGTTTATTTTGCCTGCTCGCCCTTGCTTATCTCAAGCACCTTGAACCTGATCACTCCGTCCGGAGCTTCGACTTCCACTACGTCGCCTACACCTGCTCCAATGAGCGCCCTTCCCATCGGGCTCTCATTGGAGATGATATTGTTCATCGGGTCTGCTTCCACAGTACCCAGTATCTTATATGTGTCTTCCTCGTTGAATTCCATGTCGAGCACCTTGACCTGAGCCCCTATGCTGACCTTATCGAAATTCATCTCGTCTTCTTCGACCACGACCGCCAGCTTGAGCTGGTTCTCGATGGTCTGTATCTGCCCTTCCAGAAGAGACTGTTCATTCCTTGCCTCATCATATTCCGCATTCTCGCTCAGATCGCCGTAGGATCTTGCGACCTTGATCTGCTCTGCTACTTCCTTCCTGCGGACATTCTTGAGATACTCAAGCTTCTGTTCCAGTTCTTCATAACCTTTTCTTGTCAAGACCATATTCTCTGACATAGCGACTTAACTCCTCCTATACCTAAGCCAACTAATGATTGTTTGGTGCGGGCCGTTCCGGCCTGCCTGTATATCCATCGGGCGGCCTCAGCCTGTCCCGCGTATATCATGTTTGTCAGCCCGCGAATTCCTTCGTAAGCTTCGTTTTTATCCTCTGAAGCGCATTGTCTATGCTCTTCACGGGTTTCCCCAGATCGTCAGCTATCTCCTGATAGCTCCTGCCGCTGAGGTAATGCTCCAGCACCTTCATCTCCAGCTTTGAGAGCACTTCCTTTATCTTCGCGGTCATTATCTCATAGGATTCCTGTCTCATGACGATCTCCTCGGGATCCTGATCCCCGTCAGCGGGAAGTATCTCCTCAAGGGTCTTCTCGTTTTCTCCTTCGAAGACCGGCTGATTAAAGGAGATGTAGCTGTTAAGCGGCATGTGCTTGAGCCTCGTTGCGGCTTTCACCGCGGTCAGTATCTGCCTTGTCACGCACATGTCGGCAAACATGCCGAAGGGAGCTTTCCTGCCGTTCTCACCTGCAGAATAGTCCCTTATCGCCTTATACAGTCCGATCATCCCCTCCTGTATAAGGTCTTCCGTGTTTCCTCCGGCAAGGAAATAGGTCCTGGCCTTTGCCCTTACCAGATTCTTGTATCTTTCAAGAAGACACTCATAGGCCTGCCCGTTCCCGTCCTGGGCCATCACTATGAGTTCCGTATCACTGAGCCTTTCAAATGTCGTCATCTGCCAAACCGGTCTGTCTCCTCTTCTCATACATGAGGACTGCTGCGGCGCATGAAGCGTTGAGGGAATCGACCTTCCCCAGTACTTCTATACTTACCGTGATATCGCATTTTTCCCTTACTATCCTTGAGACCCCGCTACCCTCGGAACCGATCACGAGACAGAGCGGTCCTTTGAGATCAGCCTTATCGGCTCTAACTCCCGACATGTCGGCGCATGCTATCCAGAGACCTTTTTCCTTCATTTCCCCAATGGCATTTGAAAGGTTCCCGACCTTCGCCACGGGTATGAACTCCTCCGCCCCGCTCGCGGCCTTCATCGCCGCAGCGTTCATGGACGCGCTCCTGTTCTTCGGGATCACGACGCCGTGAGCTCCGAAAACCTCAGCGCTCCTCACTATAGCTCCCAGATTATGCGGGTCAGTTATGCCGTCAAGAGCGATTATAAATGGCGCTTCGCCCTTTTTTTCAGCAAGCGAAAGCATATCGTCAAGAGAAGCGTACTTCATGAGAGCGGCTTTTGCCACGACTCCCTGATGATTTAAGGGCGCTCCGCCCGGGACCTCCCTCGTCATCTCGTCGAGCTTCTTTTTCGGCACGCGTCTTACGGGTATCCTTCTGTCCCTGGCAAGGCCTATCACTCTTCCCAGCGGTCCGTCCGTCAGGTTCTGCTGGATGAATATGGTCTCTATCTCTCTTTCAGCCCTTAAGGCTTCGGTAACGGGATTTCTCCCTATGATGATATCTTCAGTCATATCAAATCCGTATGATCATTCAGTCTTATCAGTCTTTGCCTTTATCCCGGCAAGCATCTCCCTGGCCCACGACGGATCCCCGCAGGTGAACTTTCCTTCCGGGCAGCCCTTTGAAACGCATCCGGGGCCTGCTTTCGAGAATATGGAGGGAGCGACGGGATATACGAGCTCAAGCATCTGCCATGCCACTTCCCTTATCTCCCACTGGGCTCTCCTGCAGCATCTTAACGCCAGGAAATGCAGAAGCTCCCTTGCGTTCATAGTCATGACCATCCTGGTCTCACAGGCGTTGGGAAGTACGAATCTTGCGTCCTCGTTCGCGCTCTGGCTCTTCCCGCCGAGCTTCTCGACCCACTCCGCATACCAGCGGGACATCGTCTCCATCTGTTTTTCGTATTCGGCGACAGCCTCTTCCCCAAGAGCCTCTATCGACGGCGGGAGTATGTAATTCATGACTCCGCCTTCCTTGCTCTGTCCCACGTACCTCTGGGACTGGACGGAAAAACTGGCTATCCTGTGCCTCGTTATCTGGGCAAGGAAAGATCTCGATACTCCTTCGATGCCGAATGTGAAACTCGCGTGCTCTATCGGGGAAAGATGCCCCATGCTCATGAGCCTCTTTATGAATTTGGCCTGGCTCTCGCTGTCTGTATCAGCCAGATCCGAGATATGCGAACTGCTGTAGCAGAGCTTTGCCGCCATGGCTACAGTCATCTCAGGTTCGGGCGTATATGACAAAAGTTCGACCTTAGGTTCAACTCTGCTCATCTTCAAATATCCTTTCAAATATTGCGTCGAGCCTCTCTCTTGCGCCTGTAAGATAGAGATATCCGATCACCGCTTCGAGGCCCGTTGCCTTATGATAATCGCCAAGGCTCATGTTCTTTGCAGCTGTTCCGACCTTGGCGTTCCTTGCTCTTTTATATACCGCTTCCTCTTCCTCCGTGAAGGCTATCCTTTCGGCGGCCTTAGCCTGCGCGGCGGCGTTCACGATCTGCCTTGCCCTGCCGTTGAGCTCGTTTACGTGCTCATCGCTCTCCTTAACGAGCTTGGTCCTTACATAGAGGTCGTATATGGTGTCCCCTATATAAGCCAGGACGACGGGATTCTTGAGCCTCGCCTCGCTTTCGGACAGCGGAGAAAACAGGTCCTTCTTTTCTTCGGGCATATCAGTTCCCAGCCTCGGCATACGCCTCAAGGCCTCTTATGACAGCCCCGGCGACCCTCATCCTGTAGTTCTTCTTTCTTAAAAGAAGCTCATCCTCGGGATTAGAGAAGTTGCCGTATTCTATCACGATCACTGGGATATCGCCCGCGTTCGTTATGAACTCTTCCCTGGACTCCGCCTTTCTTCCCGCGATCTTAAACTCTTCGTTGAGCTTCTCCTGGACCGCTTCCGCAAGGATCCTTCCTTTTTCGGATGACGGCGAATAATAGACCTGAGGTCCCTCGAAGGTCTTGTCCTCCCTGTAGCCTATCTCGAACGATATGGCCGCATCGGGAGCGTTCGTGGTTATTATCCTTTTCCTCAGCGCGAGGTCGTCCTGTCTGGTGTCGGAAAGGGCGTTGCTGTCCTTCCTCGTCATCACGGTCGCGACGCCCATCTCATTGAGCCTCGACTCCAGGACCTGGGCCGTATAAAGATTGTAGTTGCTCTCCTTCTTGCCCGTGATCTCGCCTACGAGCCCCTTGTCGGGAAGCCCGTGCGATGCGTCTATGACTACCTTGAAGCCTTCGACGCTGAAGCTCTCCTTCGGCACTACTCCTGTAAGTGTGAACACCATTATGAGCACCAGTATGATGAGGAGCAGCACTATCGCTGCGACCGTCGTTATCCTGAATCTGTTCTGTGTCATATTTACATCCCTGCCTTTTCAGTCCCGGTAAGTATCAATCATTCCGTCCCCTTGGGGCATGGATCCGTCGTCCCCATCGCCGGATAGGCGTTGAGTCCGAGCCCCGCCGGGCCGTGCTTCATAGAGAAATACGCTGCCGAAGCTATCATCGCGGCGTTGTCGGTGCAGTACCTAAGCTCCGGGAACAGTACCTCTATCCCGAGCTCCCCGGCTGCCTCAAGCGCCTTTTTCCTCAGCACGGAGTTTGCGCAGACGCCTCCGGCAAGCACCAGCTTCGTTCCGTTTTCCCTTCTTACAGCTTCCGTCGCGTTCCTTATGAGCGAGCTCATGACGGCATCCTGAAAGCTTGCCGCCACGTCCTCTTTCCTGTAGTTCCCGCCCTTCTGTTCGAGCTTTCTTATGAGATTTATCGCCGCAGTCTTCATCCCGCTGAACGAGAAATCAAGGTGCGTCTCCCCTTTGAAGACCCGGGGAAACTCATATTTATGGGGATCTCCGTCAATAGCCAGCTTCTCAAGAGAAGGACCTCCCGGATACGGCAGCCCCAGTACCCTCGCGATCTTGTCAACGGCCTCGCCAGCCGCGTCATCCCTCGTGGTGCCTAGCTCCCTATATGAGCCGTGAGCCGTCACGTTGAGTATGGCCGTATGGCCTCCCGACACGACAAGGCATATGAACGGAGGCTCGAGATCCTTATATGTTATATAGTTGGCGCTTATGTGGCCTTCCATATGGTTAACGGGTATGAGCGGCTTGTCAAGCGCGAAAGCTAACCCCTTTGCGAAGGCCACTCCCGTTAACAGCGCTCCCACGAGCCCGGGCCCGCAGGTCACCGCTACGGCGTCTATCCCGTCATATCCGATGCCGGCCTGACTTAAGGCGTCCTCCGCCACGGAGGATATCTTTGCCACATGGTTCCTCGAAGCGATCTCGGGGACCACTCCGCCGAACTCGCGGTGTATGGCTATCTGGGTATATACGGAATTCCCCAGTACCTCGCGGCCGTTTTTCACCACCGCACAGGCTGTCTCGTCGCACGAGGTCTCAAACGCCATTATCGTGACGTCATCCCCGCTTACGAGCTCCTTTACCTTTTCCTCTGATCTTTCAAGATAATCAGACATCGTACCTGTCCTTTATCCGTTTTTTTGCGGTCTGTGCAATAAGAAGGAGCACTGCGGCCGTTATCGCGAACGACACGGCTATGCGGGTCACCAGATCGAAGAAGAACTGCTCGGGCACCATGTTTATAAGGACGGATGTCCTGGGATCGAGGAGCCAGAGGTCGTTCGTGAAAAAGATATGGTGGAACCCTGTCCAGAAGCTGTTGAAATCGAGCACCGCGTATCCGCCCAAAAGCGTGATCATGATAAGGAGGATAAGATTCGAGTCTATGTATCCCTTTATCACGGGAAGCTTCTTTTCTTTCCCTGAGGATATGAGGAGTATCAGGAGCAGGGCTGTGGATACGCCAAGAGCGGCATATACCGCCTTCCTGCCCGTCTGGTAAAGCGCCTTAACGTCCACCATATGGGCCTTTTCCCTGTCGTTATATACCTCGCGCACGCCCCCGCTCTCAAAATCGGCATGGACCACGAGGTCATCCCTTTCGTCCTTAAGATAATCAAGAAGAGTCTCGGTAGCACTGTCGAGGTCCTCCCTGCTTATCCCAATATCCTCAGCCGTCCCCAGTTTCCTGTATTCCCGGGCATAGAAAGACCTGTCAAAAGACAGCACGTCAATGAACAGGAAAAGTATCCCTATAAGAAAAAACACGCCGGCTAAGGCTGAGATGAATCTCTTCATATCACTCTTAAAAATACAGAAAAACCCTTGCAGAGCCGAATGGCACGCAAGGGATCCTCATTTCAGTTCTCAGTTGGCTGAAACGACCTCTCTGCCGTCATAATATCCACAGTTCTTGCATACTCTGTGAGATAATTTCAGCTCATGGCACTGCGGGCACTCAACCAGATTGAGAGCGCTGAGTTTCCAGTTTGCCTTTCTTGTGCGGGCACGCATCTTTGAATGTCTTCTTCTTGGTACTGCCATTATTACACCTCCTCATCGTCTTTGAACAGTCCTGCAAGTCTGCTGAAAGGATTGTTATCGTCTGATTCGATCTTGCAGTCACATGTGTTTTCATTTAAATCGATACCGCATACGGGACAGAGCCCTTTGCAGTCTTCTTTACATAATATCTTCTGCGGCATGTTGAGCATGATATTGTCGAGTATGATCTTGTCGAGAGCCGCCTTCTCTCCAAAGAACACATAGCTCTCATCATCCTCGTCGTCGGGCGCTCCCCTAAAGACCGTCTCCGAAAGTTTTATCTCAAGAGGCACCGGCACGGGCTTTAAACATCTGTCGCACTCTCCCGCTATCACGCACGAGAGCGTCCCGTTAAGGACGAGCCTGCCGCCAATATAAACATAATCGGTCCTGACTGTCGGCGGCTGTTCGAACTCAATATCAAAGCCGTCTTCGTCTACAGGTATCCCCTGGCTCTCGAATCTGAAGGCGAGCCCTTCTTCTTCCAGAGCAGGAAGCAGATCGATCACGAAATTTCCCTTTGATCCGATCTCTATCACGGGTAAGCCTCCTCCCACAAAAGTCCAAGTTAGATTATATTTTCAAACCAACCTGTTGTCAACCCATCAGGGGCAGGAAATAAGACCGTCCGGCACGGAAAACATGCCGAACGGCCGCTCTTTCACATTTATTCCTTATGCTTTACGCCCTTACATGCAGAGAGCCTGTGTCTCCCTTGCTATCATGAGCTCTTCGTTCGTGGGAACGATCATGACCGTGACCTTCGAATCGGGAGCGGATATGATCTTGAGCTCTCCTCTGGTCTTGTTCTTCTCAAGGTCGAGCTTGACGCCCAGGAATCCGAGTCCTTCTAAGACTTCCCTTCTTACATCCTGGTCGTTCTCGCCGATGCCGCCCGCGAAAGCGATGACATCGATACCGTCCATGGCTGCCGCATATGCGCCGATGTACTTGCGAATCCTGTAGTTGAACATGTTGAGGGCTGTCCTTGCCATCTCATTTCCCTCGGCTGCAGCGGACTCGAGGTCCCTGAAGTCGCTGGAGATGCCGGAGATGCCGAGCACGCCGGATTTCTTGTTGAGATATGTAAGGACTTCGTCAGCGGTCATCCCGTGCTTCTTCATGAGGAACGGTATGGCCGAAGCGTCTATGTCGCCGGACCTTGTTCCCATCACGAGACCTTCAAGAGGTGAAAGTCCCATCGTGGTGTCGATGCATTTTCCGTCCTTGACGGCCGCAAGGCTGGAGCCGTTTCCAAGGTGGCAGGATACGAGCTTGACTTCCTCGGGCGCCTTTCCCAGATACTCGAGCACTGTCTGTGTGATGTATCTGTGGGATGTTCCGTGGAATCCGTATTTGCGGACTTTGTATTTCTCATAATCCTCATAGGGGATGGCGTAGAGATATGCGTAATCAGGCATCGTCTGATGGAAAGCGGTATCGAATACAGCTACGTTGGGAACGCCGGGCATGAGCTCCATGCAGGTCTCTATGCCTTTGATGTTCGCGGGGTTGTGCAGAGGCCCAAGCTCTATGCACTCGCGGATACCGTCAAGCACTTCGTCGTCAACGATGGTAGGCTGCGTGAAGCGGTATCCTCCGTGGAGAACGCGGTGGCCGATAGCCTTGATGCTCGAAAGATCGGGGATGACTCCGTGATCCTTGTCGACAAGAGCCTTTAAGACTTCCTGGATGCCTTCGCCGTGGTTCTTCATGGGCTTTTCAAGAACGAATCTGTCCTTTCCCGTCGGCCTGTGTGTGAGGCACGAGCCGTCAAGCCCTATCCTCTCGACGAGTCCCTTGGCTATTACGCTCTCATCCTCCATGTTGATGAGCTGATACTTTACAGATGAACTTCCTGCATTGATGACCAGAATATTTACCATTATTTCTCCTCCGAAATATAGTTCTAAGTTTTGGGCCGGATAAGAACGAGCTTATTGATTACGGCCTTCCCATAAGATATATTCTTTATGAGAGACGTCATTACATACATCTTTAGCATTATACCTTAATTACGTCCTCTTGAAAAGGGAGATATACCTTAAAAATGCACGATATTTGTTCAGTTATTGCCGAATACAACCCGTTCCACGAAGGCCACAGATACCATCTTATGCAGGCGAAAAAGCTGACCCATGCGAAGTACGTCGCGGTCATACTGAGTTCTGACTTCGTCCAGAGGGGGGAGCCCGCCGTATTCTCCAAATTCGCCCGCGCGAGAGCCGCCGTACATAACGGTGCGGACATAGTCTTCGAGCTGCCCGTACAGTATTCCTGCGCTCCGGCATGGAGATTCGCGTCGGGTGCGGTCAGGATAGCTGACGCCATAGGATCAAGATGGCTATCCTTCGGTTCCGAATCGGGAGGCGCAGGCCTTGAGGTCCCTGATGAGGAAGACGGCGGATACAGGGACAGGCTTAAGGCATCCCTTAAAGAAGGCAACACATTTGCCAGGGCTCTGGCATCGGCCTCGGGAGAGGATCTCATGCCTAACGACATCCTGGCAAGGGAATACATGAGGGCTATAAGGAAGGCCGGAAGCGGCATCATACCTGTTCCCGTAAAGCGCGAAAGCTCTCTTCATGACGGCACGGGAAGCGCTCTTGAGATAAGAAACAGGATAAAAAACGGGGAAAAATATTCATTCGGAGAGGACTTCAAAGAAGAGATCCCAGTCTTCACCGAAGATATATTCGCTCCCCTCATGATAAAGATAAGGAGCCTTGCCCCTGAGATACTGTCCCAACATGCGGAAGTCGGTGAAGGACTCGAGAACAGGATTGTATCGGCAGCGGGAAAAGCGAAAAGCTACGACGAGCTTCTTTTCTTAGTCAAGAGCAAAAGGTATCCCGCCTCAAGGATAAAGAGGATCTTCATAAACATCCTTCTAGACATCACGAAGGATCTCGATATAAAGGCGGATGAGGAGCCCGCAGCTTTAAGGGTTCTTGCCGTAAACAAAGAAAGAAAGGAGATTCTGTCTCTTCTTGGCGGTTCAGGCATCATAACGAATCCCGTTTCTTCAGAGCTCACGGCGGTAAGGACGACCGTCAGGGCTACGGATATATACTCGGTTTTCCGCGGTGGAAGGTCGGGAGAGGATATGACAAACGATATCATCGTGTGAGCTTTTCTGCCTGATCACTGTTAAATGTGCAGTTTCTGCACATTTTTTATTGCCGTAATAGGCAGAAAAAGACACAGCCGCTTTTAGGCGGGTGCTCATAAGAAAGTTTTAAATCTAAAACCATTTGGGCATCTGTCTGAAAAGGTTGGCTATAAGTGAAACCCGGACTGTTGTATGAACAGCAGTTTGGGATTTTCTTTACCTTTTTCATAGAATCGCCTCTTGTATCAGTGAGTCTCTTTAAGGCATGAACCCCTCATAATGCAGAAAACTCTTACTGACAGTATGAAAAATGAAATACAATTGATATGAGTGGTCTGTTCACTTTCCGGTTTTGATGCAGTATAATCATCTGTAGAAACACAAAGGAGGCAAGCTAATGAAGATGATGCTGGCGGAGAATATCCGCTCATTCCGCAAAGAGCGGTCGCTGACCCAGGAGCAACTTGCCGAGGCGCTGGGGGTGACGGCAGGAGCGGTATATAAGTGGGAGGCAAAGCTTTCGACCCCCGAGCTGGAGCTGATTATCCAAATGGCGGACTTTTTTGATGTCTCCGTGGATGTGCTGCTCGGCTATGAGGTCAAAGAC